>NZ_JBXAHA010000002.1:0-515988 GCF_058794615.1 Cupriavidus sp. GW823-FHT07A04
CAAAGAAGAGTGACCGGCAGCCCCCGCAGGGGGATGTCGTATGGCCCTTGGGTGCAAAAACCAACGCCGCTAAAAGAGACAGCAAACCCGCCATGCACCACCCAACACCCTTACCCCTCCCCCATCTCCCTCAACCTCACCTTCAACACCTTCCCCGTAGGATTACGCGGCAACGCCGCCACCACCCGCAACGCCCGCGGCAGCTTGTACCGCGCCAGCCGCGGCTCCGCAAACGCCTGCAGGGCTTCCAGCGTCAGGCTGGCGCCCGGCTTGAGCGCCACCACGGCAACCACATGCTCGCCCCAGCGCTCGTCGGGCGCGCCGATCACGGCGACTTCGGCAATGGCCGGGTGCTCGTACAGCACGCTTTCGACTTCGGCCGGGTAGACGTTCTCGCCGCCGGTGATCACCATGTCCTTCAGGCGGTCGCAGACGTAGTGGAAGCCTTCTTCGTCGACATAGCCGACGTCGCCGGTGCGGAACCAGCCGCCTTCGTAGAACGCCGCGGCGGTGGCTTCCGGGCGGTTCCAGTAGCCCTTCATGATGTTGCCGCCACGCGCGCAGATCTCGCCGCGGGCCTGCGGCTCGGTCAGTGGCTTGCCGTCGAAGTCGCGGATGCAGACTTCGGTCATCATGGCCGGCGTGCCACAGGAGCCGAGCTTGTCCTGCGCGCGCTCCGGGGCCAGGAAGGTCGTCGCGGCGGCGGTCTCGGTCAGGCCGTAGCCCTGGTTGACCGGGATGCCGCGCCCGGCGAACAGGCGCAGCAGCGGCTCGGGCATGGGGGCGCCGCCGACCGAAATGGTCCGCAGGCTGGACAGGTCCGCCTGCGCGAAATCCGGGTGCTGGCTGACGAACAGCAGCATGGCGGGCACCGCGAAGCTGACCGTCACCCGGTGCTCGGCCACCGCCTGCATGACGGCTGCGGGGTCGAAGCTGCGCTGCAGCACGAGATGGCCGCCCGCCATCAGGATGGGCAAGCTCACGCAGCACATGCCGCCAACATGGAACAGGGGCGCGAAATTGAGCGCGACGTCGGTGCTGGCGAGGTCGCTCAGCATCATCACGTTCAGGTTGTTGGCCCAGAAGTTGCCATGCGTGAGCATGGCGCCCTTGGGGTGTCCGGTGGTGCCCGAGGTGTACATGATCGCGGCGATATCGTCCGGATCGGTGGACACGGGCGGCAGCGCAGCATCGGCTTGCGCCATCCGCGACAACAGGCCTTCCCAGCCCGGCGCATCGGTGCGGCGCAGGTAGCGCTGGCACTCCAGCGTCGGGCGCGCTTCATCGATCAGGCCGGCGTAGTCTTCATCGGCAAACAGCGTATGCACGCCGGCATCGTTAAGGATAAAGGCCAGCTCCGGCCCGGTGAGCCGGAAATTGAGCGGCACGAAGATGGCGCCCAGCCAGGCGCAGGCGAACTGCGTCACCAGGAACAGCGGGTCATTCAGGCCCAGGTAGCCCACGCGCTGGCCGCGTCCGACGCCGCCCGCCGCCAGCACGGCAGCCACCTTCTGGGCGTCGGCCACCAGCTCGGCATAGGTCCAGGTCTGCCCGGCGCAGGTCAGCGCGGGGCTGCGGGGGCTGCGCGCAGCGCGGCGGCGCAGCCATTGCGCCATGCCGAGCGCCAGGAAGGCGGCGCTGTCCGCTTGGGTGGACGATGTTGTCGACGATGCATTGTTCATAGGCTGCTACCTTGTTCAGTCGTTGCAGACACCGCCAGCGCGGCCTGCCCGGCGCGCGCCTCGCCGGTTGTTTTACCTGCCGGTCCAGACCGGCTTGCGCTTCTCGTTGAAGGCGGCCAGGCCTTCGCGCGCGTCTTCGGTCATCGCCAGCAGCGCGATCTGGCTTTCGGTATAGGCGATGCCTTCGGGAAAGCTCATCGACGCCATGGCTTGCATGGCGTACTTGCCGCGCCGGATGGCGGTGGGCGACTTGTCGGCCACGCGGGCGACCAGCCATTCGGTGCGCGCGTCCAGCTCGCCCGGCGCGGCCAGGTGGTTGACCAGGCCGGCGGCCTTGGCCTCGGCGGCGGAAAACGGCTCGCCGCTGATGCACCACTCGCGCACCAGCCGGGGCGGCGCCAGCGTTTGCAGCAGACTCAGCACTTGCATCGGGAACACGCCCACCTTGACCTCCGGCAGGCCAAACAAGGCGTTCTCGGCGGCCACCGCCATATCGGTCATGCACAGCAAGCCCATGCCGCCGGCCATGCAGGTGCCGTTGATCCGCGCAATGCTGGGCAGCGTGGCTTGCTGGGATTCGCGCAGCATGTCGGCGTAGTCCACATTAGGCTGCGAGAGGTCGAAGGCAAAGCCCTTGCCTGGCTGCAGGTCGCCACCGGCGCAGAAGGCCTTGTCGCCGGCACCGGTCAGCACGATGGCGCGGATGGCGGGGTCTGCGTGCGCAGCGCGGTAGCCCGCCCGGATGCCGGCCACGACTTCCTTGTTGATGGCGTTGCGCTTGTCGGGCCGGTTGATGGTGATCCAGAACGCGGCGCCGCGTTTTTCATGGAGGACGGCTGGGGTTTCCGATTCGCTCATGGTGCTCCGCTGGTTAGTCTGTCGCTATGGGTTGGGAAGCGGTCTGATGGGTGCCGTGGCAACAGGCTCAGGCCACTCGGAGGGCTCAGGCGGCAGCCTTGACCGGCTCCGCCGGCGGCGCCTCGAACTCGATCTCCGCGATCACGCGCATGGCGGCGGCCTGATCGCCAACCTGTACGTGCACGGCGCCAACCCGGCCGGCGGCCGGGGCCACGTGGATGTGCTCCATCTTCATGGCTTCCAGCGTGACCATGGGCTGGCCCGCCTCGACCTGGTCGCCGATGGCCACCATCACGTTGACCACGCGGCCATTCATCGAGGCGCGCAGCTTGCCGTCCCCGGCAGCCTCGCCAGCCCTGGCGGCAGCGGCCCGGGTGTGGTCCTCGATGCGCAGCGGCGTGCCCTGGTAGTGCAGCAGCAGCGTGCTGGCGTCGCGATGGAAGGTGGCGCTCTCGACCAGGCCATCGCAGCTGAAACGTACCGAATGCGCGCTTAACGCGATGGTCTCGAAGGCAAAGCGCGCCTCGCCCATGGCAACCACGAAGCGATTGCCTCCGCCATATGCCAGGCTGGCCTGATGCTCCGCCCCGTTGACCCGGTAGCGCAGGCCGATGGGCAGCGTGGGGGCCAGGCTCGCGGCTGGCTCGCCCGGCTGGCGCTCCGGCGAGGTTTCATACAGGAGCAGCGCCGCCAGCGCGGCGGCCCGCTGGCGTAGTGCCGCATCGGGTTGCAGCAGCGCGTCCTGGTGCTGGCCGATGAAGGCGGTGGTGGCCTCTCCCCCGGCAAAGGCGGGATGGGCGAGGCAGCGGCCAAGGAACACCTGGTTGGTGGTCACGCCAAGCGCTACCAGGTCCGCCAGGCCTTGCGACAGCTTGCGCCGCGCTTCGTCGCGTGTACCACCGTAGCTGATGAGCTTGGCGATCATGGAGTCGTAGTACGGCGGGATTGTGGCGCCACTGCCCAGCGCGTGCTCCACGCGCAAGGCGCACGGGGCCTGCCACAGTGTAATCTCGCCGCTTTGCGGCATAAAGCCTTGATCGGCGTCTTCGGCGCACAGCCGCACTTCGATGGCGTGGCCGGAAAAGCGCACGTCTTCCTGCTTGAGCGGCAACGGCTCGCCTGCGGCAATCCGCAGTTGCAGCGCCACCAGGTCCAGGCCGGTGATGGCCTCGGTCACGGGATGCTCCACCTGCAGCCGCGTGTTCATCTCCATGAAGTAATAGTTGCCGTCGCGGTCGAGCAGGAACTCCAGCGTGCCCGCGCCTTCGTAGCCGATCGCCTTGACGGCGGCCACGGCGGTAGCGCCCATGCGGGCCCGCAGCTCGGCGCTCACCGCGGGCGATGGCGCCTCTTCGATCAGCTTCTGGTGGCGCCGCTGCACCGAGCAATCGCGCTCGCCCAGGTGGATGGCGTTGCCATAGCGGTCCGCCAGGATCTGGATCTCGATATGGCGCGGTTCCACCACGGCCCGCTCCAGGATCACCTCGGGGTCGCCGAAGGCGCCCTGCGCTTCCGAGCGCGCGCTGCGCAGCAGCTCGGGAAAGGCCCGCGCGTGCGGCACCAGCCGCATGCCCCGCCCGCCCCCGCCTGCCGTGGCCTTGATCATGACCGGGAAGCCGATGCGCTCGGCCTCGGCGCACAGGCGCGCCTCGTCCTGGTCCTCGCCCTGGTAGCCCGGGATGCACGGCACGTCCGCGGCCATCATCAGCCGCTTGGCGCCGGCCTTGTTGCCCATGGCCACGATGGACTCGGCCGACGGGCCGATGAATACCAGCCCCGCTTCGCGGCAGGCGCGGGCAAAAGCGGCATTCTCCGCCAGGAAGCCGTAGCCGGGATGCACGGCATCGGCGCCGCAACGCCGCGCTGCCTCGATGATGGCGTCGATGCGCAGGTAGGACTGCGCCGGTTGCGCCTCGCCGATATACACCGCCTGGCCGGCTTCCTGGACATGGCGCGCGCCGGCGTCGGCGCTGGAGTAGACCGCCACCGTGCGGTAGCCCAGCGCGGTGGCGCTGCGCATCACGCGCAAGGCGATTTCGCCCCGGTTGGCGATCAGGATCTTTTGGAATGGCGTGGGCTGCTTCATGGTGGCCTGGTCTGCTCTCTTGTCTTTAGCTTTGAACGCTTACTTCGACTGGGGGAAGGTGCCCATGAACTTGCACAGGATCTGCATCATGACTTCGTCGGCGCCGCCGCCGATGGAGGTGAGCCGCCCGTCCCGGAAAATGCGCGAGATCGGGCTCTCCAGCACGTAGCCCATGCCGCCCCAGAACTGCAGGCAGCGGTCCGCCACCTCACGCGACAGCCGGCCGGCCTTGAGCTTGGCCATGGTGGCCAGGCGGGTGGCATCCTCGCCGCGCACCATCATCTCCACGGCGCGCCAGCACAGGGCGTGCAGCGCTTCGACCTCGGTCTGCAGCTCGGCCAAGGTGTAGTGCACCCACTGGTTGTCCAGGATGGAGCGGCCAAATGCCTTGCGCTCGCGGGTGTACTCGATGGTGAGATCGATCGCCTTGGCGCATCGGCTGGCGGAGCTGAGCGCGCCCCACAGGCGCTCTACCTGGAACTGTTCCATCTGGTAGGTAAAGCCCATGCCTTCCTCGCCGATGCGGTAGCGCTGCGGCACCCGCACGTCGTCGAAGTACAGCTGCGCGGTATCGGACGAGTCCATGCCGATCTTGCGGATCTTCTTGGCCACTGAAACGCCGCGGGTCTTCATTGGCACCACGATCAGCGTCTTGTTGCGGTGCGGCGCTCCGTCCGACGTATTGGCCAGCACGCAGCAGAAGTCTGCCTGGGTGCCATTGGTGGTCCACATCTTGCCGCCGTTGATGATGTAGTCGTCGCCGTCGCGCCTTGCAGTGGTCTTGATCGAGGCCACGTCGGAGCCGCTGCCCACCTCCGAGACGCCCAAGCAGGCCACGTACTCGCCGCGGATCGCGGGCGCCAGGAATTCGCGGCGCAGCTCCGCGCTGCCGTGGTGGGCCAGGGCCGGGGTAGCCATGTCGGTCTGCACCCCGATGGCCATGGGCACGCCGCCGCAGTTGATGTCGGAGAGCGTTTCCGCCAGCACCGCGCTGTAGGAGTAATCGAGCCCCATGCCGCCATCCTCTTCCGGCTTGGACAGGCCCAGCAGGCCCAGATCGCCCATCTTGCGGAAGACGTCATGCGCGGGGAAGATCTCGGCCTCTTCCCAGGCGTCCACGTGCGGATTGATCTGCTCGGCGATAAATCGCTTGATGGTGGCGCGCAGCGCCTCGTGTTCGGGTGTCAGTAGCATGTCGCTGGTCTCCGTTCGTTCTTTTGCATGTCTGTTCTGGCTGAGTCGCTGGTCGTCAGGGCCGCGCAACCCCGAATTGCATGGCTTGCGGCGTCCTGGCATCGCCCTCGCGGCAGACCGCCAGCACATTGGCCAGCACCGCGCGCGTATTGCGCGGGTCGATCACGCCGTCGTCCAGCACGTGGGCGCTGGTGACAAACACGCTCATCTGGCGGTCGAAACGCTCGACGATGCCTTTCTGCAGTGCTTCCAGCTGGTCGGCATCGGCCTGCCCGCCTTTGCGCTTCATGGCGGCCTCGGTCACGATGGCCATGGTGCGCGCGGCCTGCTCGCCGCCCATCACGGCGGTCTTGGCATTGGGCCAGGAGAAGCAGAAACGCGGGTGGAAGCCGCGCCCGCACATGCCGTAGTTGCCCGCGCCGAACGACGCGCCGCAATAGATCGTGATCTGCGGCACGGTGGCGTTGCTCACCGCCTGGATCATCTTGGAGCCGTGCTTGATGATGCCGGCTTCCTCATAGCTGCGGCCCACCATGAAGCCGGTGGTGTTGTTCAGGTAGAGGATGGGCGTGCGCGACTGGCAGCAGGCTTGGATAAAGTGCGTGGCCTTGGTCGCGCCGGCCGGATCGATCGGGCCGTTGTTGGTGATGATGCCCAGCGGCCAGCCCTCGATCTTGATATGGCCGCATACGGTGGCGCCGCCGTAGTTCTCGCCGAACTCCAGGAAGTCGGAATCGTCGGCAATGCGCGCGATCACCTCCTTCATGTCGACCGGCCGCTTATGGTCCATCGGCATCACGCCGAGCAGCTCCTCGGCATCAAAGCGCGGCGGCTTGTAGCTGCGCGGCGCGGCGGCGGGCTGGTCGCGGTGCCAGTCGATCTTGCCCAGGATCTCGCGGGCGATGCGCAGCGCATCGCGGTCGTCCTCGGCCAGGTAGTCGCCCAGGCCGGAGACCGAGGTATGCATCACGGCGCCACCGAGCTCCTCCTCGGTGGCCACTTCGCCCGTCGCTGCCATCAACAGCGGCGGGCCTGCCAGGAAGGCGCGCGAGCGGCCGCGCACCATGATGATGTAGTCCGACAAGCCGGTCTGGTAAGCCCCACCCGCCGTGGACGAGCCATGCGTCACCGTCACCACCGGCAGCCCGGCAGCCGACAGGCGCGCCAGGTTGCGGAACAGGTTGCCGCCCCGCACGAAATCCTCGACCTTGTAGGTCATCAGGTTGGCGCCGGCACTCTCCACCAGCTGCACATAGGGCAGCTTGTTCTCGAGCGCGATCTCCTGCACCCGCAGCTGCTTGTCCAGCCCCTTGGGTTGCAAGGCGCCGGCGTTGATGCCTGAGTCCGAGGCGCTGATCATGCAGCGCAGGCCCGACACAAAGCCGATGCCCGCGATCAGGCCGCCGCCGGGCACGCTCTTGTCCAGGTCGGGGTTGTCCAGCCCCAGCCCGGCCAGCGACGACAACTCGATAAACGGTGCGCCCGGGTCCAGCAGCAATGCCAGCCGGTCGCGCGGCAGCAACTGCCCGCGCTTCTCGAAGCGCTCGCGCGAGGCGGCGGACAAACTGGCGGCGCGCTGCTCGAAGGCGCGGATACGCTCCAGCAGTGCCAGCATGCCGGCACGGTTGGCCTGGAATGCTTCACTGCCGGCGGAGAGTCTGGATTCGATATTTGCCATGTGGGTTCACTGTTCAGGGGCGGTGCGCCGGTGTGAAGCCATGGTAGGGGTGGGAGCCGGCAGGGTCTTGCGAGAACTGGCTGTGCTGCTTCGCGCCGTTCTGCCTTTGTGCCTTTGTGCTTTTATGCCTTTGTGTGACAGATGCCGGAAGTACGTCAACTCACCCGCAATTGCACCCTGAACTTCGGCAGCAACGCGCTCGGCGCATAGGAGAGCTTGGTCTGACGGAAGTTGTCCAGCCCCATGTCCTGTTCGAAATTCAGCCACGCTACCGGGCGTGGATACGCCGTGCAGAAGTGGTGGAACATGTACTGGTAGATGCCCTTGCAGGCTGCCAGGCCTTTGGCGAAGCGCATGGCGAAGACCGTTGGGCGGATCTCCTGCGCCAGCACGAAACCCACGGGCTGCCCTGCTATCTCGTACAGGAAGCCTTCCAGGCCGAGTCGTTCGGCGTGTTGGAGGGCCTCGCCGCAGGGGGTGTCGTCGGCTTCGCCGTGCGCCTTGTGCTTGGCTTGCATCCAGCCTTCATGCACGGCCAGGGCCTGGTCGGCCAGCCCCGGGTGGTAGGCGCGCGCGGTGACGGCATGCGTGGCCAGCAGTTGCTTCATCAGGTTGCGCTTCTTGGCCAGCGTCGTGCCGCGATAGGCTGTGAAGTTGGCGGCGGGATAGAGATAGTCAGCGTCGGCGCGCGATGCCGTCCAGGTGAAGATGGCGGGGTCGAGCCGCGCGACCTGGGCCGTGGACAGCGGATAGAAGCAGGCGTGCTCGCGCAGCAGCGCCCGCAGCACGTCAACCGGTGCGGTTTCCAGCGCGAACAGCGGCAGCACGTGGCGCGCGCCGTCATAGGTCACACCGCTGATATGCGGATAGTCGCCGCCGACATAGCGGTAGGCGTGCGCTTGCCGGAACAGGTACAGGTTGGCGAAGGCGTGCTCGGAGAGGCAGGTTTCGCCGGCGTCGGCGCTGAGCTTGCGCAGCGCTGCGTCGATCCCGGCGGCAAGCGCCGGGACCAGCGGCTCGCCGTGCGCGGCCTGAATGGGCGCTGCGGTGCCGTTCACCCTGCCGAAGCCGTGCGCAACACGCGCGTGCCGGCAGCCGGCCCGGTGGCGGGCGGCCCGGCGAAGCACTGGGCCTGCGCCAGCCATTGCCGGGCCGGCCCGGCGCTGTATTGCAGGCGGGTATCGTCCAGATGGCGGCGCTGCGTGACCAGCAGGCAGAAATCTTCCGCGCTGCCGCGCACGTAGTTGTCCTGCTGCGGTTCGTTCCAGGTCCACACGCTGCCATCGGGCGCGCTCAGCGCGATATAAGGCGCGGGCCCCGGCACCGGCTCACCGCGGTTGACGAAGGTCCAGCCGTAGGTGGTGGCGCCGATATGCGCGATGTGCTTGAGGCGGGCGGTGGGCGCGCGGGCCTGGCCCGCCGTATCCCAGATGTCCTGGCCATGGGCCCAGGTCTCCATCAGCCGCGCGGTGGCAAAGCTGCGGGCGCTCATGGGTGGACCGTACCAGGGCAGGCGGGATTTGGGGTCGAGCGCGGCCAGCGTGCGCACCAGCTGCTCGTACAGTGGCTGCCAGTACGCCAGCAAGGCGGGGCCGTCCAGGTGGCCGTAGGTATCGCGCGCCACGGCGCTGATATGCCCGCCTCCTGCCATCAGCGCATTGAGCGCTTGCGCGTCGCGCAGGAAGGCTTGCGGGTCGGTGGCAGCCTGCAGCGCGGTCTGGTCGAAGTAGCACAGGTGGGCGATCTCGTCCCAGGCGCTCCAGTCATAGAAGGCGCTTGGCTCGCGCCATTGCGCGGGGGTGAGCGTGGCGCAAAGGGCGGCCAGCTCGCGGTACTCGTCCAGCAGGTCCTGGCAGGTTGCTTTCATGGGGCGTATCCGGCTGCCGTTGGCGGCAGGCTTGGCAAGGTTCGATGGCTTCGATTCTGGCGCGCGGCGCGCCATTGGTCTTGTGCAAAGTGATCGCCGCCTGGCCAGCTACGCGGGGCGATAGGCAGTCATTGGCGGCAGGCCATGCAGCGCGAGCTTGCGCGAGCCCGCGAAGATGTCGCGCGGCTTGAGACCGTACACGCGGCGGATGGAGTGGCTGAAGTGCGTGGAATCCGGATAGCCGGTATCCAGCGCGACCTCGGCCAGGTTGGCCTCCTGGGTGACGTAGTGCAGCAGGCTGCGGGCGCGCTTCCAGGTGCGGAACGTGCGGAACGGCGTGCCGACCTCCTCCTTGAACAGGTGCAGGAAGCGGGAAAACGACAAGTTGGCGTCGCGCGCATGGTCGCTGGCGGCGCTACGCCCGCCCGGGTCGGCCTTGATCTGACGCACCGCCGCATCGATGCGCCGATCGAGCGCACGCGGCGCCAGCGGCTCGCCCAGCAGCAGCGCATCGAGCAGCCCGGCGCCCAGCTCCGGCCGCCGCATGCCGCGCAACTGGGTGATCAGGTCGCGCGCATGCTGCGCCATCCGCGGGGCCGCCAGTGCGCCGCCCGGACCGCGCAGCGGCAGGGGCAAGCGGGACATATCGACGGTCTCGGGCTCGATCAGGAAGCCGCACAGGCTGCGGCTGTCGGAAGCGATGCGGTGCGCAGCGTAGGGCGGCACGAAGGCGATCTCGGCGGTTTCCCACTCGCCATCCGCCACGCTCAGGCGAAACGGCGCGTCCAGCGCCACATAAAGCAGGATGGCGCCGATCGAGCGCACCGACGGCGCGCCGAGCAGCCCAACGTAGAGCACGCGGTCGGGGTCGATCCACATGAAACTTCCGCTCGGGCGCCTGCATGGCAGGTCCGTGGCGTCCGGTGTGCATGGCAAAACTGGCTGCATCTGGGTCTCACTGTTCGCGGCGCCGCGCGTGGCGGATGTGGCTGATGTGGCTGATGTGGCTGATGTGACTGACGGCTGGCGCCTGGTTCGGCAAGAACGCGCGGGCAGCCGCCCTGCGGCCTTGCGCGCCAGCGTCATGATGCCAGCGAAGGCGGCTGAAGAGGCGCCGGATGGGGGTTTATCCCGATGCCGCATGCCGCATGCCGTCGGCATCGGGATAGACCCCATCCGGCCTGGCTCAGGCGCCCAGTGCCCGCGCCAGCGCCGGCGGCACCCGCACCGGCATGGCCAGCAGGACCTGGCCCATCCCCTTGCCCAGCGGATCGTTGCGCAGCGACGCCATGCCGCCGCCGCCCAGCGCCTGCTCGCACAGGAAGTTGAAGGCGCCGATGCCGGGCAGGAAGTAACGCGTCACCCTGCCCTTGACGTTGTGCGCAAGGAACGCGGCCACCGCAGCCTCTGTCAACTGCACTGCGATCAGCGGCAGGTAGGCGGCGTCGCGCGCGATGATGCCGATGTTGGAAAAATCGCCCTTGTCGCCACTACGCCCGTACGCCAGCCGGATCAGCGGCACATCGACCCAGTCTGCGGCAGGCTCGGTAGCGGCAGATGGCGTCGACGCGCGGGCTGGCTCGGCCGCCGGCACCGTGCCAGTTGGCGCATCGCTTGCGCAGGCCATGGTCGCGGGCAGCGGCACCGGCTGCTCGTCAAGCCACACGGCGGGCTGGACCCGCGTTTTTGGCACCAGGAAGGGAAACTGCTTGATGGCCATGCTGACGGATGGCCGCCCGCCTACCCCGGTGGTGCCGGGCGACCATGAAGTGCCTGCCGGCGCAATCTCTCGCGCGAACATCTCCAGCGCGCGCTTGTCCGGATGCGTCACCGCCAGCCACATCACCGCCTCGAACAAGGCAGGTTGCGGCACATGCGGGCCAAAGGCCGCGGCGGTGCCCAGCACGTCCAGCCGGGTCTCGGTGAAATCCGGCTGCCCGGCCCGTGCCAGCATGCCGCGCGTGCGTGCCAGGAAGGCCTCGCCGCTGCGGCGCGCCTTGCGCACGGCATCGAAGCCCACGATGGTCAGTTGCGCCGAGCAGCGATAGCCGTCGGCATAGGTGGCCGAGACCTTGTAGCTGGCGCTAGGCGGGCGGCCCTTGGCGCCCTGGACTTCCACCAGGTCCGTCCCGGCCTGGCGCAGCGTGACGCCGGTGAAATCGCAGATCACGTCAGGCAGCAGGTAGGCGGCCGGATCGCCTATCTCGTATAGCATCTGCTCGCCGACGGTGGCCGGGCTGACCAGCCCGCCGGTGCCGGGCGGCTTGCCGACCAGGAAGGTGCCATCCGCCCGGCAGGTCACTACCGGGTAGCCGATATTGGCCCAGTCCGGTACCTGCTCCCAGTCGGTGTGCAGGCCGCCGGTGGCCTGGCAGCCGCACTCGATGATGTGCCCCGCCAGGCTGCCCGCGGACAGCAGGTCGTAGTCGGTGGGGCTCCAGTTGAACTCGTGCATCAGCACGCCCAGCGTCACCGCGCTGTCCACGCAGCGCCCGGTGATCACGATATCCGCGCCGGCATCCAGCGCGGCCCGGATCGGCACGGCGCCCAGGTAGGCGTTGGCCGTCAGGATGCGGGCCGGCATCGCGGCGCCGCTTTGCATGTCGCGCGTGCCTGCCTCGCGCAGCGCGTCGAGCTGCGGCAGCAGGTCGTCGCCATCGACCACCGCCACCCGCACCGTCACGCCGAGCTCCTCGGCCAGCTTGCGCACCGCCGCCGCACAGGCCCGCGGATTCACGCCGCCGGCATTGCTCACGATGCGGATGCCCTTTTCCATGGCTGGCTTGAGCACCGAGCGCAGGGCCCCGGTGACAAAATCCAGCGCATAGCCAGCTTCCGGATTCTTCAGCCGCGCCGCCGCCAGCAGCGACATGGTGAGCTCAGCCAGGTAGTCGAACACCAGGTAGTCGATGTCGCCCTTGTCCACCAGCTGGACCGGGCCGATTGCGCTGTCGCCCCAGAAACCGGAGGCGCCGCCTATCCGCACGTTTTCCTTGCCCTGCCGACTTTGCTTGTTCATGGACGCGCTTCCCCTTTCGTCTCAGTCATCGATTGCCGTTGTCATCGGCGAGTCATGGCTCGCCGGCCTTGCTGGCACGATAGCGAGTTGCGGGCATGACGTCTTGCGTCAATTGGCTTCGGCGCAGGGTGCCCTGGCGGATCCATATATGCAAAGTGCAAATCGTTATTTCCCAAAAAGAGACGCTGGCTTTATATTCGACCGCTTTCTTTCGGCCGTTCTTGCCGGCTTGCCTTGCCCGCCGGCGCCCCCCCACCCCCGCTGTTGGAGCATTGCCTTGAGCCACGTCCTTACCCTGGGCGACACCCTTTCCTGGCCCGCGCGCTACCTGCCACGCAAGACCGCGCTGGTCGCCGGCATGGGACCGAGCCGCCGCACCTGGACCTATGCGGAGCTGGACGCGCAGGTGAACCGCCACGCCCATGCGCTGCTGTCGATCGGCGTAGGCCATGGCGATGTGGTTGCGGCGTTCCTCTACAACACGCCAGCCTTTGTTTTCAGCATGCTGGCGGCGGCCCGGGTAGGCGCGATCTTTAATCCGATCAACTACCGGCTGGCCGCGCAGGAACTGGCCTTCATCCTGGAGGACGGCAAGGCCAGCGCCCTGCTGTTCGAGCAGGAAGGCTGCGCCGTGGTGGAAAAAGCCGCCGAGCTGGCCTCGGGCACAACACGCTGGATCTACGCGGACCCCGAGCCGGCACCGGCCTTTGCCACGCACCACCTGGCCACGCTGGCCGCGGGGCAGCCGCATGACGCGCCCGGCATCGCCGTGATTGAGAACGATCCCTGCATCCTGATGTACACCAGCGGCACCACCGGCCGCCCCAAGGGCGTGCTGCACACGCACCGCAGCAAGCTCGCGCACAACGCCATGATGCATCAGGCCATGACGCTGTCGCGCGAGGACGTGGGCTTGTCGATTGCGCCGCTGAACCACACGGCGGAGCTGCACACCAGCTTCCTGCCGCGCCTGCAGCTGGGTGCCACGCAGGTGCTGCAGCGGCGCTTCGATGCCGGCGAGGCCTGGCAACTGGTCGAGGCCGAGAAAGTCACGCACTTCTTCGCCGCGCCGACCATGGTCGGCATGCTGCTCAACCACCCGGACGCCCACGCGCGCGATGTGTCGTCGCTGCGGCTGGTGGAGTACGGCGGCGCATCGATGGCGCCGCACCTGATCCGCGAGTGGGACCGCGTGGTTGGCGCGGGCTTGGTGCAGGTGTATGGCACCACCGAGATGGGGCCCTGCATGTCCGTGCTGTATCCGCATGAGCAGCTCAGCCACGCCGGCTCGGCCGGCCTGCCCTCGCTCAATCACGACCTGGTGGTTGCAGTGCTGCGCGAGGACGACGCCCCGACCGATCCGGCCCAGCCTTGCGCACCCGGAGAAGTCGGCGAGATCCTGGTGCGCGGCCCGTGCATGATGGCCGGCTACCTGAACCGCCCGGATGCCAATGCGCGCGCCCTGGCCCACGGCTGGTACCACACCGGCGACCTCGGCAGCCTGGACGAGGACGGCTACCTGTGGGTGCGCGATCGCATCGACTACATGATCAATTCGGGCGCCGAGAACGTGTATCCGCGGGAAGTCGAGGATGCGCTGATCGAGCACGCTGCCGTGCTGGAAGTGGCGGTCATCGGCGAGGCGGATGCTACCTGGGGACAGGTTGTCGGCGCCTACGTGGTGGTCAAGCCCGGGGCACAAGCTACCGCGGCATTGCTCGACGGCTTCCTGGTGCATGGCGACCGCCTGGCTGCCTACAAGCGGCCGCGCCGGTATCACTTTGTCGATGCGCTGCCGAAGACCACGAGCGGGAAAATCCAGAAGCACTTGCTAAGGGGGACGTAAAGGAGTCGGGTCATGGAAATGCATGAAGATCAATGGCTTATCGGCATGTCCAAATGTCAGGTGTTAGGTGTTCCGGTGTGGAAATATTCCGGAGATTTCCAATAAATTCAACCGGTTGCGCCCTACTGTCAATGCTAGATCTAGCATCAGGATAGACCCTCCTCACACCTTGAATCTCGGTGGCCGGGCGGGCCTGATCGGGCGACTCTTTCGTATTGGCGGGCGTGCTGCCCGCGCGATATCCGCGTCCGGCTCTCCCCGGTTTTCCAATTGCTGCCGGTACTCGGCCAGCAAGCCATCCTGCTGCCGGACCCGCTCGTCCAGCACAGCCACGGCATTCCCTACCTTTGCCAGTTCCTCGGCCTGCCGCCCCGCGGCTTCGGCCGCGTCCACCAGCTTTTGCTGGGCCGCCTTGCGCTCGTTGTCCAACTGACGCTGCCCTTCGCGCAGCGCTACCCGCGCGCCGTCCAGTTCCAGCGCCATGCGCCGCTCATTGGCGCCAAATCGATCCGCCATGGTTTCGCGCTCCTTGTCCCAGGCGGCGCGCTGGCTAGCGGTATCGCGCAGCAGCGCGTCCTTCTCTTGCTGCGCGCGTCCCAGCGCGGCACGCATGGCGTCGTTCTCCGCTTGCTGCGCCACCAGTTGCGCCTCGGCGCGGGCGGCGCGTTCGCTGGCTTCATCGCGGGCGCGCGCCAGTTCGGCCAGGGCGTTGTCGGCCGCGTCCAGTTTTGTCATCAGGATGGCGCGCTCCTGCGCCAGCGCGGCCTGCTCCGCCTCGACGGCTGCCCTCGCCAGCGCCAGTTCCGATTCTCGCGTGGCATAGCTCGCCGACACGGTGGCCCGGGCCTCGGCTTGTGCCGCATCCCATAGATAGCGTGCGGCCTGGTTCACCGGCTCAGGCAGGTTCGCTGGCGCCGCAAACGCCTGCGGGTCCTGCAAACGGGCGCCCAGCCCGGCGAACCAGGCATCCAGGTGCGGGCTGACGGTGTTTGGCGAGCCGCGCCCAAGATGCAGCCGGATCCGTTCGATGGTGGGGCGCTGGCCGGCCAGCAGCAAGGCATCGGCGGCTTGCCAGACATCTTGCTGGGTGATGGAACGGGAGCGCGTGGCGGGCAGATTGGCGTTTTGCATGGTCCGGGCAAGTTTTTTGGCGGCGTTGGATCTCGCCGCAAAGATAAGGCACGATAATGAATGGTTATCGCGCCTTATCTGGTGTTGGTGTATAATTTAATACAGCATACATCATATTTATTATGACTTCTCAAGAGTCCCTCTTATTCCTCGGTGACAAGGCCGAAAACTCGCCAAAGCACCCCGATTCCTCCAGCCTGAAGCTCGCTCATGCCGATTTTCCCGCGCCGCTGCGCCCGTCCGAACTCGACCCGCTGGGCCGCCAGGCCGCCGAAGCGCTGTACCGCGAGGGCGAATCCGCCAACACGGTGGCCAGCTATCGTTCCGCCCTACGGTATTGGGCAGGTTGGTTCGCGCTGCGCTACGGCCAGCCGATCGCCCTTCCCCTGCAGCCGGCGGTCATCATCCAGTTTGTCGTAGACCACGCCACGCGGACCACGCCCCAGGGCCCGGTCAGCGAATTGCCGCCGGCCATCGACGCGGCACTGGTCGCCAGCGGACTCAAGGCGCGTACAGGCCCGCCGGCATTGGCCACGCTGATGCACCGGCTGGCCGTGATTGCCAAGGCGCATCGGCTGGAAAACCTGGATAACCCCTGTGCCGACCCGGCCGTGCGTGAGCTGGTGGCGCGCACGCGCCGGGCCTATGCCAAGCGCGGCGAGCGCCCGGCGCGCAAGGCGGCGCTGACGCGTGAGCCGTTATCCCGGCTGCTGGAGACCTGCGACGATTCGCTGATCGGCGTGCGCGACCGTGCGCTGCTGCTGTTCGCCTGGTCCAGCGGTGGCCGGCGGCGCTCCGAGGTGGCGGGCGCCACGCTGGCCAACCTGCGGCGCCTCGCGCCGGGCGAGTTCGTCTATCAACTGGGCTGGTCCAAGACCAACCAGGCCGGAGCCGACCTGCCGGACAACGCCAAGCCGGTGATCGGCGCGGCGGGCGCGGCGCTGGAGGCCTGGCTAAAGGCGGCAGCGATTGGCGATGGCGCGATCTTCCGGCGCGTGCGCCGTGGCGGGCATGTGGGCGAAGCGCTGTCCGACGCCGCCGTGCGCAAGATCGTCAGGCAGCGTTGCGAGGCGGCCGGGTTGGAGGGAGATTTCTCGGCGCACTCGCTGCGCTCGGGCTTTGTGACCGAGGCCGCTTCGCGCCAGGTGCCGATGGCCGAGGCCATGGCCATGACGGGGCACACCAGCGTGGCGACGCTGGTGCGGTACTTCCGGGCGGCGGATGCGCGGCGCTCGGTGGCGGCTGACCTGATCGGCGTGCTGGACGAGGATGCCGAGCGGTGACAGCTGATGCCGCCTTCCACGTGTAGTTCTCCTTGATGCAAGGAGAACGTCTCAAATCTGATTCTTTTGCCGAGAATGCAAGGGCGCCAGGATCATGGGAGAACGGTCGGCACCGCTGGACAAGCCGCCCTGGGACGGACAAGAATATGGGCCGGGTTGCGCACACGCCCACCAGATTCCAGATCGACAATCACGGCGGCCGCCACCGGCGGTGCCAACGGGAGACTGCCATGCGGCACTGGCTTGTCCTGCTTGCGCTTGTCTGCTGCATGGGCGCGGCCCACGCCGGCAAATGCGTAAGCGGCAACAAAACGCTCTACACCGACGCCCCGTGCCCGGCCGGCTGGCAGGGCGCGGCGCTGGGCGGCAATCTCTCTCGTATCAGCCCCGAACCGGCTACCGACGCGGCCAACCAGCAGTTCCTGAAAAAGCGCGAGGCGGAGGAGCGCGAATACCAGGCGCGGCTGGTGCGCGAGCAAAACGAGGCCGCCCGCACCGAGGTCAACCAGTGTTACTGGCTGGCCAACCAGATGCGGCTGCTGGAGTCCGACTACAGTGCGCGCCGCCGGGCTCGCCTGCCGGAGCAGGAGGACTACCGCCGGCGCTACCGCAACCTGCGCGATCAGCAGGCGCGGCTTCGCTGCTGAGGCCATGGACATCGCTCGAATGCCTGTTCGAATGCCTGTTCGATTGCCTCTTCGATTGCCTGTTTGAATTCCGCAAGCCACTACAATACGCGCCGGGTATGCCGATATACAGGCGGTGCGCGTGCAATCGCAGCCCGAGAGCGTGATGTCGCACACCATCCCCTGCCAGTCGCCGAACCCCTATGACGCCGCCTTCGATCCCCGCCAACGAACAGCTTCGGCTGGACACGCTGCGTGCCCTGAATATCCTCGATACCTCGGCGGAAGAGCGCTTCGACCGCCTGACCCGGCTGGCGCGGCGCCTGTTTGGCGTACCCATTGCGCTGGTCAGCCTGGTAGACGCCAACCGCCAGTGGTTCAAGTCCTGCATTGGCTTGTCTTCCACCGAGTCCCCTCGCGAGGTCTCGTTCTGCGGGCACGCGATCCTCGATGACGGCATCCTGCTGGTGCCCGACGCGCTGCTCGACGAACGCTTTCACGACAACCCGCTGGTCGTGGACGAGCCCGGCATCCGCTTTTATGCGGGCTGTCCGTTGTCGGTGGCCAACGGCAGCAAGCTGGGTACGCTGTGCCTGATCGACGTGCAGCCGCGCGAGTTCGGCGAGGAAGACCGCGCCTTGTTGCGCGATCTGGCTCGCATGGCCGAGCAGGAGTTGGCCGCGCTGCAACTGGCCACCATGGACGAGCTGACGCTGTTGTCCAATCGCCGCGGCTTCTCGGCGCTGGCGCAACACGCGCTCAATGTGTGCGAGCGGCTGGACAAGCCCGCCACGCTGCTGTTCTTCGACCTGGATGGTTTCAAAGGCATCAACGACCGCTTCGGCCATGCCGAGGGCGACCGCGCCCTGTCAGTCTTTGCCGCGCAGTTGCGCCAGTCGCTGCGTGACTCCGATGTGATCGGCCGCCTGGGCGGCGATGAGTTCGTGGCGCTGCTGACCAGCTCCGATGCCGCGCTGTGCGAGGCCACGCTGGCGCGCCTGAAGTCGGCCATGGATGCGATCAACGAGCAGGCGGCGCGAGGTTATGACATCGCGTTCAGCGTCGGCTCCGTCCAGTTCGATGCGGCGCGCCACGATGGCACCACCGCGCTGCTGGCCGAGGCCGATGCGGCCATGTATGCCAACAAGGCATCCCGCAAGGCAAGCCAGCGCTAACCCTAGGGGTTGCTGCCAAGCCACGCGCCCACCGCCGGGCGCGCCCTCCTGCCTATACTGACAAGCAGCCCCACTGAGCCAACAAGAAAAGGAGAACGGCTATGTCACACGAGCAATTCCTGGCCAAGCAGGAGGATCGCCGCAGCGGCCTGCGCGCCCTGCGGGCCGCGCTCCTGAAGGTGCACAAGGAAGTGATCGCGCTGAATCGCGTGGAGTACGAACGCCTGCATGGCCCGATCCCGGCCGGGCTGTTCGTGCAGGTTGTGACCGAGGAGACCTATTTCCGCTGGCTGGACCCGCTCTCGCGGCTGATCATCGAGATCGACGAAGAGCTGGACGCGCCCGAGCATCACGATGAAACCTGCAAGGCGGTGGCCGCGGCCACCGAGAAACTGTTTGGACCCGACAGCGCCCCGGCGTTTCGTGACCGCTACCAGCAAGCGCTGCAGGACGAGTCAGGCGTGATCGTGGCGCACGGGCAACTGATGAAAGTCGTCGCGCAGCTGCGGCAACTGGTCTAGCGGGGCGGCCCGGTGCAGGGGCTACTTCGCCGGCCGGGTGACGCGTCCGTGGTCCACCGAAATCGGGTCGCTTGCGGGAAAGGTTTCCCTCAGGGCTTCGTCGAGCTCTTCTTCCGCGTGGTCGGCCTTGCTGGCAGGCGATGGCTTGGTTTTGGATGGTGCGGGCGCCTTGTGAGGCGTCGGCGCTGCAGGTTTGCTCGCATTGGTCATGGTCATGTCCCTGGACGGGTGAGTGTGACTTGATCTTAGAAGGCTTATGGGCGGGATGCCAATCTTGCGCCGATCGCGGGCGCGCAGGCAGTGCCGGGCTCCGGCGCGTCGGCCAGCGCGCACAGGCAGCCGGCGAAGCCGTCCCGCACCCGGGCGTGCCGCCCAGCACAAGGTCGGCAGCGCGCGCGGCTGTCATGGCCGGAGACCGCCACGCGGCCACGTCGGAAGTCTTGGCCGCAACCTGCTTGACCAACTGGGCCCCCAATGTTTTCGAATTTGTCGCGAAGCTCGATTTCCTTGGTGACCGACACGCCATCCTTGGTAATCAACGGGGCCCCGAACGATCGCTCGAGGACCACATTACGCCCCTTGGGACCGAGCGTGACCTTGATCGCGTTGGCCAGCAGGTTGACACCCGCCACGATGTGGCGGCGACGGACTCCTGAAACTGGATCTCCTTGGCTGCCATGATGAGACTCCTCGCGAGACTCTGGCCTTATGTTCCTTCCTCTATCCGACGACGCACAGAATGTCCTCGTCATGCATGACCAGCACGTGCTCGCCTGCAAGCTTGACGGTGCTGTCCGTATACTTGCCAAATAGCACGCGCTCGCCGATCTTCACGCTCGGCGCGCTGACACGGCCATCGCCCAGGCGCTTGCCGGGGCCGATGGCCAGGACTTTGCCCTGGTCCGGCATTTCAGCGGCAGTTTCGGGGATGACAATGCCGCCGGCCGTCTTGTGTTCTGCCTCCAGACGTCTGACGATGACGCGATCGTGTAGTGGACGGATGTTCATCGCCTTGCTCCTCATCCAATCACTGTAATCATGAGCTTGACGGGCCGGCCAGTCCTGACACTGTTCGTGCTTGAGAGTCTTAACGCCGATGCCTGGATTCGCGCCACGAGCATCACTGGCCCAGAAGCCGAATTCTGGCGCTTCACTGAATGGGTGGCACGGCACCGAGCTTTTCGGCCAGCATCCGCTCATACACGCCAAAATGCGTATCCACCTCTGTTTGACTGACGACAACAACGTCAATCGTGACCTGTTCGAGCGCCAGGCCGAACATCGTGGCAAGGGCCACTTCCAGGTGGGGCGCCGCCTCTCTGTCCTTTTCGAACGTCGTGCCGATGCTGATCACGTAAGCATCGCCTTGTGCCGTGACTTCCACCAACCGGGCCCGCGCGCTGAGGTTGTTATCGATCGCGATGGTGACCAACTCCGCCACGCGCCGCGTCCGCTCGGTAGGGAAGCCGCGCGTGCACTTGAGCCGCACCCGATGCCTGCCTAGCGTCACCCACTCAGAATCGAATTTCATCGAAGTCTCCTTCTCGGGAAGCGTTTTCCGCGAAAATAGAGGCCAGTCCCGCGATTTCAAGACCTCAGCTTCGCACGTGGATTCGCTGCAGGGTTGCAAGCCGCACCGCACGTTCCGAGCGCCGCGTATGCCAGAAAGGAACCGCGGAGGTGCTACCTTGCATGGCCAGCAGGAACATCCCGGCGGAGCGCAGCAGGCTCACGCGAGTCCATGCCCTTGAGGCAGCTCGCATCTCCCGCTCACTTCACCTCGATCTTCCTCACCGCAGACTGCGGCGCACCGGTCTTGGGCAGACGCAGCGTCAATACACCGCGGTCGAAGTTCGCCTCGACGTGATCAAGGTCGACGCCATCTGGCAGCGGAATACTGCGCATGAAGGCGCCATATGCCCGCTCCAGCCGGTAGCAGCCGTTTTCCTCGCTCCGAGTGTCCTGCTTCTTCTCACCCCGCAACACCAGGGCGCCATCTTCGATGGTGGTCTGCAGGTCCTCGCGATCCATGCCGGGCAGCTCCGCCGTAATCCTCAGCGCCGTGCCATCATCGACCACATCGATTCGTGGCTGGAAGCGCGACGAACTGAAGTCACCGAACCATCGATCCAGTCCCCCGAAGCCCGCGAAGGGTTCATGCAGAAGCTCGCCCATCGCACGCCATGGGTCGCTTGAAAACAGCCGCGAAACGTCAGGCCAGTCCGGTGTCCGGTGCCTTGGCGCGGGAACATTTGATGACTCGCCCGTCGGCTGCCCGTCCTCTGTCGATTTGCGTAGGAACTTGAAGGGGTTCCATTTACCCAGATCGGTTTTCATCTTGTCCTCACCGAATGTCCAGCCAATTTCCGCGGGCACTGCGGTGGCGCCCTTGCGGACGCCACCGCTACCCGGCGGGCGACGGCAACTCACGCGACGTTGACGGCAATGCGGCGTGGGCGCGCTTCGTCGCGACGCGGGATCGTCAGCTTGAGCACGCCGTCCTGCAGGTTCGCCTCGATCTTCGACGCGTCAAGGTCCGCACTCAACGAGAAAGCGCGTGCGAAGTGCGGCTGGCGAATTTCCGCATGTTGCACCCGCAGTCCTTGGGGGGTGGGCACGACCGCTTCCGCCTCGATATGGAGGTTGCCGTCGTGAACATTCACCTCGAGCTTGTCCCTGGTCACACCTGGAAGGTCGGCCCAGAGGGTGACGCCGTTGCTGTCCTCGACGATGTCGACCGCGGGAAGCAGCGTCATCGTCGGCGTCGACCTGTCTTCCTGACCTTTTGTCACCGCATTCTGGTTGCGTTCAACCATTTGGGTAGTTTCGTTCATGGCATTCTCCTCGCGTTATTGGACCGTGATCGCCCGGGGCTTCGAGGCTTCGCGCTTACCGACACTGATAGACAGGCAGCCGTTGGCATAGCGCGCCTGAACTTTGTCCGGGTCGGCGCTCTGCGGCAATTCGACGACGCGCCGGAACGTGCCTGTGAATCGCTCTTGCGCGTACAGCCGGACCTCCGGATCATCCTCCGCTTGCGCCGTCTCGCGCTCGCCGCTGATGGTCAGCAAGCCCTTGTCGATCGACACCTCGAACTTGTCTGGCTTGAGCCCCGGTGCGAACGCGACGATCTCGATGGAATCGTCCGTGGCGCCGATATTGACGGGGGGAAATGCCCCGAAGCGGCCGGAGCGGATGCTGGATGGGAAGCCGCCGAACAAGCTCGCCATCTGCCTTTGCATGCGGTCGAGTTCGCTGAAGACGTCAGTTCCAAAGAAAAGATCGCTCATGGTTGTATCCTCCTTCGACGCAGCAAGGAGGCGAAGGGGCAACGCGCTCCCATCCACCTGCCAAGCCGCTGGCAAACAAACAGAAACACGCAGCGCGCAATGGTCGCGACTGCCTGAGCAAAAATAAAATAGTAATTGGCCACCCAAATTTCAAGGGGAGCAAGCCTGCGCCGTTCGTGAGATTCGTGCTGCCCCGGTCGCGTTTGGTCACACTCGCTTGCATTGCATCCGCGGCTGGTGCTCCCGGTTGCACGCCGCTCAAACAGGCGGGACAGGCTCATCGCCTAATCGATAGGCCGTGGGTATTCAAAGTCAATCGCCCCATGTAGTCCGAACACCACTCGCCGGAGCATGCCCTCGACGGCAGCGCCGGCTTGCCTCTCGTTGAGCAGAATCGGGCTGGTCATAGGATGCTGGCCGACGAACGTGGGTGCACCGTCGTACATGCCAATCATGACGAGCCTGACGTGCGGGAGGCGGCTGGCCTCAGGCTGCGCGATAGCGGTTGCGCAGGTCGCGGATCAGGTCGTGGTTGCGTAGCACGCCCTGGTACTGGCGTTCCACCAGCGCACGGACTTCGACGCTCAGCTCGGTTTCCTGCAGCGCGTCGGCGTACTTCTTCTTGGCCACGTCCTCGCCCTTCTCGGTTTCTTCCAGAATGGCGAGATCGTTGCGGTCGGCCACCGCCGTGCGCAGACTGACCCAGCCGCGATGCAGCGCGCCGGCCACGCTGCCGTGTTCCTCGGGCTTGCCGCCGAGCGCCGCCACCTGTGCCTGCAATTCCCTCACGCCGGCGGCGATGTCCGTGGCGCGGCTGGCGAAGAGTGACTTGAGCTCAGGATTCTGGGCATCCTCCGCTGCCTTGAGAAAGCCTTGCTCGCCGTCACGCGAAACTTCGATCAGGTCGTTCAGTATGGAGATATTCTTGTCAGCCATGTGAGCTCCTTGCAGCGTGTTGAAAGACAGTGTTCAAGGGTCCAGGGTTTCAGAACCTCAAAGAGAGTGGCGCCGTGAAGACGACAGCCGATGAAGCGGGCCTTGGCGTCGGCGCTGCGATGCGCCCTGCCTTGCCACCCCTCCACATTACGAAAGGGCGGCCCCGCCGGCTGTAGGGAGAAGGCGCGACGGTTTGTCGGTGCCGGCCTACAGCAGCCCCGCGGACATGGGGGCAAGCCGCAGACAGTTGCCGGCACAATTGACATCCCCATGAAAATTCCACGTGCCCTTCCCGGCATTGCCCGGCATTGCCTGGCAAGGACCAGCCTGAGCGCGCCTGTGCATGCCGATGCGCCCTTGGCACGCTATCTGCCTTGGATCAGTCTTTGCTGCTGTTTCCGGCCGACACTCCTCGGTGGGTTCCGTGATGTTCGATGCCGTCCATGTGCCGCAAGGCGATGTCGATGCGCTGCAGGCCGACCCCGCTGCCGTGCTCTTCATCTGCGAGGCCTACAAGCATGACAAGCCGATCGGCGCGGGTGGCACCGGCGCGATGCTGGTTGCCGCCGCCGCGCGCGCAGCCGGGATCGACGGCGGCTTTGCCGGCCCTGGCGTGGTGCTCGCCAAGAAGGATGGGGCCTCCGAGCACGATGCACTGCTGGAAGCCGTGGGCGAGCATCGCTGGTGGGCGCGCACGGACGCTGCGCGGGTCATGGCCTGAGCGGCCGGCGCCAGGCTCGCGCTTACTTGAACATCATGCTGACCATCACCAGGGCCAGCAGCCCGAGATAGACGCGCGCATGCACGCGGTCGGGGATGCGCCCGGCCAGCGGGGCGGCAAGGCGGATGCCGGCCAGGGCGCCGATCGATAGCAAGCCGAATGCGGCGAGGTCGATGTACCCCAGATAACCACTGCCCAGCGCCACCGGCTGGTACCACGCCATGGCCACATAGGCCAGGGTGCCCGGCACGGCAACCGGCAAGCTCAAGGGGTTCGCCATCGCCGTGGCTTGCGCCATGCTCAGGCCGCGGCGGCGCAGCAGGGGCACGGTCATGACGCTGCCCCCCACGCCGAGGAACGTGGCGACTGCGCCGATCGCCAGGCCGCCCGCCACCGTCTGCGCCTGCCCGAGCCGCTGCGGTGAGTCCTGCCCGGCGCGCGCGAGAAATCCGCGCCGTGCCAGGCAATCCAGCAGCGTGACGCCAAGGTAGGCCACAAAGGCAAGGCGAACCACGTCGCTGCTCGCCAGCGTGGCGGCGCCGGCGCCCATGATGGCGCCCAACCCGATGAATCCCCCCAGCGGCCACACATAGGACCACAGGATGTTGCCTGCCAGGCGATGCTTGCGCGTGGCGAGCGAGGCGCTCAGGATCATCACCGCCGTTGAGGTCGCGACGGCAATATGCATGGCGGACTGGCCTGGCCCATGCGCATCGGCGGCGCTCAATGCGCGGTAAAGCAAAGGCACCACCACAAACCCGCCGCCGAAGCCGAACAAAACAGTGGTCAAGCCAGTCAGGCAGCCGAACAGGACAAAAAGGAGATAGAGCATCGCAAAGGCGGAGTGGGTTCCAGGTGCGCCCACGATACGTGCGGTTGGCATGGCCAACTTTCGAAGATTGGACAATAATATTTGTGTTTCGGCCATTCCACCCTTCCGCCGCCATTTCCTTCCATGCGCAACGTCCGCATCGACGACTACGACCACGTGCCCAGGCCCGTGGTTGCGATCGGCACCGACTACCCCGAGGGCTACCTGCTGCCGCGCCATGCCCATCGCCGCGCGCAGCTGCTCTATGGCGCGACGGGTGTGATGCATGTGGCGACGCACGATGGCAACTGGATCGTTCCGCCGCAGCGCGCGGTGTGGATTCCGCCGGGGATGGCGCATGAGGTGACGATGCTGGGCGTCAGCACGCGCAGCCTGTATATCGAGCCCGGCGCCGTGCCGGGGCCGGGCGATACGTGCCAGGTGGTGGGGATATCGGCCTTGATGCGGCAGTTGCTGATTGGCGCGGTGGAGATGCCGGCGCACTACGATCCCGACGGCCGGGACGGCGCGCTGGTCGCCCTGCTGCTGCATGAGATCGCGGGCATGACGGCGCTGCCCTTGCATATTCCGCTGCCGCGCGATGCGCGGCTCGCGCCGCTATGCCACGCCTTTCTCCGGCAGCCCGACACCCATGATTCGCCGCAACGCTGGGCCCTGGTGCTGCACATGAGCAGCCGGACCTTCAGCCGGTTTTTCCGCGAGCAGACCGGCATGGCGTTTTCGGCATGGCGCCAGCGCGCCTGCGTGGTCCTGGCCTTGTCCCGGCTGGCCGCCGGCGACGCCGTCACGCGCATTGCCCTGGATTTCGGCTACGACAGCCCGGCGGCCTTCTCGACCATGTTCCGCCGCGTGCTGGGCCACGCCCCCACAGAATATTTGCGCCAAGGCATGGCCAGCCCGCGCGCCGCCGGCGCGCCGCTGGCCGCCGCATTGCCGCCTGCCGGCTTGCCCGCCGAAGCCTTGGCCCACATCTAGGCGTGGCGTCGCCGCGCCATTTGTCTGCTACGGAACAAGGCGAATTCCCGGACACGCGTCAGAATAGCTTGTCGGCGCAACATCAGACATGCAGCAGGCTGCATTCCGCCCCGGAACCTATATTGCAAACAAAGGACGCGGGATGCACCTGTGTTGCCTCGACCTTTATCGGCCGTTTCGGCCATTTTCTTTAGTCGGAGTACTTCAAGGGGGTTGTAATGAGCAATATGGATTCGGGTTGCCTGCAAGCTAGCCGTACGTCGCATCAGGCCGCCGCCACGGTGGCTGCCTGGCCGGATTTTGTCACCACGCGGGTGGCGGGCCACGAGGTGGAACGCGTACAGAAGCGCTGGGGCGGCAGCCATCTGCTGCACGGCCGGCAACCGGGGCCCGACGCCGTGCATTTCTCCAGCAACGACTATCTTTGCCTGCTCGGCGAAGACAAGCTGGTGCGCGCGCAGACGGCCGCCATGCGCGGGCCGGAGAGCGAGCTGCTGATGTCGGCGGTGTTCCAGTACGGCGACAACCCCACCAGCCGGCTGGAGCGCAAGCTGGCGCAGTTCAGCGGCGCCGAGGACAGCATCCTCTGCCAGTCGGGCTGGGTGGCCAATGTGGGCCTGCTGCAGAGCATCGCCAACGAGCGCACGCCGGTCTACCTGGACATGCTGGCCCATATGTCGCTGTGGGAAGGCGCCCACGCGGCGCGCGCCCGTGCCGTGCCGTTCATGCACAACGATGCGGAGCACGCCGAGCGCCAGATCCGTAAGGAGGGCCCCGGCATCATCGTGGTGGATTCCGTCTACAGCACCAATGGCAGCCTGTGCCCGCTGACCGATTTCGTGGAGGTTGCGGAGCGTACCGGCAGTGTGATTGTAGTTGATGAGTCACATTCTCTTGGTACGCATGGCCCCGGCGGCGCGGGCCTGGTGGCGCAGCTCGGACTGTCGAAGCGGGTCCACTTCCAGACAGCCAGCCTGGCCAAGGCATTTGGCGGCCGCGCGGGGCTGGTGACGTGCCCGTCGTCGTTCAAGGGGTATTTCGCTGCGGAATCGCGCCCGGCTATTTTCAGTTCGGGGCTGCTCAGCCATGAACTGGCCTGGTTCGACGCCGCAGCGGATTTCATCGTCGGGGCGAACGATCGCCGCAGGCAGTTGCACGCGGTGTCGGCTCAGGTACGCGAAGCGCTGTCCGGGCTGGGCTACAACGTCTCGGCAGGATCCGAGCAGATCATCGCGCTGGAGTCTGGCACCGAGGAGCAGACGCTGGTGCTGCGCAATGCCTTGCAGTCACGCGGGATCTTTGGCGCCGTGTTCTGCGCGCCGGCCACCGCGCGGGACCGCGCGCTGATGCGGCTGACCATGCATGCCCACCTCACCGCCGTGGAAATCGAGCGCCTGATCCAGGTCTGCGCGGAAATCCGCGATGAGGTGAACCTGGCCGGCTGGCGCTCCACGCAGCGCAAGCCGCGCACGCTGGTGGCGCGCCCGCCGATGGCCATGCAGGCCACGCTGCAAGCCAGCCTCGAAGCGCTGCACGGCGCGGCCTGATGCAGGCTCAGCTTGCCGCGCCGTCGCCCTCCGGGCGCGGCTTGGCAAGCGGGAACTCGAGGACGAACTCCGTGTACTCGTGTTCGACCGAGCTGCAATGGATGCGCCCGTCCCAGGCCTCGAGCGTCTCACGGCAAAAGGCCAGGCCGATGCCGGTGCCCTCATTGCGCGGGTAGGTGTGGAAACGCTTGAAGATGGACGGCAGCTCGCGCTCCGGCACGCCGGTGCCGGTATCCCGGAAGATCAGCCGGTTGCGCCGGGTGCCGCGCTCCAGCCGCAGCCGGATATCGCCGTGCCCTGCCCGCGCCAGCGCGTGCAGCGCGTTCTTGATCAGGTTGAACAACACCATGACCATCAGCTTCTGGTCCGCGTGAATCAGGAAATTCTCTTCCAGATCCACGCGCACCAGCTCCCGCTGGCTGGCTTCAAAGGGGTAGCGGGAGATCGCTTCCTCCACGGCCTGGCCGAGAAGGAAAACCTCGCTGGGCCCGTGCAGGGACTTGGCGCGCGCATTGACCAGCAGCACGTCGATGCCGTGGTTCATGCGGTCGACCTCCAGCTGGATCCGCGGCAACGCGTCCTTGAGCAGGCCAAAATGGGCCCGCGGCAGGTGCAGTGAGTTTTCCGGCGTCTCGTTTTCCTCATAGAAACGGATCAGCCCCGGCAGGTACCGGCCCATGCCGAGCGCCGTGGAGCCGATGCTGCGGATCGGCGTACGCAGCTCATGGGCCACC
This sequence comes from Cupriavidus sp. GW823-FHT07A04, assembly GCF_058794615.1. Lineage (NCBI taxonomy): Bacteria > Pseudomonadati > Pseudomonadota > Betaproteobacteria > Burkholderiales > Burkholderiaceae > Cupriavidus > Cupriavidus sp. GW823-FHT07A04. Next base: position 28,002 of record NZ_JBXAHA010000002.1, read on the forward strand.
GTGCCCAGCGCAATCGCCATGCCGTCCAGCTTTTCCTGGATCAGGATGCGCTGGTCAATCTTCAGCACAGCGATGGTACAGATGGTGAAACCGATGATCGGCAGCTCCACCGGCCAGTTCACCGCCAGCATCGCGGCGGGTGGCGGCGTCACGTAGTTGTAGACCAGCCACGCCAGGGCGGTGCCCACCACCAGGGAGGTGGCGCCACCCAGCCAGCCGCTGAAGTTGAAGAGGATGATGACGGCGATCACGAGCGACTGGGACCACACCAGGTTGCCGTGATTCATCAAATACATGTAGACGAAGAAAAACGACAGGCTGTACGTCAGGGTCGCCAAAAAATGTGCAGGAAGCCATTTTTTGTCACGCAGGTCGCGCGAGACGATCAGCGGCAGGCACATGACCATGGCCACCAGCCGCAGGGCCAGGCTCTCGTAAGGCTGGGGAAACCAGAATTTCCAGATCAGGTAGAACGCCGGGTAGCCCGTAAAGGCGAGCCACCCCAGAAGGCGGATGCGCTTGACCTGGGCGGGCTGGCGGATATCGAGATGGACTTCCCTGGCAAGCACCCGGCGCAGGCGCATCGCGCTTTCACCGCAACTGCGTTGAATCTGGGCAAGCATGTTGAGAACCGGCTGAGGGCTGATGGTGGCAACGATGCGAAAGTGTAGCCGGATACACCGGTTCTTTTCTCGGTTTTGTGCGCTTTTCGTAGCTTGGGCCGGAATCCGCCGTTGGCTTGCCGCCCGGCGTCAATCCAGCAGGTGCCCCATGCGCTCGCGCTTGGTCTCCAGGTATTTTTCGTTCTCGGCGTTGGACGGCACGATATGACGCATCTGCTCGACCACCTTGATGCCTGCGGCTTCCAGCGCCTGCTTCTTCTTGGGATTGTTGCTCATCAGCCGGATCGACTTGACGCCCCATTGATGCAGCAGGTCGGCGGCAAAGGCGTAGTTGCGGCTATCGATTTCCTGGCCCAGCGCCAGGTTGGCGTCGACCGTGTCGAGCCCGCCGTCCTGCAGCGCATAGGCGCGGATCTTGTGGCCCAGGCCAATCCCGCGCCCTTCCTGGCCGCGCAGGTACAACAGGATGCCGCGGCCTTCCTCGGCGATCTTCTTCATGGCCAGGTCGAGCTGCTCGCCGCAGTCGCAACGGCACGAGCCAAAAACGTCGCCGGTCAGGCATTCGGAATGCAGGCGGGTCAGCACTGCCTCGCCAGTGATGTCGCCAACGCTCAGCGCAAGGTGTTCGATGCCCGAAACGGCACCCTTGAAGGCGTGGGCGGTAAATTCGCCAAATCGGGTCGGCAAGCGGGCCGAGCCGATCAGCTGGATCTCTGTGTCGTTCATGTCAGTCGGAGTGTTGCGCCGGCCTTGGCGGCGCGGCATCGGGGCGCTTGATAGCGTCTAGTCCGCTACGGTAGCACGAGCGGGGCCGGATCGCTGGCGGGCAAGTGGCCGGGCGCCCGCCGGCGGCTCGTATTTGGCCTGAAAGTCGCGCTCAGACCGGCCGCCTTGGCGCCTCAGCCAAGCTCGATCGGCTGGCCGTGGGGCGTGCGCCGGGCCGCCGCGTCCCACGCGTCACGCCGGTCCAGCAGCGCGCTGGCGTCGACCAGGCCCTTGGCCGCGGCGAGCCGCTCCAGCGCGGTCAGCCAGAAGCGGTAGTAATGCTCGCCGTTGTCGGGATCCCCCCCGGCCTGGGCTTCGCGGATGACCTGCGACAGGGTGGCCGCCCATTCCGTCCAGGTAAAGGCGCCGCGCTCATGCAGGGCGAGCGCCAGCGCAAAGGCCTGTGCTTCCCACGGCTCACGGAACACCGGTCCGGTGCTGTCGCAAGGCAGTGCCGGCAGTGCTGCCCGCATGGCCAGCAGGCTTGCGGGCGAGGGCGAAGTTGGCGCCGGATCAGCCATGGGCCACCTCCGCCGGGTCAAGGTAGGACTCCCAGCAATCCGCACAGACCGAGGCCGCGGTGGTGTCGGAGCCCCACAACTCGGTGGCGGCAAAGCGCACGGTGTAGAGCCACTGCGGCTGGTCGCCGGCCCCGGCGGCGCTGGCGTCCGGGAATACATGGGCGCCATGCACAGCCGCAATCTCGCCCTGCCGTCCACGGCAATAGCGTGGCAGCCGGGTGTGGCCGGCAGGATGCATCTGGCGGGTGCGTACCCGGTCGCCCACCTGGAAACGGGCTTCTCCCGGCGCGGGCCGGGCGCTGGGTGTGCCGCGCGCCAGGGCCGGGGCAACCTGATCCGCGCTCAGGATGCGCGCGAGGGGCAGCGGCGGCGCGGTGGATGCGCCGCTGGCGATCTCTTCCGCGTTGGCCATGCCGGTCTTGACCAGCATGGCCTTGAGGCCTTCGAACCAGATCTGGTAGTAGCTGCTGCCAAGGTACTGCGCCGGCGGCAGGCTTTCACGAGCCGCGCGCATGGTGTCGATATTCCACTTGCCGAGCGCACCCATGGCGAGCGTAAGCGCGAGCATGCGGCGCTCCCAGCCGGCGTGGAATACCGGCTCATCGGGTTCCGGGCGAACCGGGCCGAAACCCTGCATGCCGCCGAGGTCTTGGCCACCGTTCATTGCGGCTCCCCTGCCGTTGCCGGCGTGGTCACGTCCGGCAGCAGCCCCGTGCCGATCATCGCGTCACGGGTCACCAGCTCCGCCAGCGCTTGCTCGCTCCAGCTCTCGGTGCCGGCCGGGCGCATGGGTAGCACCAGGTAGCGCAGCTCGGCGGTGGAGTCCCACACCTGGATCTGCACCGCCTGCGGCAGCGTAAAGCCAAAATCGCGCAGCACGCCGCGTGGATCGATCACCGCCCGGGCACGGTACGGCGCGGACTTGTACCAGACCGGCGGCAGTCCCAGCACCGGCCAGGGATAGCAGGAGCACAGGGTGCAGACCACCATGTTGTGGGTGGCGGGCGTGTTCTCCAGCACGATCATGTGCTCGCCCTGGCGGCCGGTAAAGCCGAGCGAGGCGATGGCCGCGGTGGCGTCCGCCAGCAGCCACGCCTTGTAGGCGGGATCGGCCCAGGCCTTGGCGACCACGCGCGCCCCGTTGCGCGGGCCGATGTGTTGCTCGTAGGCTTCGATCAGGACATCCAGCGCGGCCGGGTCGACATAGCCCTTCTCCACCAGCAGCGATTCCAGCGCGCGCACGCGCAGGTCCATCTCGGAGAGCGTGCTGCCGCCGTGGCCGTGGCCGTGATCGTGGTCATGGCCATGCGGGGGACTGGCTGGCGAATCGGGAGAGTCTTGGCGCATCGATGTCTGGGGAGATCGTTTCGGGATCGTTCTGGCACGGACACTGCTGAGCGCTCAGTATGGCCGCGCGCGCGGCGCCTGGCAATCCGGGCCGCCCGGCGCCTTCCTGTGGCAGGGTCCTGCACGTGGGCACGGCTTTTGCGCCATTTCCTCCATCCGGGCCACCAGGCGGCACGAGCCAGGCCCGCCGGCTCCTGGGCATCGCCCGCAAACCGTTGCCGGCCAAGGGGAAACGCAGCCTTCGGCATATCAAGGGGGAGAATCGTGGCGCAAACGCTACATGCAGAAAATACCGATCAGGGCCCTGACGCCCTAGTCGTTCTTACAAGCGTTCTTACAAACGAACCCGAGGCGCTATTGAATGACTGGGTAGCGCAGCAGCTTGCCCTGCCGGGCGGGCAGCGCCTGGCGCAAGCGGAGCTGCGCGACCAGTCCCAGCGCTTCCTGCACGGCCTGCGCGAAGCGCTGCGCGCCGGCGCCACTGCGGACCTGAGCAAGCCGGAATGGGAGCGCGTACGCGGCGTGCTGGCGGATATCTCGCGCCGCCGCGCCCGCGAAGGCTTCTCTCCGGCTGATACGGCCATGTTCGTGTTCTCGCTCAAGCAGCTGGCTTTCGTGCGCTTGCGCAAGCTGCTGGTCCAGGACCCGGTCCGGCTGGCGGACGAAACCTGGGCGACCAGCGCCCTGCTGGATCAGCTCGGCCTTTACACCACGACGCTATACCAGGCCAGCCGCGAAGAGGTCATCGCGCGGCAGCAAAGCGAACTGATGGAACTGTCGACGCCCGTGGTGCAGCTCTGGGACGACATCCTGGCGCTGCCGCTGATCGGCACGCTGGATAGCGCGCGGACCCAGACCGTGATGGAGAATCTGCTGCAGAAGATCGTCGATACCGGCGCCTCGATCGCCATCATCGACATCACCGGCGTGCCCACCGTGGACACGCTGGTCGCGCAGCACTTGCTGAAGACCGTGGCGGCGGCCCGGTTGATGGGCGCGGATTGCATCATCAGCGGCATTCGCCCGCAGATTGCGCAGACCATTGTCCACCTCGGCGTGGACCTGGCCGATGTCACCACCAAGGCCACCCTGGCGGATGCGTTCCGCGTCGCGCTCAAGCGTACCGGGGGCGCCGTTACCAGTGCCGCCCGGCGCTAGCCGCGCGCAACGGACGAACGGATATGGAGCGCATTCCAATTCTTCGCATGGGCAGCCTGCTGCTGGTGACGATCCAGGTCGACATGCACGACCGGCTGGCACTGACGCTGCAGGAGGACCTTTCCGAGCGCATTGTCAAGGACCGCGCCAAGGGCGTGCTGATCGACATCTCAGCACTGGACCTGGTGGATTCGTTCATCGGCCGCATGATTGGCAATACCGCCGCCATTGCGCGCGTGCTTGACGCCCAGACCGTGGTCGTCGGCATGCAGCCCGCCGTGGCGATCACCCTGGTGGAACTCGGGGTCCCGCTGGATGGGGTGCGCACCGCGCTGAACGTGGAGCGCGGCATGGCCCTGCTGCAGGCCGGCGCATGAACCCGCACGACGGCGTTTTCGCGGCCCAGAGGCCCTCGCTTCAGCAGGCTATGCCCGAGAGCCATGCGGCGGCGCAGAACATGCCGTTGCGCACGGGCGAGGACGTGGTGCGGCTGCGCAAGCTGGTGCGCGAAGCGGCGGTGGCACAGGGCATGTCCCTGGTCGACCAGACCAAGCTGGTCACCGCGGCGAGCGAGCTGGCGCGCAACATGGTGCTCTACGGCGGCGGCGGCACCGCGCAGGTCCTGCCGGTGACGGCGGGCGCGCGGCGCGGCGTGCAGTTGCGGTTCATCGATCAGGGGCCCGGTATTGCCGATGTGCAGGCGGCCCTGCAGGACGGTTTCACCACCGGCGGCGGCTTGGGCATTGGCCTAGGTGGCGCACGGCGGCTATCCGACGCTTTCGAGATCGATAGCGCGCCGGGCCGGGGAACGACGGTGACCATCGCCCGCTACGGCGTGTTCTGAATGCGGGAGAACATCATGCAGATTAGAGCCTCGATCCAGGAAGCCAGCCATGTCGCGCAGGCGCGCCGCACGGTCACCGAGCTGGCCATCCGCTGTGGCTTTAGCGAGGTGGCCACGGGCCGCCTGGCCATCGCCGTCTCCGAGGCAGCAACCAACATCCTGAAGCACGGCGGGGATGGCGAACTGCTGATCCGTGCCTTGCAGGAAGAAGTTGCCGGGCCGGCCGCGCCGCAGGTGGAGGTGATCGCCATCGACCGCGGCCCTGGCATGGCCGACCTCAGCGCCAGCCTGCGCGACGGCTTTTCCACGACCGGCACCGCCGGCAACGGGCTGGGAGCAATAAGCCGGCTCGCCACCGCCTTCGATATCTACAGCGCGCCCGGCAAAGGCACGGTCCTGCGCATGGCGCTCTCCCCCTCCGACCGGCCAGCGCCACCAGCCCTGCCGGCGATCTCGGTGGGATCAGTGTGCGTGCCCATTGCCGGCGAGACCGAGTGCGGCGATGGCTGGCACGTGAGTTCGGCGCACGAGCTATCCAGCCTCACGGTGGCCGATGGGCTCGGCCACGGCCCCGATGCCGCGCGCGCCGCCGAGGCCGCCAAGCGGGTTGCCGCCGCCCATGCCTTCGTGGCCCCCGCGGTGCTGATCGGGCACGCCCATGCGGCACTGCGGGCCACGCGCGGCGCGGCCATGGCGGTAGCCCGCATCGAGACGGCGCCGGGGCGGATCCGCTTTGCAGGCATCGGCAACATCGCCGCTTGCGTGGTCACGCCCGGGACGCTGGGCAGCACGGGGACACGGCGCCAGTTGATTTCGCACAACGGCATCGTCGGCTACGCCATACGCAAGGTGACTGAAGTGGAGGCACCGTGGCCGCCCGACACGCTGTTGATCCTGCACAGCGATGGCCTGGGCACGCACTGGGACCTGGACGACTATCCGGGTCTGAACGCGCGGCACCCGGCCATCATCGCGGCGGTGCTGTACCGGGATTTCGCGCGCGGGCGCGATGACGTCACCGTGATCGTGTGCCGCCGCAACAGCGAATGCCACGCGTGGACGGGCCCGTTGAGCGCCCCGGGCTCGGCTGCCGCTGCTGGCCAGGGAGCCTTGCCATGAAGCTCCCGCTGTTCCAGATCACCCTGCGCGCGGACACCGACGTGGTGGTGGCGCGCCAGGCCGCCCGCAACGCCGCGGCCGAGCTTGGCTTCTCCGCGATCGAGCAAACGGCCATCGCCACCACGGTGTCGGAACTTGCGCGCCTGCTGCTGGCGATGGACGAGCCCCGCACGCTGCGCGCGGAACTGGATCGCGGCGATTGCCGCAACGAGGCGGCGCGCGAACTCGCCATCGTCGTCGACGCGGCGCCCTCCGCCATTTCAACGCTGGCACGCATGCTGCGGGGCGAGGCCCTGGCGGGCGACCCGCCGGGCCAGGCGCTGCTGCATGCCGTGGCGCTGGCCGACACCTGGTCGCTTGACCCCGAGGCAAGCCAGCAACCCCGTCTCGCCATTCGCCGGCATCTGCCGCCAGCCGCGGCGGAGCCTGCGCCAGCCGCGCTGGCCGCCATCTCCGGGCGCTGCCTGGAGCGCTCGCCTGATCTGCTTGCGAGCGAGCTGCGCGAGCAGAACCGCGAGCTGGCTGGCACGCTGCACGAACTGGCCGCCCGCCAGCGCGAGCTCGAGCTGCTGGCCAACGAGCTGGCGGACACCAACCGTGGTGTGGTGGCCCTGTACGCGGAGCTGGATGATCGGGCCGACCGCCTGCGCGTGGCGGACGAAACCAAGAGCCGCTTCCTCTCCAACGTGAGCCACGAACTGCGCACGCCGCTCAGCTCGATCCGCGCCTTGTCCACGTTGCTGCTCGACCAGACCGATGGCCCGCTCAATGCCGAGCAGGTGCATCAGGTGACGATGGTGCGCCATTCCGCCGAGGCGCTGAGCCAGCTGGTCGACGACCTGCTCGACCTGGCGAAGATCGCCTCGGGCAAGACCGAAGTGCACGTCACCGAATTCACGCTGGACAGTACCTTCAGCGCGCTGCGCGGCATGATGCGCCCGCTGCAGCACAGCACCGAGGTGGAACTGGTGATCGGCGCCGTCGACCACGTCCCGTCACTGCGTACCGACGAGGGCAAGGTGGCGCAGATCCTGCGCAACTTTGTCTCCAACGCGCTCAAGTACACCGAGCGCGGCGAGGTGCGTGTGAGCGCCCTCTACCTCCCGGCCACCGACCAGCTGGTGCTCACGGTTGCGGACACCGGCATCGGCATTGCTCCCGAACACCTGCCGGTGATCTTCGAGGAGTTCGCGCAGATCGCGAACCCGCTGCAGCACCGGGCCAAGGGAACGGGCCTGGGCCTCCCGCTGTGCCGCCAGCTTGCCGAATTGCTGAACGGCGACATCCACGTCCAAAGCGAGGCTGGCAAGGGATCCACCTTCACGCTGACGATCCCCGCTCACTGCCCCGCATGCACACGCCACACAGCACCTTTCGATACGCCACTTCGCTGAGTTCGCCATGAACATCCTGCCCTCTCCCATCAACGCCAGGCGCCCGCTGATCCTCAACGTGGACGATAGCGACGGGGCTCGCTACGTCAAGGGCCGCATCCTGCAGCGCGCGGGCTTCTCCGTGCTGGAGGCCGCGAGCGGACAGGCCGCGCTGTCGCTGGTGCGCCAGCATGCCCCGGACCTGGTGTTGCTGGATGTGAAGCTGCCCGACATCAGTGGACTGGAAGTGTGCCGGCTGATCAAGAGCGATCCCGAGACCGCCAGCACGCTGGTGCTGCAGACTTCGGCCGCGCTGACCGAATCGCGCCACCGGGTTCAGGCCCTGGATGGCGGCGCCGACAGCTACCTGATCGAGCCCGTGGACGCGGAAGAACTGGTGTCGAGCATCAATGCCCTGCTGCGCATGCGCAAGGCCGAGGAGGCCTCCCGCCAGTCGTCGCAAGCGCTGCGCGAGAACGAGGAACTGTTCCGCCAGCTGGCCGAGAATCTCTCCGATGCGCTGTGGATCCTGGACCCCGCCGAGCGCCAGTTCCTGTTCATGAGCCCGTCGTTCGCCCAGCTCTGGGGGCGCCCGGTGGAAGACCTCAAGCACAACCCGCGCAACTGGCTCGCCAGCGTGCACGCCGAGGACCGCGAGCGCATGGAGGCTGCATTCGATGCCATGTTGCGCGACGGCCATATGGATGCGGAATTCCGGCTCGAGCGAGGCGACGGCGAAGTCAGCGAGGTCCGCGCGCGCGCATTCCCGGTCTCCAACACGGCCGGCGTGTTCTATCGCGTGGCCGGCATCTGCCAGGACATCACTCCGCAAAAGCGCGCCGAGCGCATGCTGCTGGACGAGGATCGCCGCAAGGACGATTTCCTCGCCATGCTGGCCCACGAACTGCGCAACCCGCTCGCACCGATGCGCAGCGCCGCCGACTTGCTGATGCGCTGCGCGCCAAGCCGCGAGGACACCTTCAAGGCGCGCGACATCATCGCCCGGCAGCTGCATCACCTGACCCGCCTGGTGGACGACCTGCTCGATATCTCGCGCTTCACCCAGGGCCGGATCGTGCTGCGCGACGACCTGGTCGAGCTGCGCACCGCGCTGAGCACCGCCGTGGAAGCCGTGCGTCCGTTGATCGATTCGCGCGGCCACTCGCTGCGGTTGAGCGTGCCCGAGGGGCCAATGCCAGTACGCGGCGACCTGGTGCGGCTGACGCAGATCTTCAGCAACCTGCTGCACAACGCGGCGCGCTATACCCAGCCGGACGGCCAGCTCGCGCTGGAAGTCACCAGCGACGGTACGCTGCTCACGGTCCGGGTGCGGGACAACGGCCCCGGCTTGTCGCCGCAGGCGCTGCATGCCATCTTCGACCCAACCACCGCGCATTACGGCGACAAGCCCCGCGGCACCACCGGGCAGGAGGGCATGGGCATCGGGCTGTCGCTGGTGCAAAAGCTGGTCAAGCTGCATGGCGGCACTGTCCACGCGCAGAGCGCGGGCGCGGGCCTGGGCTGCACCTTTGTGGTGGAGCTGCCCGCGCAGCCGTGGCAGAGCTGGCAGCCCGAAGTGGGCAAGCTACGCTCCCCGCTCGGCACGCCGCGCACGGTGATGGTGGTAGACGACAACATCGATGCGCTGGAGGCCATGGCGCTCACGCTGGAGGCCATGGGACACACGGTGGTGACCGCCATCGACGGGCCGGCCGCGATCGTGCGCGCGGTCAAGGCGCAGCCCGATGTGATCTTGCTGGATATCGGGATGCCGGCAATGGATGGCTTCGAGATTGCGCAACGGCTGCGTGCCATCCCCGAGTTGCAGCATGTGCGCCTGGTGGCATTGACGGGTTATAGCCAGCCAGCCGACCGGCAGCGGACCAACGAAGCCGGTTTTGACCAACATCTGGTGAAGCCGGTGGACCTGGAGGTGTTGTCGCGGATGCTGGAAGAACTTGGGGAGCCGGCTGCCCCCCGATCTTGATTTTTCGGAGATGGAGCATGCAGATGCACTTTCATATCACGCCTGAGCCTGATCAAAACCCGCCACCGCCGGAGGTTCCTCCCCCGGAAGTGCCTGATCCCGATCCGCCCGTGCCCGTGAGCGATCCGCCGCCAGGCGACAGGCCCCCGCCGCCGCAGCGGGCGTGAGGCTTCGAAGCCAAACTGAAAACGGCATTTCGCAGGCGCCATGCACTTTATACTGCAACCGGTAAAAACTACGTGCTCAATGGGTTTCGTGCGGCGTGGCATGCAGCGGAAAACTCACTGTAATGCACACCGATCCGCTATCGGTCGAACACCCCTGCCCTTCGGCCTCGATGTGCGCCCCATGCGTTTCCACCAGCCGCCTGGCGAGCAGCAGCGCAGTGCCTTGGCGTGGCGCCGAGTTGCCGCCCTGGGCCTTGCGCCGGCGGAAGAAATCGGAGAGCACGGCAATGCGCTCTTCCCTGCGTGCGCCGGTGGGCGCCCGGCTCTCGGTAATGCGCAGCCGGATCCGCCCCGCCTCGAACTTGAGGTGCGTCTCCACGGTATCGGCGCTGCGCGCATGGTGAATGCAGTGCACCAGCAAGTTGCGCAGCAGCGGATCCAGGCGGCGCGTGTCTGCGTCGATCAGCAGGCCGTCGCCAGGCTGATCCGCAGCGCTGTCCACGCCCGCTGCGGCCAGTATGACGCCGCGCGCTTCGGCCACCGGGCGTACCTCGTCCGTCGCCTTCTGCAATGCGGCCAGCAGGTCTACGCGCTCCCACTGCGGCGAGCTGTCGTCGGCCAGCAGCGCCACCGCCTCCTCCATGTGTTCGATCAGCGCCAGTTGCTGCTGCATGCCGGTGCGGATGCCGCTAAGCGCCCGCTGCGCGGAGGCGGGAGGCGTGTCGAGCGTGTGGTCCAGCACGTAGGCCCAGCTCTGCACCCCGTTAAGCGCGGAGCGCAGGTCATGCGCCACCTGGCTGATCAACGTGGCGACCTCGGCGCCGCTCTGGATCGGCTCGCTGGGTTCAACGGTCGCGGGACGATCCGATGCATCGGGGCCTTCTGAAGGATGGTGTTGCTGCGACATGGATACCTTTTGGGGCTGCATGCTCGCCCGGTTGTCATGCAATAACCATACCGCGCACGCCAATGGATGGCGTCCGTGTAGCGCGAAACCGTAATCCGGGCACGCACCCGGCCAACTTTTGGTATCCGATCCAGCGGCGACGTCCCAGGAACGCTGGCGGCACGCGGCACAAGCTAGTTCGGCGCCGTGGTGCTGCCCGGCGGCGTGCTCGTGCCGTTGGCGCGCAGCGACTCGGGCAATTCACCCCTTGAGGCGTATTCTTCCAGGCGGTTATACAAGGTCTTGAGGCTGATGCCGAGTATCTCGGCGGCGTGCTTCTTCACACCGGAGCACTGCTCCAGCGTGGCGAAGATCAACTGGCGGTCGGCCTCGGCCAGCGACATCCCCACTGGCACCGAGACCATGGCGGTGGCGGCCGTATTGGTCGCTGCCACCTGCAGCGGCACGTGCGCATCGGCAATGAGATCCTGGTCGGCCATGATATAGGCGCGCTGCACAAAGTTGCGCAGCTCGCGCACATTACCGGGCCATGCATGCAGCAGCAGGCTATCGAGCAGCGCCGGGGCAAAGCGGCGTTGCGTGCCATGCTCGCCGTTCATCTGCTCCAGCAGCGTGTTAGCGATCTGCACCACGTCGTCGGCGCGCGCGCGCAGCGGCGGCAGCTCGATCGGGAACACGTTGAGCCGGTGATAGAGGTCGGCACGCAGCTTGCCCTCGGCTACCGCCTCTTCCGGATTGCGGTTGGTGGCGGCCACCACACGCACATCGGCATGCAGCTCGCGGTTGGTGCCAACGCGCAAGAAGGCGCCGGACTCCAGCACGCGCAGCAGCTTGACCTGCAACTCGACCGGCATCTCGGTGATTTCGTCGAGAAAGAGCGTGCCGCCGTCAGCGCGCTCGAAGTAGCCTTTGTGCTGGCGCTCCGCACCCGTAAAGCTGCCGCGCTCGTGGCCGAACATCTCGGACTCGATCAGCGTGGAGGAAATCGCGCCGCAGTTCACGGCCAGGAAGGGCTGACGCCGGCGCGCCGAGAGTTCGTGCAAGGTCTGCGCGGCCAGCTCCTTGCCGGTGCCGCTCTCGCCCACCAGCAGCACCGTGGCCTCGGTGGGCGCGACCTTACTGAGCTGGTCATAGACCACCTGCATCGCTTCGGAGCTGCCAAGCAGGCGGCCAAAGCGGCCATAGCGGCGCAGTTCGTCGCGCAGGGAATGGATTTCCGCCTTGAGGTCGCCGGTGGTGGCAATGCGCTTCAGGACGGTGCGCAGGCGTGTCACGTTGATCGGCTTGACCAGGTAATCGGTGGCGCCCCGGCGCAGGGCGTCCACGGCGGATTCCACGCTGGCGTAGCCAGTCATCAGGATCACTTCGACGCCGGCGGTGCCGACCTCGTTGAACAGGTCCATGCCGCTGCCGTCGGGCAGCTTCAGGTCGGCCAGCACAACGTCCGGCACCTGCCAGCCGATCTGCAGGCAGGCTTCGCGCAAGTCGCCTGCGGTGGCGGACGTGAAGCCCTCGGCCGCCACGATCTCGGACAGTGCGGCACAAGTATTTTCATCGTCGTCGACGATCAGGATGTGGGGCATCGTTCTCCGTATCGGCACCGTATCACCCGGCTGCCACGGCAAGCACGGTCCTGGCCTTATGTCAGAACATAGGGCGGTAGTGCGTCCTGGCGCCAAGGTTAATCCGGGGATACAACCAATTTTATGCGGGCGCCAGCCGCAGCGGTACCAGTGTCTGTCTGACAACGCCACGCGCCGGCACGCATTGGCGCAGGAACCGTTCAAAACAGTGGCCTCAAGCCAAAGCACGCGCTAGGATTAGCTCAACTGCCCCCAGATTGCCCCACCGCCGACGCACCTCCCGCCGACCCGGCCATAGGCGATCACGCCCCCATGCCGCACTCGATGACAAGCCTCAACCCGCCCGCCGCCTCCCTTCCCGCCACGCCGGCATGCGGCGCGCCGCGGCGCGCCGTACAGGGTCCCTCGGCCTTGCTATGGCAAAGCGCTTCGCCCGTCATGCAGCAGTTGCTCGCGCAGATCGACCGCGTGGCCGCCACGGAAGTCACGATGCTGGCGGTGGGCGAAAGCGGCACCGGCAAGGAGCTGGTAGCCCGCGCCGTGCACGACCGCGGCGCGCGCCGGGCCGGCCCGTTCGTCGCGGTCAATTGCGGGGCGATATCCCCCACGCTGATCGAGTCGGAGTTGTTCGGCCACGAGAAAGGCGGTTTCACGGGCGCCGTGCAGCAGAAGGCCGGGTATTTCGAGCAAGCCCGGGGCGGCACGCTGTTTCTGGATGAAGTCACGGAAATGGCGCCCGACATGCAGATCAAGCTGCTGCGCGTGCTGGAGACGCGCACCTTCCACCGCGTGGGCGGCGACACGCAGATCGTGTGCGACGTGCGCATCCTCGCCGCGACCAACCGCGACCCTGTCGACGCGGTGCGCACTGGCCAGTTGCGCGAGGACCTGCTTTACCGCCTTGCGGTCTTCCCGTTGCACATTCCGCCGCTGCGCGAGCGTGGCGAGGATATCGCGCAGCTGGCCAGGCACTTCCTGGCGGAATTCAACGCCATGGAGGGCGCCGACAAGGTGTTCTCCGGTACGGCGCTGGAACGGCTGCGGCACTACGGCTGGCCCGGCAATGTGCGCGAACTGAAGAACACCATCTATCGCGCCTTTATCTTGGCCGACCGCGTCATCGACATCGTCAACCCCAATATCGCCACCCAACCGCCACGGCCGGCCACGCTGGACGGCTTCGTCAACGTGCGCATCGGCACCTCGCTGGCCGACGCCCAGCGCGAGATCATCCTGGCCACGCTGGCGCGCTTTGGCGGCGACAAGCGGCAGGCTGCGCACTCGCTTGGCATCAGCCTGAAGACGCTCTACAACCGGCTGGATGCCTATCGCACGAGCTGAGCCGCGCCATTCGCCCACTGGAGGCGCGCTCACCGCGTCCCAGTGCGCCCCTCGGACAATCGATCCCCTCTAAAGAGGGGCAGCACCACGATCGCGAACTGCGCAGACTTGTATGCAAAGTCTGTCAGCACGTTGACCGCCTGGCGTCGTGGCTGGCCATGTTTCAATTTGACTTTGCGTTGCTACCAGTGAGGCAGCATGGCGCCTGGACCGATTTTCCCGCCCCTGCCCCCCTCCCCTTTAAGACCATTGACGGCGATGAAGGAAAAACAAGAATACTGCCCGCTTTGCGGCACCCAGGCCGCAGCCCGTGCCCGTCGAGGCAGCTACGGGCAATGGGTGCGGTACGACTGCGACAACCCTCAGTGTGGCCCGGTGGAGATCAGCACCAAGGCCCGCCGCAGCCTGCGCGAGCCCGCCCGGCAGGCCGAGCTCCGCGCCCTGGCCCGCTCCAGCCGCGAACACGGCAAGGTGCCACGCGTCGGCTTTGACGGGCCGCGCGGCGAATTCTACGTCGAGTTCGACTAGGCCCGCCTCCCCGGGCCGGGCGCTGCCGGCGCGCATCCAATCCCCGCTGCGCACCGTACATGTAGGCATCAGGACCCCAGCGCGCGGCTTGCCCGCGCCCGCCTACAAGTGACTACGCATCCCTTCAAAGCTGACCTTGAGCATGTGCTCGACGATCGCGTCGGTGCCCAGCTTGCTGTACAGCTGCAGGTACTCCACGGCCGGATCGCAAGTGCGCGCGTAATAGCTGAACAGGATCACCTCGTCGGGCAGCGACGGGTCGAGCTCGCCCGCCGCCTTGGCCTCGGCCACGAGCTGTTCCAGTTGCCGGTTGAGCTTGAGCACGCGCGTGACGTAGCGCAGGTTGCGCGTGAGCATTTCGCGCACATGCGGGCTGGTGGATGGCAGGAACGGCAGCCCGCCGGTCAGGCGTACCCGCAGCGCCCACTCGAGCAAGGCGCGCAGGCGCGCCAGCCCCGTGAGATCGCCCGGGAGCTGCTCCAGGTACTCGAGCGCGCCGTCGATCAGCCGGATCAGCGCTTCGCCGACCAGGTCCTCCTTGGATTTGAAGTGCTTGTAGAGGCTGGGCTTGGAGATGCCAACCTCCAGCGCCACGTCGTCCATGGTCATCAGGTCGAAGCCCTTGCCAGCCAGGATGCGGGTCGCCGCATCGAGGATCGCGTCCTCACGCAGCTTGAAAGCCTGGTCCTTGAAACTCAGCCTGCCGAAAATACTCATTAGTAAATCTCGCTACTATGTAGTAATCTTTTTTCCAACACGGTACGAAACCATCTTAGCACCCATCCAGGCAAAGCGATGTCGAATTCAGGAAATCCCCAGCACTGCCGCCCTGCAACCGCTGCCAGTCAAGCTGCCACAAGGGCTGGCGCTATTGGCGAGCGCGCGCTCGCCAGCCAGGAACCGGCATGAGCGGCGCGCCCGGAACCTATCCGCGCGGCCAGCGCATCGCCGTGGTCGGCGCAGGCATCTCCGGCCTGGCGAGCGCCTATCTGCTGTCGCGTCGGCACAACATCACATTGTTTGAAGCCGGTGACTACCTGGGGGGGCATACCAACACGGTCGAGGTCGAGCTGGAGGGCGCGCGCCATCCCGTGGACACCGGCTTCCTTGTGTTCAACGACCGCACCTATCCCAACCTGATCGCGCTGTTCGCCGAGCTTGGGGTCACGGCCTACCCCACCGATATGTCGTTCTCGGTATCGCTGGACCAGGGCCGGCTGGAATGGGCCGGCAGCAACCTCGACACCGTGTTCGCGCAGCGCCGCAACCTCTTTTCGCCCAGCTTCCTGTCGATGCTGCGCGATATCGTGCGCTTCAACGGTGCCGCCGAGCGCAACCTGGCGCTGGCCATCCGGAGCGGCTGCTCGGTGGACCAATTGCTGCTCGACGGCGGCTATGGCCAGCCGTTTCGCCACAACTACCTGCTGCCGATGGCGGCGGCGATCTGGTCCAGCGCGACCGCCGATATCCTGCGTTTCCCTGCCGCCACCTTCCTGCGCTTCTGCCTCAACCACGCCTTGCTGCAGGTCAACAACCGGCCGCAGTGGAAAACGGTGCAGGGCGGCGGGCGCGATTATGTACAGCGGATCGCCGCGCAACTGGCGCAGCGCGATGCCGCCATCCGGATATCGACGCCCGTGCGCAGCATCCGCAGGCATGAGCGCGGCGTTGACCTGCTGACCGAAGATGGCCCCGAGCACTTCGACGCGGTGGTGCTGGCCACCCATGCGCCCACCACGCTGCGCATGCTGGCGGACGCGGATCCCGGCGAGCGCCATACGCTTGGCGCGGTGCAGTACCAGCCGAACCTGGCGATCCTGCATACCGATCCGGCCCTGCTGCCGCGCCGGCGCAAGGTGTGGTCAGCCTGGAACTACCTGGGCGGTGCCGTTGGCACCCACGATGCGGGCCCGGGCACGCACGATCATGCCGGCCACACCCGCCCGGTCTGCGTGAGCTACCTGTGCAACCAGCTCCAGCCATTGCCCTTCAAGACCCCGGTGGTGGTGACGCTCAACCCCGTCACCGCGCCAGCGCCCGGCACGGAACTGGGCCGCTACCGCTACCAGCATCCGGTCTTTGACCTGGCCGCCGTGGCGGCGCAGTCCGCGCTGCCCGCGTTGCAGGGCCGGCGCCGCACCTGGTTTGCCGGGGCCTGGACGGGCTACGGCTTCCATGAGGACGGGCTCAAGTCCGCGCTGCGCGTGGCCGCCGATTTCGATGTGCTCCCAGACTGGGCCAGGCTATGAGCGGCATGGAAGACCACCTCGCCAGCAGCCCCGCCGACGCGCCGCCCGCGTGGTTGCTACTTGGCCGCGTGATGCATGAACGCCTGCGCCCCGCACGCCACCGCTTTGTGTATCCGGTGTTCTACCTGCGCTGCAATCTCGACCGCCTGCCTGCCTTGCGCCACTGGTGGTTCGGCATCGACCGCTGGGCGCCGCTGTCGCTTGCCACGCGCGACTACGGCCCGCGCGATGGCAGCGACCTGGCCGCGTGGATGCGCAAGCTGCTGGCCGAGGCCAACCTGCCGGCCGACGGCGAGATCTGGCTGCAGACGTTCCCGCGCGTGTTCGGCTATGCCTTCAACCCGGTGAGCTTCTGGCATTGCCATGACCGCGCCGGCCAGTTGCGCGCGGTGCTGGCCGAGGTCAACAACACCTTCGGCGCCAGCCACCGTTACTTGCTGTGCGCGCCCGACCGCTGCGCAATCGGCCCCGACACCGTGCTGAGCTGCCACAAGGCGCTGCATGTGTCGCCGTTCTGCGTGGTCGAGGGCAGCTATGCGTTCCGCCTGCGCGATACCGGCGGCACCAGCTTTGCCGGCATTGACTACTACGACGCCACGGGCCTCGTGATCCGTACCGCGATCGGCGGGCGCCGCCTGCCGTTTTCGCGCGCCAATGTGCTGGGTGCGCTGGCGAGGCAGCCCTGGCTCACGGTGTCGGTGATGGCGCGCATCCACTGGCAGGCACTGCGCCTGTGGCTGAAGAAAGTGCCGTTCCGCGGCAAAGACCCAGGCCCCGGTGCGGATCCCCCCGGCCCGACCAGTTTCCCCAACCCCTCCGCCAACCTGTCGCAGTTCGAGGAAAACAAGCCATGACGCCCTCTCGCGCGCTAACCCTGCCGCCCGACGGTGCCCCTGCGTCAGCCCGTCTTTTCTTAACCCTGCTCGCGCGCATCCGCGTTGGCCACCTGTTGCTGGTCGCGCCCTCGGGTGAGCAGTGCCTGTTTGGCGATCCGCATGCCGGACCCGGCGCGCGCCTGGAACTGCGCGACTGGCGTGCCTGTGCCGAGATCCTGCGCGCCGGGGACATCGGCTTTGCCGAAGCCTACCGCGCAGGCTGGCTGGATACGCCGGACCTCACCGCGCTGCTGCGCCTGGCCATCCGCAATGAGTCCGCGCTGCCGCAGACCGTGGTCGGCAGCTGGCTTGCGCGGCTGTGGTATGGCCTGCGCCACCGGCTGCGCCCCAACAGCCGTACCGGCAGCCGCCGCAATATCCACGCGCACTACGACCTGGGCAACGCCTTCTACCAGCGCTGGCTGGACCCGACCTGGACTTATTCGGCCGCGCTGTTCCAGGGCGAGCGGGCCCGGCCGCTGGAAGCGGCGCAGGACGCCAAGTACCAGCATATCGTCGACACGCTCGGCCTCAAGCCCGGCATGCGCGTGCTGGAGGTGGGCTGCGGCTGGGGCGGCTTTGCCATGCATGCGGCAAGGCAAGGGATCCACGTGCACGGCATCACCATCTCCTCCGCACAGCTTGAGGTAGCGCAGCAACGCGTGACCCAGGCCGGTCTGCAAGGGCTCGCCCGGCTGGAGCTGCGCGACTACCGGGATCTCGATGGCGAGTACGACGCCATTGTCTCCATCGAGATGTTCGAGGCCGTGGGCGAGCGCTATTGGCCCGGCTACTTCCAGATGCTGCACCAGCGCCTGCGGCCCGGCGCGCGCGCGCTGGTGCAGTCGATCACCATCGAAGAGCCGCGCTTCAAGGCCTATCGCGCGAGCAGCGACTTTATCCGCGAGTACGTGTTCCCGGGCGGCATGCTGCCCAGCCCCGAGCGATTCCTGAGGGCTGGGTTGCGGGCCGGGCTGGAAAGCCGCGTCACGCTGGCGTTTGGCCCGGATTACGCCGAGACGCTGCGGCGCTGGCGCGCGGCCTTCGAGCAGGGGCTTGATGATGTCGCCGCGCAGGGCTTCGATGCGGTCTTCATCCGTACCTGGCGCCTGTACTTGTGCTACTGCGAAGCCGGATTCGACGAAGGCCGCACCGACGTCATGCAGTTCGTGCTTCAGCGGAATGCCTGAGATGCGCCGCGCTGCCGCCGCCCTCGCCATGGCCATCCTCTGTATCCCAGCGCTTGCCGCGACGGGCTGGCACGCAGACGTGCAGCCCGCCCGGCTATCGGGCGAAGGCGAATTTCGCGTGTTTGGATTTCGCCTCTATACCGCCCAGCTCTGGAGCGCACAGCTGCCGATCGCGCCGGATGCGCCCTTTGCGCTGCAACTCACCTACGACCGCAGCATCAAGCGCGAGCGCCTGGTCGAAACCAGCCTGGACGAGATGAAGCGCATCGGCAGCGCCGGCAACACGCTGCCCAGCCCGCAGATGCTCGATAGCTGGCGCGCCAGCATGGCACAGGCGTTTGTCGACGTGCGCCCGGGTGACACGCTCACTGGCGTGTTCATGCCAGGCAAGGGCGTGCGCTTCTACGCAGGTGATCGGCTGACCACCGAGATCGACGACCCCGCCTTCGCGCAGGCGTTTTTCTCGATCTGGCTCGACCCCGCCACGCGCGCGCCGGCGTTGCGCCAGCGCCTGCTTGGGCTCGCACGATGACCGCGCCGCACCTCGGCAGCGCGACTGCCGCGACGCCCACCGCGCCCAATCCCGATCCGGCCCTCCCAGCGCCCGCCCCGGCATCCGCCATGGCTGCCTATGGCCTGCTCGGCATGCCGCTGGCCATGGCCGCCCTGCCGGTCTACGTGCAGG
This sequence comes from Cupriavidus sp. GW823-FHT07A04, assembly GCF_058794615.1. Taxonomy (NCBI): domain Bacteria; kingdom Pseudomonadati; phylum Pseudomonadota; class Betaproteobacteria; order Burkholderiales; family Burkholderiaceae; genus Cupriavidus; species Cupriavidus sp. GW823-FHT07A04. The sequence continues at coordinate 47,264 of NZ_JBXAHA010000002.1, forward strand.
TGCCCGCCTACTACGCGAGCGAGCTCGGGCTGGCCTTGTCCGCGACCGGCACGGTGTTGTTCGCCGCGCGGCTGCTCGACACCGTGCAGGACCCATTCCTCGGCCGCTGGATCGACCACCTGGCGCAGCGCGGCAAGCTGGCGCCGGCGTTGTGGCTGGCGTGCCTGGTGCTCTCGGCCTCCTTTGCCATGCTGTGGCTGCCGCCCGTGCGCGGCGGGGCGCTGGCCGCCTGGCTGGCGCTCTCGCTGGTACTGGTCTACAGCGCGCACAGCGTGGTCAACATTGCTTACCTGGCCTGGGGCGCGCGCCTGTCTGGCGAGCCGGCCACGCTGACCCGCGCCGCGGCCTGGCGAGAGGCAGCGGGCCTGGCCGGGGTGATGCTGGCCAGCGTCCTGCCTACCTGGCTTCCGGGCGCATCGGGCTGGCCCGCCGCGCCGGCCATGGCGTGCTATGCCTTGGTGTTCGCCGCCTTGCTGCTGGGCGCGCTGGCGTTGCTGCTGCGGCACGCGCCGGCCTGGCGCCACCACAGCGCTGGCGTGCACGGTTGGCGCGCCACGCTCGCCAACCGTGCATTCCGGCGCCTGCTGCTGCCGTATTTCCTCAATGCGGTGTCGGTCTCGATACCGGCTACGCTGGCTCTGTTCTTCATCCAGGATCGGCTGGGCGCGCCACAGTGGTCCGGCGCGTTCCTCGCCACCTATTTCGCGGCGGGCGCTGCCGGCCTGCCGCTCTGGACCCGGCTTTCCGCGCGCATCGGCCTCGCGCGGGCGTGGCGGCTTGGCATGGCGCTGGCGGTGGCCGCCTTTGTCTGGGCGGCCGGCCTGGGCACAGGCGACACCGGCGCCTACCTGGCCGTGTGCGTGCTGGCGGGGCTTGCGCTTGGCGCCGACCTGGCGCTGCCGCCGGTGCTGCTGGCCTGCCTGATTCCCCCCGGCGAGCAACCCGCCGGCTACTACGGCATCTGGAGCCTGCTGGGCAAGCTGGCGCTCGCGTTGTCGGGCCTGGCGCTGCCATTGCTGGCCTGGTGCGGCTACCAGCCTGGCGCGGGCAGCACGGCGGCCGGCAGCCATGCCCTGGCGCTGGTCTACGGCGGCCTGCCCTGCCTGTTCAAGCTCGGCGCCATGCTGTGCCTGCGCACGGCCCAGGCACCACAGATGGAGGACCCGACATGATTCGCCTTGCCCCGTCGCGCTGCGGCAAACACCTGCTGCTGTACGCCGCGCTATGGCTGGCTGCCTGCGCTGGCCCGGACGTTTCGCAGTACGCGCAGCAGCAGCCCGTGCTCGATGTGCCGGCTTTCTTTGGCGGCAAGACCGAGGCCTGGGGCATGTTCCAGAAACGCAGCGGCGAGGTGGTCAAGCGCTTCACGGTAGCCATCGAGGGCCGCCGGCAAGGCAGCGATTTCGTACTGGACGAGCACTTCACCTACAGCGACGGCAGCACCGAGCAGCGCACCTGGACGCTGACGCGCCAGCCCGACGGCACCTGGCGCGGCCGCGCCGGCGACGTGGTGGGCGACGCGATCGGGCACAGCGCTGGCAACACGCTGAACTGGCGCTACACGCTGCGGCTGCCAGTGGGAGACGCTACGTATGACGTGCAGTTCGACGACTGGATGTACCTGGTCGACGCGCACACCATGATCAATCGCGCCAGCGTCTCGAAATTCGGTTTCGAGGTTGGCCAGGTCACGGTGTTCTTCCGGCGCCCGCAATCGCTGCAATAGCCGCAATGACCGCAATGACCGCAATGACCGAATCGCGGCTGCGGCGCAAATCAGAGAGGCAACCATGGCCTGGACGGCACTCAACCCCCGCTGGACGGATTGGCGCGAAAAGCGGGTCTGGCTGGTCGGCGCATCGAGCGGTATCGGCGCGGCGCTGGCGCGCGCCCTGCTTGCGCGCGGCGCCTGGGTAGCCCTGTCGGCGCGCCGGGCTGAAGCCCTCAAGGCGGTTGCCGGCGAGCATGCGACGGCGCTGCTGCTGCCGATGGATGCCACCGACCCCAACGCCTGGCGCCAGGCGCATGACGCGTTGCGCGAGGCCTGGGAAGGCGTGGACCTGGTGGTGTTTTGCGCGGCCGATTATCGTGCGTTGCGCCCCTGGGAGCTGGAAGCCGAGAGCGTGCGCCACACCATCGAGACCAACCTGAACAGCGTCTACTACGGGCTGCAGGCCACGCTCACCGACATGCTCGCGCGCGGTAGCGGCAGCCTGGTGCTGGTCGCCAGCGTGGCCGGCTACATGGGCCTGCCCAACGCCACCGTCTACGGGCCGACCAAGGCCGCGCTGATCAACCTGGCCGAACTGCTCTACGCCGAGCTGCATCCGCGCGGGCTGGGCGTCTACCTGGTCAACCCGGGATTCGTCAAGACACGCCTGACGGCCAACAACGCGTTCCCGATGCCTGCCCTGCTCACCCCCGAGGCCGCCGCCGAGGCCATCCTGCAGGGGCTGGCGCGCGGCCGCTTCGAGATCGATTTCCCGCGCCGCTTCACCCGCCTGCTCAAGCTCGCCAGCCTGTTACCCTACCGGCTGCGCCTTGCGGCTCTGCAAAAAGTGATGGACGCGCCGTGATGCCCCTGACCCGCCCGAACGCATTGACGGAGTTGACCGAATTGGCCGAGTTGACCGAATTGACAGAGTTGACAGAGTTGACCGCCCTGCTGCGATGGTACGAAACGCTCTCGCCCGCCTCGCTGGGCGACATCGCGCGCTTCTATGCCGACGATGCCCGCTTCAAGGATCCCTTCAACGATGTGCGCGGACGCGAGGCGATCCGCCGGATCTTTGCGCACATGTTCGTCGCCACGGACAACCCGCGCTTTGTGATCGGTGAGCAATTCCGGCAGCCGGGCCAGGCGTTTGTGCTGTGGGACTTCCACTTCACCCTGAAGGGCAAGCCCTACCAGGTGCACGGTAGTTCGCATTTTCGCTTTGACGACGATGGACGCGTGACACTCCATCGCGACTACTGGGACGCCGCGCAGGAGCTCTGGCAGCAACTGCCCTGGCTCGGGCCGCTGGTAGGCTGGCTGCGCCGCCGCTTCGCCACGCCGCTTCCCTAGCCGCGCCAGTGCGCTTCGGGCTGGCATTGCGCGTGATCCCCCGTTACATTCCAAGCAGTTTGTGACCGTGTGCGGCCATGCCCCGGGGAACATCCCGGCGGCAAGGGCGGTCATTACCCGCGTGCCGCGCCCAACCGAGGCGATCCCGGCCCGACAAGGAATGCCCAATGAACCTCACCGTCCACGACCTCCTGGCCTTGGCCTGCGCCAGTATCCTCACCGTGACCGTGGTCGCCATCCACTACGAAGCCCTGCGCCTGCTGTCCGGCATGAATCCGCGCCGCTGGACCGGCCGCGTCAACGTTGGCGTGCTGATCGTCTGCATCATCCTGGCCCATAGCCTTGAAGCCATGGTGTTTGCCGTCGGCTACTGGGTGGCGGGCCATGTGCTGGGCCTGGGCGGCCTTGCCAGCGCCCATCCCATCACGCCCATCGTCTACCTCTACTTCTCGCTTGAAACGTTCACCACGCAAAGCCTGGGCGACATCGCGCCGGTCGGCGCCACGCGCCTGCTCGCCAGCATCGAGCCGCTGGTGGGCCTGATCCTGATCGGCTGGTCGACATCCTTCACCTACATCATCATGCGCCGCGACTGGCCAACCGGCACCTCGAGGCAATCGGCGCAAGCGGATCTGTAGGCACGGCGCACGGCGCGCAGGGCCTGGCGCACGGCACATGGCTATAGGATCGGCGCAAATAGCGTGGCCACGTGCATCGCCACGCGGCGCAGCGTCGGCGCGGCGGTGTATTCGCTGCGCTCGATCTGGCAGGCCTGCGCGAAGTCCGCCTCCAGCATGTGCGTCACGCTGGCGGCAAAATCGCGGTCCGCGGTCATCACCATCAGCTCGAAATTGAGCCGGAACGAACGGTTATCGAGATTCGCGCTGCCAACCGCCGCGGCCTCATCGTCGATCAGGATGACCTTCTGGTGCAGGAAGCCCGGCTGGTAGCGATAGAGCTTCACGCCCGCGCAGACCGCCTGGTAGGCATACAGCGTGGAGGCGGCGAACACCACGAGATGGTCGGGGCGCGCCGGTAGCAGGATGCGTACGTCGACCCCGCGCAGCACCGCCAGCCGGAGTACGGCGAACACGGCCTCGTCCGGCACGAAGTACGGGCTGGTGATCCACACCCGCCAGCGCGCCGCCTGGATCGCCTCGACGAAGAACAGCGAGCAGGTCTCCTGCGCGTCGGCGGGGCCGGACGGCACCACCTGGCAGGTCATGCCCCCGGCAGGTGCTGCCGGCGGGGGCAGCAGCATCGGCACCTCCCGCGCGGCCCAGAACCAGTCTTCGGCAAACACCATCTGCAAGTCCAGCACGGCGCTGCCGCGGATCTCGATATGCGTGTCGCGCCAGGGCGCCAGCGGCGGCTTTTGCCCGAGGTACTCGTTGCCGACGTTGTGACCGCCCGTAAACGCGCATTCCCCATCCACCACCACCAGCTTGCGATGGTTGCGGAAATTGAGCTGAAAGCGGTTGACAAAGCCGCGCCGCGTGGCGAAGGCGCGCGCCTCCACCCCAGCAGCCAGCAGCACCTTGACGTATTGGCCGGGCAACGCATGCGAGCCGATGCTGTCGTAGAGGAAATACACCTTCACACCCGCGGCGGCGCGTTCGCACAGCAGGCTCTGCAGGCGCCGCCCGAGCGCGTCGTCGTGGACGATGAAGAACTGCACGATCACCACCTGCCGCGCGGCGGCGATCGCCGCAAAGATGGCTTCGAACGTCGCCTCGCCGTTGACCAGCAGCCGCACCGCGTTATTGGCCAGGCAGGGCATGCCGGTCAGCCGGGGCAAGGCGCGCAGGTAAGGCTGGGCGGGCGAGTGCACCACGCTGGCGTCGCGCGCCTCGCGCTCGTGCGGCTCCATCTCATGCGTGACCTCGCGCAGCCGGTCGTTGTTGAAGCGCCGGGCATTCACGTAGCCGGCAAAACTGCTGCTGCCGAGGATCAGGTACGGGATCAGCGTGAAATACGGCATCATCACCAGCGAGCCGGCCCACGCAATGGCGCCGGGCGCGGTGCGCACCGTCATGACCGCATGCAAGGCCGCGACGACGCCAAGCAGATGGAACACCAGCACGATCGCCGCGACGAGGGAGGGGCTGAGCATGATCGTTAGATTTCGCCTTGGCGGAGCCGGACCACAATGGCTAGCATTCTGGCATAGCCGCGCCCCGGGGCAGGCAGAATTTCCTCGCAGGCGTTAAGCTTTCACGCCTTACCGCGTTACTGCCTGACCGCCAGCCACATCAAGGAAGACCGCAATGTCAGAGTTCAAGATGGAATACCGGCGCCTGGGCGCCAGCAACCTCAAGGTATCGGCCCTGTGCCTCGGCACCATGATGTTCGCCGACCAGACAGACGAAGCCGAGGCCGGCCGCATCGTCGACAGCGCTCGCGCGCACGGCGTCAACTTCATCGACACCGCGGACGTGTATAGCAAGGGCGGCTCCGAGCGCATGGTGGGCAAGCTGCTCGCCGCCGACCGCCATGACTGGATCCTGGCCAGCAAGCTCGGCAATCCGATGCAGGCTGCGCCCAACCATTCGCACTACTCGCGCGCCTGGATCCTGCGCGAAGTCGAGCAAAGCCTGGGCCGCCTTGGCACCGACTACCTCGACATCCTCTACCTGCACCGCGACTACCCCGGCGAAAACCTGGAAGAACCCGTGCGTGCCATGGGCGACCTGGTCCGTGCCGGCAAGATCCGCTACTGGGCCTTGTCCAATTTCCGCGGCTGGCGCATCGCCGAGGTCGCACGCTTGTGCGACCAGCTGGGTGTGCCGCGCCCGGTGGTTTGCCAGCCTTACTACAACCTGCTCAACCGCATGCCCGAGGTGGAAATCCTGCCGGCCTGCCAGCACTTCGGCCTTGGGGTGGTGCCCTACAGCCCGATCGCGCGCGGCGTGCTCACCGGCAAGTACCTGCCCGGCCAGCAGCCCCCGCAAGACTCACGCGCAGGCCGCGCCGACCGCCGCATGATGGAAACGGAATTCCGCGAGGAATCGCTGGTGATTGCCCAGACGCTGAAGGCGCATGCCGATGCGCGCGGCCTCAAGCTGGGCCAGTTCGCTACCGCCTGGGTATTGGCCAACCCGATCGTCAGCTCGGTGATTGCCGGGCCGCGCACGCTGGCACAGTTCGAGGATTACTTTGGCGCCGTCGGCGTGCCCATCTCCGCCGAAGAGGAGGCCCTGGTCGACCAGCTGGTGCGCCCCGGACATGCCTCCACGCATGGCTACAACGATCCGAACTATCCGCTGACCGGGCGTCCGGTTCCGGCAGCCTGATCGCGTTGCCCGCCAGGGTGGCCCGCCCGCAGGCGACCCTGCCCACAACCGGTTCGCCTGGCAACCTGCACGCACGGTTGTCGGGCCGCCGGCCCTGGCCAACGGCTCGCGCTCGGGCCGGTCCGCGTTTCGCGGACAGATCGCGGGTTTTGCCTCGCGATTATCATCATGTTGGCTTACAAACCATGATCTGCATCCCGGGCTTCCCGGAATGTTCTTCAATGGGTTGCCTGGAGAGATAGTCATGCCGCAAGCCCCTGCGCTGATCGATACGCCCGCTAAAACCCGTTCCGGCCTCGCCGTCATGGGGCTGTCCGCACTGGGCGTGGTATTTGGCGACATCGGCACCAGCCCGCTCTACACCCTGAAAACCGTGCTCGCGCTCTCGGGGGGCAAACCTTCGGCACCGGTTATCCTGGGCCTCTTGAGCCTGCTGATCTGGACATTGATCATCATCACGACGGTAAAGTACGTGTCCTTCGCCATGCGCATCGACAACAACGGCGAAGGCGGCATTCTCGCCTTGATGTCGCTGTTGGGAATCAAGCAGAAGAAACGCCCGCTGGTGGTGGCCGCCGGGCTGTTCGGGGCGGCATTGATCTATGGCGACGGCGCGATCACACCCGCCATCTCCGTGCTCTCCGCGCTGGAGGGGCTGGAGATTGTCTTTCCCGAGGCCAAATCCATTATCCTGCCGGCCACGGTGGCCATACTGGTGGCGCTCTTTGCCATCCAGCCGATGGGAACGTCCCGCATCGGCAGGGCCTTCGGGCCGGTGATGGCATTATGGTTCTTTTGCATAGCCGTGCTCGGCATTCGCGGCATCCTGTTGCACCCGTCGATCCTAATTGCGCTCAATCCGATCTATGGCCTGGAATTCCTGTTCTCCAATGGCTATACCAGTTTCCTGGTGCTGGGCGGCATTTTCCTCTGCGTGACCGGCGCCGAGGCGCTGTATGCCGACATGGGCCATTTCGGCCCGCGCCCGATCCGCCTGGCATGGTCCGCCATCGTGTTCCCCAGCCTGCTGCTTAACTATGCCGGACAGGCCGCGCTGGTGTTGTCCGGGGCCGATTCAACGCACAACATCTTTTACCTGCTCTGCCCGCCGCCGCTGCTGGTGCCCTTGGTTATCCTGGCCGCCGTGGCGACGGTGATCGCCAGCCAGTCCATTATTACTGGCGCGTTTTCCATGACGCGCCAGGCGATCCTGCTGGGATGGCTGCCGCATCTGCAGATCAGGCAGACCTCCGAGGAGGGCTACGGGCAGATCTACGTTGGCACGGTCAACTGGCTGCTGATGGTGGTGACGGTCAGCCTTGCACTGTTCTTCAAGTCATCGGATCAACTGGCTTCCGCGTATGGCATCGCCGTTTCCCTCACCATGCTGATGACGTCCGTGCTGCTGTTTATCGCCATGCGCGATATCTGGGGCTGGAGCCTGTGGGCCAGCGCGGCCGTGTCCGGCGTCTTCCTGATCATCGACGGCGGGTTCTTCGTGGCCAATCTCGCCAAGGTACTGGATGGCGGGTATATCCCGTTGATGCTGGCGGCGGTTGTCTACAGCGTCATGTTGATCTGGCATCGGGGCACGGCCGCGATTTCGGCAGCCATCAACGAAGACATCCTGCCGATCGACGCGTTCCTGGGCGAGGTGCAGGCAAAGCACATTCCGCGCGTGCCCGGGACCGGGGTGTTCCTGACGCGAACGCTGGATGGCACGCCGCCGGTGATGCTGTGGCATGTCAAGCGCAACCACGCCTTGCAGCAGAAGATCCTTGCCGTGAGCATCGTGACGGAGACGGTGCCATGGATCAAGGATGCCGAGCGCCTGACGCTAACGCAACCGATGCCGGGTTTCTGGCGCGCCAACGCCCGCTACGGCTTTATGGAGCGGCCCGATATTCCCAAGCTGCTGCTACAGCCCCAGATGCTGCCCTGCGGGCTGGACCTGGGCACCATCACCTACTACATGGGCCTGGAGACCATCGTGCTGCGCGAGGGCGACAGCCGGATGCCGCGCTGGCAAGGCAAACTGTTCGCCTTGATGGTCAGGAACGGCATGCACGTTACCGATCTTTTCCGGCTGCCCAGCGATCAGGTGGTGGAGATTGGCCGCCGCGTCTCGATCTGACGATCAAGCGATCGTCAGATCAAGCTCCCCTGCCGGCCAACTCATTACAATACGCACCTTCCTTCGTGACCAACCTCTCTGCTTCTCAAGGATCGATTCGCTCCCGCCGCTCTGTTCACCCCGGCGGGAGAGCCAACCAACGACATGCTGCCATTAAGAATCCTGGCCACAGGCAAAGCACTCCCTGCCCGGCAGGTCACCTCCGCCGAGCTTGACAAGGTGCTCGGCAAAGCGGCCGGCTACGTCAGGAAAGCCGCCGGCATCGACCACCGCTACCACGCTGGCCCTGGCGAGACGCAATCCGCTCTGGCCGCCGCCGCGCTGCGCGATGCCATGGCGCGCGGCGGCATCGCCCCGGGTTCGGTCGGCCTGGTCATTTCTGCCGCCGGCGTGCAGGAGCAAGCCCTGCCCTGCACTGGCGCGCGGCTGCTAGAAGCCGCCGGCATCCCAGCCGGCACGCCGGCCTTCGACGTCAACGCCAGTTGCCTGAGCTTCCTGGCCGCCTTGCAGGTGGCGGCCAGCCTGTTGCACAGCGGCACCTACCGCCGCATCGCGGTGGTCGCATCCGACCTCGCCTCTCGCGGGCTGGACTGGAGCCAGCCAGAGGCCTCGCTCATCTTTGGCGATGGCGCGGCGGCGGCGGTGGTGGAGCGCGGCGATGGCAGCACCGGCATCGAGGCCTATCGCATGGAGACCTATCCCGCGGGCAAGGCCTTCTGCGAGATCCGCGCAGGCGGTACCCGCACCAACCCGCGCATGGGCGCGCGCGAGTCCGACTTCCTGTTCCATATGGAAGGCAAGCGGGTCTTCAAGCTGGCCTCCACGGTGATGGACGCCTTCCTGGCCGGCTTGCTCGACGCGGGCAAGCTGCGGCTTGATGAGATCGACGTGGTAGTGCCGCACCAGGCCAGCCACCTTGCCATGAAGCACATCGGGCGCCGCCTCGGCGTGCCGGCGGCGTCGGTGGTGGATATCTACCGTACGCACGGCAATCAGGTGGCCGCGTCCCTGCCCACGGCCTTGCACGAAGCGATGCACAGCGGCAGGGCCAGCGCCGGCTCGCGCGCGCTGCTGCTGGGCACGGCTGCCGGCCTTACCGTGGGTGCCATGGTGCTGCGATTGTGATCACGCTGGTAACCGGTGCAACCGGCGGCCTCGGCAGCAATGCCGTCGAGTACTTGTTGCAGCGTGGCCTGCCCGTGCGCGCCACCGGCCGCAACCCCGCGCAGGGCGAGGCGCTGCGCGCGCTTGGCGTGGACTTCGTGCCGGCGGACCTGGCCACGCTCGATGCTGCACAGGCACGCGCATTGCTGCGCGGCGTGAGCACCGTCTGGCACTGCGCCGCGCTGTCATCGCCGTGGGGCGCATCCGCCGATTTCCAAGCGGCCAACGTGGCCGCTACCGAGCGGCTCGCCGACGCGGCGATCGCAGCCGGCGTTGAGCGCTTCGTGCACGTCTCCACGCCGTCGCTGTACTTCGACTATCGGCACCATCTCGACATTCCCGAGAGCTACCGGCCAGCGCGCTACGCCAACCACTATGCCCGCACCAAGGCGCTGGCTGAGGCGGCGATACGGCTGCGCGCAGGCAACCAGGCCGCCACCGCCTTCGTCATGCTGCGCCCACGCGCCTTGTTCGGCCCGCACGACCGCGTGCTGATGCCGCGCGTGCTGGCGCTGATGGCGCAACGACGCGGCAAGCTGCCGTTGCCGCGCGCCGGCAAGGTGCTGATGGACCTGACCTTTACCCCCAACGTGGTTCACGCCATGCAGCTCGCCAGCACGAGCGCGCAGGTGGCGTCCGGCCATGCCTACAACATCACCAACCACGAACCGCGCCGCTTGTGCCAGGTGCTCGGCCAACTGCTCGGCGACGAACTGGGCCAGCCGCCGCGCCTGCGCCGCCTGCCCTATGCGCTGGCCGACGCCGTGGCGCGTGGCATGGAGGCCTGGTCGGCCCTGAGCCGGCGCGAGCCGGCCTTCACGCGCTACGGCATGGGCGTGCTGCACTACGATATGACGCTCGACAACACGCAGGCCATCGCGGCGCTGGGCTATCGGCCCGCCTATACGATGGATGAGGGAATTCGCCTGACGGCGCAATGGATGCGAGACCATGGCCAGCATCACCACCTTTGAGGCGGGCTTCTGCACGCACCGCGCCTGCATGGCGCTCAAGGGCGCGGGCCTGTCGGTCTGCCGCTTCCCGGCGCGGGCGTACCTGATCGAGGCAGGCGGCAGGCACTGGCTGTGGGATACGGGCTATGCCACGCACTTCCTCGATCACACACGCAGCGGGCTGTTCGCGCTGTACCGCATGGTCACGCCGGTGCATTTCGACAGCAGCGAGGCGGCGGCAAGCCAGCTGCGCGCGGCGGGCATCGGCGCGCGCGACCTCGCCGGCGTGATCCTGTCGCACTTCCACGGGGACCATATCGCGGGACTGCGGGATTTTCCCGGCATGCGCTTCTACTGCTCGGGCGCCGGGTGGCAAGCCACGCGGCTGCTGCGCGGCGTCGGCGCGCTGCGCCGGGGCTTCGTGCCAGGGCTGATGCCCGAGGATTTCGAGCAGCGCGTGGGCTTTATCGAAGCCTTTGCGCGCCAGCCGCTGCCCGTCGCGCTCACGCCGTTCCAGGAGGGCTATGCCTTGCCGGACAGTGACGGGGAAGTCTTCCTGGTAGCGCTGCCGGGCCACGCCGCCGGCCACCTGGGCGCCTTCGTGCAAACGAACGGCGGGTGGGTGCTGCTGGCGTCCGACGCGGCATGGTCGCCCACCAGCTACCGTGAGCTGATCGGCCCGTCGTCCATCGCCAACCTGATCATGGAAGACCCGCGCACCTACCAGGCCACGCTCAGGCAGTTGCACGCCTTGCATCGCAATGGCCAGGTGCAGATCCGCCTGACCCACGAAGGAGCCCTCTGATGCAGTTGCCGCGCATGCTCGGGGCCTACTGGCGCGCGCGCAGGCTGCGCTTTGCCAGCCGCGCCGAACTGGAGGCGCACCAGGCCCGTCAGATAGCCCGCTTCCGCCAGCGCGTGCTGGCGCGCAGCCCGTACTTCGCCCCCTTGCTGTCGCAGCCGATGCAAGACTGGCCGCGCATGGACAAGGCGGTGATGATGGCCAATTTCGACCGCATCAACACGGCCGGGCTCCGCCTTGATGACGTCCTTGCCTGTGCCCGGCAGGCCGAGGCCTCGCGCGATTTCAGCCCGACGCTGCAAGGATTTAGCGTGGGGCTGTCCTCGGGCACCTCGGGCGGGCGTGGCGCGTTTGTGGTGAGCCGGCAGGAGCAGGCGCAATGGGCCGGCACGCTGCTGGCCAGGTTGCTGCCGCGCGGGCTGCTGGCGGGCGAGCGCGTGGCGCTGTTCCTCCGTGCCAACAGCAACCTGTACACGGCGGTGCGCAACCCCTGGCTCTCGTTCGCGTTCTTCGACCTGTTCACCCCGTTCGAGGATCATCTTGCGCGGCTGGAGCACTATGCGCCCACCATTGTCGTGGCGCCCGCGCAGGTGCTGCGCAGCCTTGCGCTGGCGCGCCAGGCCGGGCGCACGGCACTGCGCCCGGCGCGGGTCGTCTCGGTTGCCGAAGTACTGGAAGCACAGGACCGCGCCTTGCTGGCCAACGTGTTCGGCGAGCCCGGCGAGGTCTACCAGGCCACCGAAGGCTTTCTCGGCGTCACCTGCGCGCATGGCACGCTGCACCTGAACGAGGAATTCGTCCACATCGAGCCGGAATGGCTGGACGAGAGCCAGGAGCGCTTCGTGCCCATCGTGACCGACTTCACCCGCACCACCCAGCCCATCGTGCGCTACCGGCTGGACGACGTGCTGGTGCGGCGCGCGGATGCGTGCCCGTGCGGCAGCCCTGCGCTGGCGCTGGCCCGCATCGAAGGCCGCTGCGACGACATGCTGGTGCTGCCGGGCCGCCTCGGCGAGCCGGTGCAGGTCTTTGCCGACGTGCTATCGCGCGCCTTGGCGCAGGCCCTGCCGCTCGCCGCCGACTACCGCCTGCGCCAGACCGGCGGGCGCACGCTCAGCCTGTATGCCGAAGGCGGCGACGCAGTGCACACGGCTTGCCGCGCGCGGCTGGAAACGGTGCTGGACGGGCTGGGCGTGGCTGTTGCGGATATCGCGTGGCACAACGATGCCGCGCCCCCGGCGGATTTCACCACCAAGCGCCGCCGCATTGTCCGGCTGCGCGAAGCCACGCAAGGCCCGTGACGCACCGCATGCAAAGCGCCGGGGCATGGTGGCGGTGCCGGCAGATGTTGCTGGGCTGGGGCAGCGTCGGCCTGGTCTACGGTGGCACCAGCCTGCTGCGAGGCGCACCGGCGCAGTTGCCCGAAAGCGCGCTGGACCGCCTGATCCCCTTCGATCCTGCCGGCATCTGGCTCTACCTGTCGTTCTTCGCCTTGATACCGGTCAGCTTTGCGCTGGCCCCGCCGCAACGGTTGCGCTGGCTGCGCACGGCGATGCAGTGCGCAGCGCTTGCCTGTGGCGCCGTCTTCCTGGCATGGCCTACCACGCTGGCCTATCCGAGCCTGCCGGGCGACGGGCTGAGCAGCACGGTGCTGGGCTGGCTGATCGCCGGCGACTCGCGGCAGAACTGCCTGCCCTCTTTGCATGGCGCGCTGACGCTGCTAAGCGTCTGGGCGTTGCTCGACCCGCGCCGCAAGCTGCGCAGCGCCTGCGCGATCGGCTGGGGGCTGGCGATCTGCTACTCGGTGGTGCAGACACGCCAGCATGTCTTGCTGGACCTGGCCGCCGGCCTGCTGGTGGGCCTGGCCGCGGGCACGGTGGCCACCTGGCTGGCGCGCCCCAAGGTGTCCGCGGTGACCGTTATCCAAGGACATTCGCAATGAACGCATTCGCGCTCCCCCTGATCGCCATGCTGCTATGCGTGGTGGCTGAGTTGCTGATCCGCAAGCATCGCCGGGGAGAGCCCATTCCCTGGCGTGAGGTGGTGTTCAACCTGGGGTCCGGGCACATCCTGATGTGGTTTTTCCGCGGTCTGGAGATCGCGGCCTTCGGGCTGGTGCTGCGGGTCGCCAACCTGCATTGGATAGACGCATGGCCGCTCGCCTGGCAATGGGTGTTCGGCTTTGTCGCGTGGGACTTCTGCTTCTACTGGATGCACCGGCTGCATCACAAGATACCCCTGCTGTGGGCGGTGCATGTGGTCCATCACCAGGGCGAGCACTTCAACCTGTCGCTAGGCATCCGCAACTCCTGGTACTCGTCGCTCACCAACCTGCCGTTCGTGATCGGGCTGGCTGTGGCGGGCTTGCCGCTGGAGATCTTCGTGGTGGTCTCGTCGATCCACTACGCGGTGCAGTTCTACAATCACAACGGCCTGGTGGGCAGCTCCGGCATCCTGGATCGCTTCCTGGTCACGCCGGCGCATCACCGCGTGCACCATGGCACCGCGCCGTGCTACCTCGACCGGAATTTCGGCGGCACCTTCCTCTGGTGGGACAAGCTGTTCGGCACCTTCCAGCCAAGGCTGGCCGACGTGCCGCTGGATTATGGCGTGCCCGGGACACCGCGCTGCGACAACCCCTTGCTGGCAAGCAACCTGCCGTTGCTGCGCCTCATCGGCGGCACCAGCAAGCATCGTGCGCCGCGCGCTGGGTTCCATGTGCCGGACCTGCTCATCGGCCTCGGCGGGCTGCTGCTGTTCGGCACCGTGATCCACTACATTCACCACGATGGGCAGTGGCAAGGGCAGCGGCAGGCGCTGCTGTTCGGCCTGATCTTTGCCGCCACCATCGCCCTGGGCGCCATGAGCGACGGCCGGCGCCGGGGGGCGGCCGCCTGGGTCTTGCTGACGGGCTCGCTGGCGCTGGCCGGGCCGCTGCTGCAGCCCGCTCCCGACTGGCCGGGCGCGTGCCTGTACCTCGGGCTGCTGCTGCACGGTGCCGCCACCCTGCCGCGCTTGCTGCCGCGCACGCTGTCGCGCTGAATTTGTCTGCGTCCACCTTCGCTGGCGAGGCGTCACCCGCCATCCTGTCCAAAATTTAGGCAGTCCGATACATAACCGCCACCATTGGCCAAGCGCGGCACGTCAAGCTCGGTTATCCACACAAGCTGTGGATAACACGATCCGGCAATCGTGGACAAATTGTGTACGTGCGCCGCAACAATCGACTGTGGCCTGGTGCGATACCGGTCGCCTTGTGGATTGGCTCCCCGCCTGCTTTGGGAATCTTCTGCCCGTCCTTGCAGATTGTTCCGAATGATATCCCTCGCTCCGCGGACTATCCTGCCTGGGTCGCCTCGCGGGCAGGCCGGTGGCCGCCCGGCCCTGGCACATTGACAGCCTGACTGGCCCGGCAGCCGATGCGCGCGCCGGCCCGCGAACCGTACTAAATCCAGTTTGTTTGACAATGCCTATGAAGATCGCACTGCTAGCGGATCTGTCGCTTCAGGCCAAAGCCATTGCAGACGCCCTCGCTCGCGCCGGCGTGCATTGCCACACCTATCCCGCAAGCGGGGAGCTCTTCCGTGGCATGGACCAAGCCGGCTACGACGTCCTGCTGATCGACCACGAACTTGCCGACATGCCTGCCATGGAAGCCGTGCGCGCGGTGCGCGGCGCCTGGCGCAGCGAGGTACCGGTGATGGTGGTTTCCCACCAGCGCGACGAAGACTCGGTCGTCAATACCCTGCAGGCGGGCGCCGACGACTACATGATCCGCCCGCTGCGCGCGCGCGAGCTGGTGGCCCGGCTGCACGCGCTGCAGCGCCGCGCCGCCTCGCGCCGGCAAACGCCAAGCCCGGACCTGACCGTCGGGCCCTATTCACTGGACTGCCTGGCGCACGAGGCCGTGTTCCAGGGGCGCAGGCTCGCGCTGCCCCCCAAGGAGTTCGAGCTCGCAGCGTTGCTGTTTGGCAGCGTCGGCCGCGTCTTGTCCCATGCCCATATCGAACGCGCAATCTGGGGCTATTCGCTGCCACCGTTGTCCCGCGCCCTGGCGAGCCTGGTATCGCGCCTGCGCAGGGCGCTGGAGCTCCACCCTCGCAATGGGCTGGTAATCACGGTGGTCTATGGCAAAGGGTATCGCCTGGATGAGACCGGCGCGCGGCCGCCTCGGCCCGGCCCGTTCAGCACTGGCTGAGCACCGGGTGCGGCGCCGGCCTGCCGAGGTAGTAGCCCTGCCCGAAGGGCACGCCGAGATCGCGCAGCACCGCCAGCTCATCGGCGTCCTCGATCCCTTCGGCGATCACCTCGCCGTCCAGCGCCTTGACCAGGGCCAGCACCGTGCGCACGACTTCAAGCCGGCGCGAGCACGTGCCGATGCCACGCACCAGCGACTTGTCCAGCTTGGTGTAGTGTGGCGCGAGGTGGACCAGCCGGTCGAGATTGGCGTGGCCGGTGCCGAAATCGTCCAGCGCATACTGCATGCCCAGTTCGCGGAGCACAGCCATAGCCTGCCCGAAGCGCTCCGCGTCCTCGATGGGGGTCTGCTCGGTCACCTCGATCACGACCCGATCCGGCGCGATGCTGTTCGCCACCAGGGCCCGCATGGCACTCCCGCCGTCGGCTAGCAGGTAGCGCAGCGCCATCGCGCTGAAGTTGAGGAACAGCTTGCCGTGCAAGCCATTCGCCAGGCAAGTGGACAGCCCGGTGCGCGCCGCCCGCAGCTCCAGCTCGATGGTCTCGGCCTCGTCACGCGCCAGGCGGAACAAGGCATCCGGCATGGCCAGCGGCGAGCTGGCAGGCCCCCGGACCAGCGCCTCGTGGCCCAGCACCTCGCCGGTGCCAAACACCACGATCGGCTGGAAGACGGCGTGGAGCTGCGGCAAGCGTAGCCGCGGCACGGGTGCGCCAGCCAGGGGGGAGGCAATCTGCATGGACGGAGTGAACGTGACGTGGGAAGGCGCGGCGCCAGGCGCAAGAGGCTGGTGAGCCAATGTGACTCGCCCTCTATTTCATGTCAGCAATGTGTCACCCGGATGACAAAGCCGATTACCCCTGCGCAATGGCGGGATGTCATTCATGCGTCACAGGTTGCGGCGAGCATGCATGCCATAACAAAGTCATGCCGTCACCCGCGGCAAGCTGGCGCTGCGAGCCGGCGCGCGAGATGGCGGTACCCCAGGGTCAGCATATGGGCCGCGTGGCCCATCGGAGTCTCAACCGTGTTGCAAGCCATCAACCTTCGCCTTCCACGCCGCGCCGGCCGGCGCATGCCCGCCTGGCTGGGCCGGCTTCCCCTCAGCGCGCGCATGTGCGTGGCATTTGCGCTGGTCTATGTGTTCGGCGCCGTGGTGGGGCTGACGGGCATTTTCAGCCTCGTCTCGGTCAAGCAGATGACAGATACGCTCTATCAACGCGATATGCAGGGCGCCATCGCGGCGGAGCGCGCGCAATCGGCGCTGGCCCGGCTGGGCCGCGCCCAGCTTGCCCTGACCATGGCGACCAGCAGCACCGAGCGCGATGGTGCAACCGCCGACATCGATAGCGCCCTCGCCCGCCTCGACCAGGCACTTGGCACCGTGCGCACTGCCGCACCCGCGCAGGCCACCGCGCTGCAAGCGGAACGCGACAGCGCCGCAGCCATGCTGCGTGACTATGTCACGTTGCTGCGCAAGCAGCCGCTCGATGCCCTGCAGTTCGACAGCGCCGTTTCGGTCGACGGCCATTTTCTTGGCGAGCAATTACAGAAGCTGGCCGATCTGGTAGAGGTCACGCGCAAGCAGCAGGAGCGGCAGGCCGCCGATACGGTCGCCACCGTGACGGCCAGCCAGTTGCGCGCCCAGGCCGTGATGATCGGCATGCTGGTGGCGAGCCTTGCAGCGGCGGCCGCGCTGGCCTGGTTTGCCTCGCGCCTGCTGCACTCGGAGCTGGGCGGCGAGCCGGCGGACGCGGCCAAGGTGGCCAGCCGCATCGCCTCGGGCGACCTGCAACAACCCGTGCGCGTGCGCCCTGGCGACGACCACAGCCTGATGAGCCTGTTGGCGCGCATGCGCGACCAGCTCGCCGGCGTGCTGGAAGGGATCCAGCTCTCCGCCGCCGAGATCGCCGCGGCCAGCGAAGGCATCGCCAGCGGCAACCACGATCTGTCGCGCCGCACCGCGCTGCAGGCGGCAGCGCTGGCCGCAGCCGCCGACAGCGTCGCCCGCCTCACCGCGCTGGTCGGCCAAGCCCACGCCCAGGCCACCGAATCCAGCGCCATGGCGCGCCAGGCACGCGAAGCCACCGACGCCGGCATGGCGGTGGTGAACGAGATGAGCGGCGCCATGGACACGGTGAACCAGCACTCGCGCAATATCGCGGAAATGGTCGAAGTGATCGAAAGTATTGCCTTCCAGACCAATATCCTCGCGCTCAACGCCGCCGTGGAAGCGGCCCGCGCCGGCGAGGCCGGGCGCGGCTTCGCCGTAGTGGCGCAGGAGGTGCGCGGGCTGGCGCAGCGCAGCGCCAACTCCGCGCGCGAGATTCGCACCACCATTGGCCAGGCCAGCTCTGAGATCGCCCGTGGGGCACGGCTTAGCGGGCAAGTGGTCAGCGCCATGAGCGGCATCGAGCAGGCGGTAGGCCAGAGCCACCAGTTGGCCGAGCGGCTGTGCGGGGTGGCCGATGAACAGGCGCGCGGCATCCGCTCGGTGGGCGAGGCGGTGGCCCAGCTCGACCAGACCAGCCGGCAGAACGCCGAGCTGGTCGAAGCCGTTACGGCGCAGGCGGCTAGCCTGGATGAGCAAGCGGCAGGGCTGTCGGCTGGGGTCGCGCGCTTCCGGTTCTGATGCTGAATGACCCATGTTCTGCAATGCAGAACATGGGTTCCGCGGTGCAGTTGACGTGTAAGGCGATCGGTGGGAGTATTCCGCCATCGAAAAATCCGGCGGCCCACGCCGGACGCCTTATCTGGAGACTGTGATGAGTAGCACCCCCACGCCCGCCGCGCACGCGCCGGCTGCCGCCCCGTCCGCTTCGCCTGCCACTGCATTTTCTCGCCTGCACCACACCATCGGCCCCTGGGTCCAGAGCCACCCCGAGCGCGTGGCCCTGATGGACGCCGAGCGGTCCCTGCGCTACGGCGAGCTGGACGGCGCCATTGCCGAAACCGCCCGCGCACTGGCTGGCGCCGGCGTGCGCGGCGGCGATCGCGTGGTGCTGGTGACCGAGAACAGCGTGGGCTGCGCGGTGCTGATCCTGGCGCTTAGCGCGCTGGACGCATGGGCCGTGCCGGTCAATGCCCGCCTGTCCGCCCGCGAGATCGACAACATCATCGAACACTCGGGCGCGCGCATCGCGCTCTACCTCGACAACGCCCATCCCGAAGCACGCGAGCACGGCCTGGCGCGCGGCGCGCAACCGGCCGAATGGCCGCATGCGGGCAAGCTGCTGCTGGGCGCGCTCAATGCAGCCGCCGTGGCTGAGCCGGTGGACGCAGCGGCGCGCGACCAGGTAGCCGCGCTGATCTACACCACTGGCACCACCGGCGCCGCCAAGGCCGTGATGCTGACGCACGCCAACCTGATGTTCATTGGCCGCTCCAACCGCCTGCAGGCGCGCGTGCAGCCGGGCGACCGGGTCTACGGTGTGCTGCCGATCTCGCACGTCTACGGTCTCTCCGTGCTGTTGGTGGGTCCGCTCTCCAACGGCGCCACGGTGTTCTACGAACCGCGATTCCGCCCCGAGAAGCTGGCGCACGCGCTGGTCGCGGAGCGGCTCACCGTGCTGCATGGCGTGCCCGCCATGTATGCCAAGCTGATCGAATGGAGCCGCGCCCAGGCAACGCCGCTGCAAGCGCCCGCGCTGCGCATGGCGCAATCTGGCGGCGCGCCGCTCACCGCCACGCTCAAGGCGGCGTTTGAAGCGAGCTTCGGCATCATCCTGCACAACGGCTATGGCATGACCGAGACCTCGCCCACGGTCTGCCAGACCCGGGTGGAATCGCCGCGCACGGATTGCTCGGTGGGCCCGGTGGTGCCTGACGTGGAGATCCGCCTGGGCGAGCCCCTGCCCGATGGCAGCGGCGAGCTGCTGGTACGCGGCCCCAACGTGATGAAGGGCTACTACCGCCGAGCCGACCTGACCGCGCAGGTGATTGACGCCGACGGCTGGCTGCACACCGGCGACCTGGCGCGCATCGATGCCGACGGCGCCGTCTCCATCGTGGGGCGCTCCAAGGAAATCATCATCCACTCCGGTTTCAACGTGTACCCGGAGGAGGTCGAGCAATCGATCAACGCCTACCCGGCCGTGCTGCAGTCGGCGGTGGTGGGACGCGCGGTGGAAGGCAACGAGGAAGTGATCGCCTTTGTGGAAGTGCGCGAGGGCATGACGCTGGACCAGGCCGCGCTGCGCACCTTCCTGCGTGAGCAGCTGTCGCCCTACAAGATGCCGGCGGAGGTCAGGATCGTGGCCCACCTGCCGGCCGCACCGTCCGGCAAGATACTCAAGGCCAAGCTGCGTGAGCTGCTCGCCAGTGCAGGCTGAGACGCAAGCTCAGCCCCAAGCCAGCCGAGGCCACCCATGTCCGGACCGCAGACCGAAGATCCGCCGCACGAAACGCAAGTGCCGCAGCACATGCAGCAGCACAAGGAAGACCGGCATTTCGTGACCGCGCTGGCGCGGGGCCTCGATGTGCTGGCGAGTTTCCGCAGCTTTGAGACGCGGCTGGGCAATGCCGAGCTGGCGCAGCGCTGCGGCCTGCCCAAATCCACAGTGTCGCGCCTCACGCATACCTTGACCGAGCTGGGCTACCTGCGCCTGGACCCGGAGCTGTCCAAGTACCAGCTCGGCAGCTCGGCGCTGGCCCTCGCGCCGGCGGCACAACATGGCGTGGATGTGCTGGCGGTGGTGCGGCCGTTCATGCAGGAGCTGGCCGACCTGTCCCAGGGCGTGACGTCGCTGATCGTGCGCGATCGGGCGCAGATGCTGATCTTTGAGAACTGCCAGTCGGAGTCATACCTGACGTTGCGGGTGGCGGTCGGCACGCGCATTTCCGGGCTGACCTCGGCCGCGGGGCGTGCCTACCTGCAAGCGTTGCCGGCCGTGGAACAACGGCAAGCACTGGCTGCCTTCCGGCAACAGGAAGGGGTGGACGCCCCCAATGCGCAGGCCATTGTGGAGCGCAGCCGCGCGGAGGTGGAGCGCCAGGGCTGCACCACGTCGTTTGGCGAATGGCTGCCGGACATCAACTCGATCGCCGCCGCGTTCCGGCCCGGCCCGGCGCTGCCGCCGATGACATTGTCGTGCAGCGGGCCTACCGCCATCGTGCCGGCCGCGCTACTGCTTGAGACGGTGCGCCCGCGCCTGCTCGAGAGCATTCGCGGCATCGAAGCGGCGCTGCGCGCGCAGGATCGCTAGGAGCGGTTGGCCGGGATTTGTAAAAAAAGAGTTGGGAAAGCAATCGGATATAAAAAAAGACCGCCTGCCCCAAGGTCGAGAGAGCACGGAGGTAACATGGGCAGGCGGGTGCAAAAGTTTGCCGCTGCTTACGCAGCGCCCAACATCGGAAGCAACGTGTTCAGGTCAACCTGTTACTTGGCGACTCGCTGTCGGTCGATGGCATGTCGAAGCCAGTACCGAACGTGTCGAGCACCTTGAACTTCGCGGTGTCCACACGTGGATCGGGCGTGCCAGTTCGCGTGCCGTCGCTGAACGGATCGAAGGGTCCCCACTTCGCCGCATTGCCTTTGGCGTCGTACTTGACGTGGAGCGCAGCGTCCACCCAAGAGCGTCTCTTTTCGCCCTTGCTTCGCGCGGGCGCAACCGTTGTGAAGCTCGAGGCCACCAGCACCGCGACGGCGAACCCACCAAAAATTACCGACTTGGTAATCATTTTTCGCTCCTTGAGGAAAATACCATCTGAATATTCTTGTAAGGCATCTCATAACGCCGCTCAAAACGTGTGGCGAAGTCCAAGCCCTACCCCAAGCATGGACGTCTCGCCTGCACCGAGGGTGTAGCTATTCCCTGTCCCCAGACTGTTGGCATAATTTACGGCGCTATTATCAAGATTGAGTCCCGCGTTCTTTGCGAAAGAAGTTACGACGTAGGCACTTGTACGCTTGGAGAATGAATAATTGGCGATTGCCGTTACTTGCCATGGATTTCCCATTTGCGATTCACCTACTCTTCGGTGAATCTTGTCGTACGCGTACTCCAAAGTGAAATCCACACTCGGTGTCAACTTGTAGTTTGCGCCGATCCAATAGAAATCGTCTCTCAGGATTTCACTTCCGGCCCCATCTTTATTCTTTCCCCAGCGGTACCCGGCCATTATCTTTGCGGGCCCCGCAGCATAGCTTCCGGCAATCGCGAGTTTTTTGAATCCTCCCGTCCCGTTCACCATGCTCGGATTGAATTCGTCAAAGGCGAGCGCTGCTCCAAAACTTCCGCCAAAATAATTCACTCCAACGCCATACGCGGAGTCTCTGCGAAATTGCCCCGGAACCTCGCCGGTTCCTGTGAGCGGGATTGTGCTTGGCGCGGTGGCGGGTAACGCGAGACCTGTTCCAAAGGACCAATGGGCACCGATAGTGAAGGGACCGAAAGCACCGCTATATTTCGCCGTGTTGTCTTCTCGATAGGCAGGCCCAAGAAGAAGTACGGTTGGCGAGTACTGCGTTGCGTAGATTGTTGGTGAGAAATTCGCAATGGAATCAAACAGCGATGTGTATTGACGCCCGAATGTGAATTTTCCAAGGGAGCTACTTTGCAATCCAACGAACGCCTGTCGACCAAAAAGTCGACCCTGCATCTGAGTACCGTTATCGAGACTCACGCCGCTTTCCAGGACAAAAATGGACTGCAGGCCTCCACCAATATCCTCTGTGCCGCGAATCCCCCAGCGCGATCCAGACAGACCACCAGAATCCATTCGATAGACGTTTTTTCCGGCCCCACTATTGAACCCATTGCTTACCAATGGCACCGTACCGACGTGATTTGCGTATTCCATGCTCATATCTGCAACGCCATACAGAATAACGTTAGACTGAGCCCAGGTCATGCCAGAAAATAGGCTCAAGGAGCCCAGAAGAATTGGATTTACCTTCATATTTTGTCTCCTCACCACGATTTCTATGACCTCTCGCACAGCAGCACACCTTGGGTGGAGGTCATGCACCCAATGTCTCGTCTAGAAGACGCTTTAATGCAAGTGGATTGGAATCAAGGGAAATGTGGCAGGAACATGCCCTTGCAATTCAATATGACTCGGGCACCAGTTTTCCGGCGGGCTGCGCGGTGGTCTCGTGCCGATCGCGCTGTGCATCGGCCGCGTTGCCTGGCCGAATCCTGAACCAGATCGAGTACATGGCCGGCAGGAACACCAGGGTCAAAATCGTCCCAGCAAATGTCCCGCCGATGAGCGTGTAAGCGAGTGCGCCCCAGAACACTGAATGGGTCAGCGGAATGAAGGCCAGGATGGCGGCCAACGCGGTGAGAATCACTGGCCGCGCACGCTGGACGGTGGCTTCTACAACGGCCCTGAACGGGTCCAACCCTTCGGCTTTGTTGTGCTGAATCTGCCCGATCAGGATCAGCGTGTTGCGCATCAAGATGCCCGACAACGCGATCAGGCCGACCAGCGCGTTGATGCCGAACGGCTGCCCGAACAGAATCAGCGTTGGCACCACACCAATCAAGCCGAGGGGGCTGGTCAGGAACACCATGACCATCGCCGGAATGGACCGCACCTGGAAGATGAGGATCAACAGTGTGACGGCCAGCATGATCGGGAACAGCGGCAGCATGGCCTTCGTCGCCTTGCCCGATTCTTCGATGGAGCCCGCTTGTTCAATGCGGTATCCGCTGGGCAGCTTCTCGATGATCGGCTGAAGCTGCTTGCTGATGGCTGTCGACACGTCGGGCGGCTGCAGGCCATCGGCAATGTCGCCGCGCACCGTGATGGTCGGCACGCGGTCGCGCCGGCGGATGATGGGTTCCTCCATGCGCACATCGATCTTGCCCACTTGCGAGAGCGGAATGCGTTGCCCGTTGGCGCCGGCTAGCGTGAAGTCGCCAATCTTGGCCGGATCCAGTCGGATGTCGCCGGCCGAGCGCGCGGTCACCTGCACGGTGCGGATGTCCTCGCGCACCGCCGTCACCGGAATGCCATTGAGCAGGAACTGCAATTGTTGCGCGACGGCGCTGGAGGTCAGCCCAACGGCCTGCAAGCGGTCCTGCTGCAAGGTGAAGTGCAGTGTGGGTACGCGCATCCCCCAGTCAGTGTTGACCGTGCGCATCATCGGGCTGGCGTCCATCACCTGCCGGACATCGGCCGCGATGCGGCGCAACGTCTGCGCATCGGGGCCGGTCACGCGATAGGCAACCGGGAACGGAGAGTACGGACCGAACACGAGCTGCGTGACCCGTACGCGCGCCTCGGGGGCGAGGCCGTCGGCAATGGCCTGGCGCAGGCGCTGCTTCAACGCGTCACGCTCTTCCTGGCTGTCGGTGCGGATCACGATCTTGGCGAACGACGGATCCGGTAGTTCCGGCCCCATCGCCAGATAAAAGCGCGGCGCACCCTGGCCAACGTAAGCCGTCACAATCTTGGCTTCCTTCTGTTTGGCGAGCCAAGCTTCCAGCTTTGCGGTGGCCGCGCTGGTCTGGTTGATCGATGTTCCATAGGGCATCTGCACCTCGACCAGCACTTCAGGCCGATCCGAAATTGGGAAGAACTGCTTCTTGACCACCGCCATACCGAGAATGGCCAAGGCAAAGAGCCCGACGACCGAACCCGCGACCAGCCATTTGCGCGCAATCACACGCCCGAGCAGCGCACGGAAGCGGTTGTAACGCAGGGTGTCGTAAATCGCATCGTGGCCGCCTTCGACCTTCTTGAAGTCGGGCAGCATCTTTACGCCTAGGTAAGGCGTGAACACCACTGCGACCACCCAGGACGTGATCAGCGCAATGCCGACGATCCAGAACATGTTGCTGGTGTATTCGCCCGCGGTGGATCGCGCAAAGCCATTGGGCATGAAGCCGACGGCGGTCACCAGCGTGCCCGACAGCATGGGCGCCGCAGTGTGGCTCCAAGCATATGCCGAAGCGGCGACGCGGCTGTAGCCTTCTTCCATCTTCACCACCATCATTTCGATGGCGATGATGGCGTCGTCCACCAGCAAGCCGAGCGCCAGAATCAAAGATCCAAGTGTGATGCGGTCGAAGTTCTTGCCTGTCGCAGCCATCACCACAAAGACGACCGCCAGTGTCAACGGCACGGCCGCGGCCACCACCAGGCCCGCGCGCCAGCCCATGCTGACGAAGCTCACCAGCATGACCACCAGCAGCGCGGCGAAGAACTTGAGCATGAACTCATCGACGGCAGCGGCGATGTTGACTGCCTGGTCGGTCACCTTGGTCAAGCTCATGCCGAGCGGCATGTCAGCGTTGATGGCGCCCACCTCCTTGTCGAGCGCCTTGCCCAGGTCCAGCCCGTTCCAGCCTTCGCGCATGACGATGCCCAGCAGCAAGGCAGGCTGGCCACCATTGCGCACCATGAACGTGGCAGGATCCACGTAGCCGCGCTTGACCGTGGCAATGTCCGACAGCTTCAACGTTCGGCCCTGCGATACAACCGGCGTATCCCGAATCTTCTGCAGCTCGTCGAACGCGCCGTCCAGACGGATGAATACCTGCGGCCCTTTCGTCTCTACCGAGCCGGCTGCCGTCAGGGCATTCTGGCTGTTGAGCGCGGCAAACACTTCTTGCGGACTCACGCCCAGCGTCGCCAGCCGGTCATGGGAGAACTCGACATAGATGCGCTCCGACTGCTCGCCGATGATGTTGACCTTCTTCACGCCAGGCACGTGCAGCAAGCGCTGACGCAGCGTCTCCGCATCTCGCGCGAGCACACGTTGCGGTTCGCCCTGCGCCTTGAGCGCAAACAACGCAAAGGTCACGTCCGCATACTCGTCGTTGACCATCGGCCCGATCACGCCGGGCGGGAGGTTGGCCACCTCGTCGCTGACCTTCTTGCGCGCTTGGTAAAACTCCTCCTGCACTTCCGACGGTGGCGTGCTGTCGAGCAGGGTCAACGTAGTGAACGCCAGGCCCGGCCGCGTGTACGTTTCCGTGCGGTCATACCAGCGCAGCTCCTGCATGCGCTTTTCGAGCTTCTCGGCCACCTGATCCTGCATTTCCTGCGCGGTGGCGCCGGGCCACGCGGTGATGATGGTCATCACCTTGACCGTAAACGCCGGGTCTTCCGCGCGGCCCAGCTTGAAGAAGGAAATGAGACCCGCCAGGGAGATCAGGCAGATAAGGAACAACGTGATGGCGCGCTCGCGCACGGCGAGCGCCGATAGATTGAAACGACCTTGGCTCACAGGCGCACCCCCGCGATGGCAGTGCTGGCACCTTGCCCTGCCACACGGACTTGCTGCCCTTCACGCAGCAGTTGTACACCAAGCGCGACGATCCGGTCCCCTTGCTTGACTTGGCCAGCAACCCGAGCGCTTTCGTCACCGAGGCGCACGATGGTGACGGATCGCCACGACACCTTCGCCGGATCACCCTGGATGACCCACACGCCCGGGCCCTTGCCGGCATCGAACACGGCACCAAGCGGCACCTGCAGATCGCCTTGCACGGTGGTAAGCCGATCGGGAATCTGGATCGTCACGGTGGCGCCCAGCGGCGCATTGGCCAGTTCCCCATCCAGCACATAGCGCGCTTCGAACGTGCGGGTAAGCCGATCGGCAGCATCCGACAGTTGCCGCAGCTTGGCAGGTACACCGGCGCTTTCCTTACCGAAAAGCGTGGCTTGTGCGACAGAGTCGATCGCCGGCCGCAACGTTTCCGGCAACTGGACCACCGCTTCACGGCGGCCAGCGTGGGCCAGCCGTACGACGGCTTGCCCTGCGTTGACGACCTGGCCGGGCTCGGCCAGCGTCTCCATGACCACGCCTTCACCATCGGCAACAAGCTCTGCGTAACGGCTGGCGTTACGCGCAACATCGGCCTGCGCTTGCGCTGCGCTCAGCTGGGCTTTGGCTGCGTCCGCCGCAGCCTTGGCTTGGTCATAGGCTGAGGCGGAAATGGCGCCAGTTCCTCGCAGATCGCGGTAGCGGGCTTCGTCTTCCGCCGTCTGGTGCGCGCGCGCTCGCGCGGCGCCCACGGCTTCTTGCTGTGCGTGCGCGGCGAGCTTCAGATCGACAGGGTCGATGCGCATGAGCGGTTGCCCGCGCTTGACGGTCTGTCCGGCATCCACAAGCCGCTCCAACACCTTGCCGGGCACGCGGAACCCGAGATCACTCTGCACCCGGGCAGCGACAACCCCCGTGAATGAACGGGACGCGGAAGCGACGGGCTGAACGAACGCGGCACGCACCAACGGTGCCTCGGTGCGCGGATCGGCAGGGGCCTTTTCGCCGCAAGCGCTCAAAGCGAGCGGCAACGCACCAATAACGATAGAGGTAACAAAGCAACGAGAAAGCATGAAAGCCCCATCGACAAGATGATCTGGGCTTTCATTCTGGTTCTTGTGACTATTTTAGTCAATGGTCACAATCAAAAAAATCTGCACATCAGGGGGAAAGACTCCGAAGCACGAGGCTGGAGAGCAGCCCGGGCGCACTTTCCGTGTAGTCAAAGCTGTACTGCAAAAGCAACGGATTCATGTACGGGCGCATGACCAGGTAGATGGCCGTCGTGGCCTCGTCCAACGGCGTCTTGCGCTCGAAATCTCCGGTCTCCCGGCCCTCCTGCAGCACATCGCGCAACAACCTCTGGATGCGGTCCTCATAGGCGATCACCGCTTGCCAGCGTTCAGTCGCTGCCGAGGCCGCGATCTCGTACAGCTTGCGGTCGTGGGAAAACAACCGAAGGCTGGCCTCAGTCAAGGCTTTGAACATGCGCCGGAGCTTCTCCGGCGGGGAGTCGGCGTCGGCCAGGGCGGCATTCACGTCGGCCTCGATGTCGCGCAGGCAGTTGGCGCAGATCATCTCGCCAATGGCCTGCTTGGACTCGAAGAACTTGTAGATGTAGGCCTTGGAAAAACCGATGGCCTTGGCCAGATCGGAAACGGCGGTTTTCTCGTAGCCGTAGCGGCTGAAGTGCTCGGTGGCGGCGGCAACGATCTGGTCTCGCACGTCATGGTCCGCCGGGCCACGGGCGGAAACGGGGTAGGGGGTGGTCTTCATAGGCTCCAGCTTACGCGAGTCGCGATAGTTGAACAACGTGTGACCATTTTGTACTATAGTCACAAAAACACGATGGAAGACATCCATGCTGCCAAAACACTCCTTTATGGCCCTCTTCGCTGCCAGCCTGGCGACCGGTTGTGCCGTCGGCCCCGATTATGTGAAGCCAGATGTGCCGGTTCCCCGACAATTCCAGGGCCAGACAGCAGTGGAGCAGCGGACAGCCAACGCCGAAGCCGATCTGCCTGCGTGGTGGGCTGGCTTTGGCGATCCGCAACTTACGCGGTACGTGCAGCTCGCGCTGGAACAAAACCTGGACCTTGCACAGGCCTTCGCCCGCGTCACGCAAGCCCGTGCGGGGCTTGGCGCTGCCAATGCTGCGTTGCTGCCCTCCGGCAATGTCACGGGCCAGGCCGCGCGTGCGTACCAGTCCGTCGAAACCCCTTTGGGCCGCGTCTTGAATTCGCGGCCCGGCTTCGATCGCTACGGCAACGCTTTTGAGGCCGATGTCAGCGCAAGCTGGGAGTTGGACGTATTCGGCGGCCTGCGCCGTGGCCGCGAAGGGGCTCTTGCCGACTACCAGGCCTCCCAGGCGGGCGCAGTCGCCACACGGCTGGCCGTGGCCGCACAGACTGCCGATATCTACATCACCATCCGCGGCTTACAGACGCGCTTGAAAGTGGCCCGCCACCAGGTACAGACGCAAGAAGAATTGCTCTCCACCATCAACCTGCTGTACGGCAAGGGACTGGCGGCCGAGCTTCAAGTCCGGCAGGCCGAAGGCGCACTCGCTCAGGTTCGCGCTTCCATCCCACAGCTTGAGGCTGGCCTCGATGCGGCGATGAACGCGCTGGATGTGATGCTCGGCTCGCTGCCGGGCACGCACCGGGCGGAGCTTGCGCAAGGCGGCGACATCCCGGCCGCTCCGCAAATTGCGATCAGCGGATCGCCGGGCGAATTACTGAGGCGCCGCCCTGACCTCATCGTTGCCGAGCGCCGCCTGGCGGCTTCCAACGCGCGCATCGGTGTCGCCATTGCGGAGTACTACCCGAAGTTCTCGCTCAGCGGCCTGCTGGGCAGCGCCACATCGGTGGGCGCCGGCAGTCTGTTCGGCAGCGGTGCCAGTCAATTTGCCGGCGTGCTTGGCCTGCGCTGGCGCCTGTTCGACTTCGGCCGTATCAACGCGCAGATCGATCAGGCCAAGGGGCAAGAGGCGGAGATGCTGGCCGCGTACCGGCTCGCCGTGCTGCGCGCCACGCAGGATGTGGAAGACGCCTTCTCTGCCCTCGTCAAGCGCGAAGAGCAAGCGGCCGTGCTCACACAAGGCGTGGATTCGCTTGGCCGCGCGCGAAATGCATCGTTTGCTGCGTATCAAAAAGGCGTCGTCAGCCTGATTGAAGTCCTGCAAGCCGACGAAAGCCTGTTACGTACATCAGACGCGCGCGCGCAGGCGCAAACCGAATCAGCGCGCGCTGCCGTCGCGGCTTTCAAGGCCCTGGGCGGTGGGTGGCAGCCCAACGAATCGATCGACGTTGCTAGCAAATAGTCACTGTGCGGATGAGGCTGCGCATTCAGCACGGCTCATCGCTCGAACCTTTACCGCAGCACCGAACCACGCATACCGAAAGAAACTGCCATGTCTAGTTCCAAAGTTGTCGTCATTACAGGCGTGTCCTCGGGCATCGGCCGTGCCACCGCCGCGAAGTTTGCGCTGCGGGGCTGTCTGGTATTCGGCACCGTGCGCAACGTCGCAAAAGCGCAGCCGCTACCGGGCGTTGAGCTGGTCGAGATGGATATCCGCGATGAAGCCTCTGTTCAGAGGGGGATCCAGGCCATCATCGCGCAGGCCGAGCGCATCGACGTGCTGGTCAACAGTGCCGGCGTGACGCTGCTCGGAGCGACCGAAGAAACCTCGATCGCCGAAGGGCAGGCGCTGTTTGACACCAACGTGTTTGGCATCTTGCGCACCACACGAGCCGTATTGCCACACATGCGCGAGCAAGGTTCGGGAAGAATTGTCAACATCAGCTCGGTGCTCGGGTTTCTGCCAGCGCCGTACATGGGTCTCTATTCGGCGTCCAAACACGCCGTGGAGGGGGTGTCCGAAACACTGGACCACGAGGTGCGCAAGTTCGGCATCCGTGTGGTGCTTGTCGAACCCTCATTTACCAAGACTAGTCTGGACATCAATGCCCCTCATGCAGTTTCCAAGGTAACTGCCTACGACGACGAGCGCAGCGTCGTTTCGCAGGCGATTCAAGAAAGTGTACAAAAAGCACCGGATCCCGATGGCGTCGCGAGCACGGTCGTCGATGCCGCCTTTGGTACGTGGAAAATGCGCCGCACACCCAAAGGCGAGGCCTCCCTCCTGAGCAAGCTGCGCCGTTTCATGCCGGCAGGCCCGGTCGATGCAAGTCTGCGGAAAACGTTCGGGCTCTCCTG
The DNA here is from genome assembly GCF_058794615.1 of Cupriavidus sp. GW823-FHT07A04. Classification (NCBI taxonomy): domain Bacteria; kingdom Pseudomonadati; phylum Pseudomonadota; class Betaproteobacteria; order Burkholderiales; family Burkholderiaceae; genus Cupriavidus; species Cupriavidus sp. GW823-FHT07A04. Next base: position 77,309 of record NZ_JBXAHA010000002.1, read on the forward strand.
AGGCGCTTTATCCCATCCACCGCTTTGCGGAGGTTCTGCGGATTCTTTGCGAATCCCGGCCGACCATCGCTAGGCACCCGCGTTTTGCCGCCATGATGGCGGCGGCCGTGGTCTGCCCTGCGGCTTGCATGTCATGATTCGCACCAGACCACCACGCCGTCGCGCCGCCACGCGCTTCACGAACCCACCGGGACCAGACCATGACCACATTGATTGCCGCCGACGTTACCGCTGCTGCCACGGGGATGAGCCAGCAGGACCTGCGCCTGCTGCGCGAGGCCATCCGCCTGTCGGCGGCGTCCCGCGCCCGCGGGCGGCATCCTTTTGCGGCGCTGGTGGCGGACGCCGACGGCAATATCATCGCCAGCGCCGGCAACAACTCGATGCCGCCCGAGGGCGACCCCACCCAGCATGCCGAACTGGTCGCCGCGGCCGAAGCCGCCCGCAAGCTGTCGCCGCAGGCACTCGCCAGCGCCACGCTCTACACCAGCGCGGAGCCCTGCTGCATGTGTGCCGGCGCGATCTACTGGTGCAACATCGGGCGGGTCGTGTACGCGCTGTCCGAGCACCGGTTGCTGACGCTGACCGGCGCGCACCCCGAGAACCCCACCTTCTCGCTGCCCTGCCGGGAGGTGTTCGCGCGCGGGCAGCACAGCGTCGCCGTGCTGGGCCCCGCGCTGGAGGACGAGGCGGCGCAGGCGCACGCGGGCTTCTGGCAGGACTGATCGCGCTTCGGCGCCGGGCTGCGCCTCAAGCCAGCGGCGCCGGCGCCGCCATGCCGAACTTGTCCAGCCAGGGCTGGATCTGCGGCAGGATGGCGGGATTCAGCGCCACGCCATCGCGCAGCTGGCGCGCCTTGCGTTCCAGCGCACCCTGCCCCGGCAGGCGCACGCGATCCACGCCAGGGCGCGGCGGATTATCCGTGCAGGCCCGCGCGATCCAGCCCATTTGCCCGGCAAAGGCTTCTTCACCGGCAAAGGCAGACGGATCCAGTATCTGCAGGAACACGGTATTGCCCCAGCGCTTGCCCGGATCGTCGCGGCCATGGCCGGACAGGCCGGCGGTCAGCGCTTCCACCATCAGCGACAACGCATAGCCCTTATGGCCGGCATCGAGCCCGCCCAGCGGCAGGATCGAGCCCGCGTGCGGCGCAAACATGACGGCGGGGTCGTCGCTGGCGTTCCCGTTCTCATCGATCAGCCACTGGTGCGGCAGGCGCTTGCCTTCCTTGTACAGCCGCGTGGTCAGGCCGACCGTGGTGACCGAGGTGGAGACATCGATCAGCACCGGGCCGTCGGGCGTGGGAAAGCCCGCCGCCACAGGACTGGGCGAGAACACGGGGCGGGTGCCGCCGAACGGCGCCACGGTCATGGCGGCCGGCGCCGAAGAGTACAGCAGCATGACGAAGCCTTCCCGCGTGGCGCGCTCCAGGTAGGCGGCCAGGCACGCAATATGGTGCGCGCGGCGGATGGTGACCGTGCCGGTGCCGTAGTCGCGCGCCCGCGCCATCGCGCTTTGCATGGCGCGCAGGGTCAGCCAGGGCCCCGGCAGGCGCTTGCCGTCCCAGGTGGCCACGGCGGCGCGGTTGGCCAGCACCTCGTAGTCCTCCTTGACGGCCATGCTGCCGCTTTCGATCTCGGCCAGGTAGGTGGGCAGCAATTGCAGGCCGTGTGTATCGTGGCCCATCAGGTCGCCTTCGACCAGGATGTCCGCCACGTCGGCGGCCCGGTCGGCGGGCATGCCCGCGCGCTCGAACATGGCCTGCGCCATGCTGCGCAGCGCGGCGGCGTCATGGCGCACGGTGGCTGGGGGTTGGCTTTGCATAGGGGCTCCGTCAGGTCGGGCGCGACCGGCGCGCCCAGGGTTTTACTCGTTGACCGATACGCCGGCCGCCTTGACCACCTTTTCCCAGCGCGCCTTCTCGGCCAGCGCGAAGACCTGGAATTCTGCGGCGGGCTTGGGGTCCGGCTCGGCGCCGGCATGGACCAGCTGCTCGCGGAACTCGGGCCTGCGCATGGCCGCCATCACCGCATCGCTCACCTTCGACACGATCTCGCGCGGCGTGCCAGCCGGGGCAAACAGGCCGAACCACGAGCCGGTCACAAAGCCTGGCAGGCCGGCTTCTTCCATCGTCGGCACATCAGGCAGCGCGCTCATGCGCTGGGTGCCGGTCACGGCAAGCGCCTTGAGCTTGCCGGACTTGACGAAGGGCAGCGAGGTCGGCGCGTTGTCGAACATGATCTGCACCTGCCCGCCCATCAGGTCGGTCACCGCCAGCGCGCTGCCCTTGTACGGCACATGCACCATCTGGATTCCGGTCATGACCTTGTACAGCTCGCCCGACAGGTGGATCGAGCTGCCCGCACCCGACGAGGCAAAGGTGGCCTTGCCGTTTTCGCTCTTCACGAACTGCGTGAGTTCCTTGACGTTCTTTGCCGGCACGGCGGGATTGACCACCAGGATATTCGGCACCGAGGCGACCATGGCCACGGCAGTGAAATCCTTGGCCGTATCGTAGGGCATCTTGCGATAGAAGCTGGCATTGATCGCATTGGTGCCAACCGTGCCCATCAGGAAGGTGTAGCCGTCCGGCGCCGACTTGGCAACGATGTCGGCGCCGATGTTGCCCGAGGCGCCGGGGCGGTTTTCCACCACCACCGGCTGGCCCAGCGCCTTTTGCAGGTCGCGCCCGATCAGCCGGGCCACGATATCCGTATTGCCGCCAGCGGCAAACGGCACCACCACGCGGATCGGCCTGGACGGATAGGTGTCCGCCTGCACGGGCAACGCCACGCACGCGGCGGTGGCGGCCAGGGCGGCCAGCAGCGTGCGGCGCAACGGCTTGTAGCTTTGATGCATGGGTGTCTCCTCTCAGGTTCTTGTTGTGATGCTTGGCGCGTGGCGTGCAGTGCGCTCAGTGCGATGCGCCCGGCAGCAGCCGGCCCGGGTTCATCAGCCCGTGCGGGTCCAGCGCGTGCTTGATCTTTTGCATCAGCTTCATTTCCACAGCGGATTTGTAGTGCGCGTTCTTGTCGACCTTGAGCTGGCCGATGCCATGTTCGGCCGAGATCGAGCCACGCACACGGTGCACGGCCTCGTACACCAGCGCGCTGATGGCCGCGCCGTTGGCCCGCACAAAGTCCGCTTGCGACATGCCGTACGGCGCGCTGACGTTGTAATGCAGGTTGCCGTCGCCCAGATGGCCAAAAGCCAGTACGCGAGCGCCGGGATTGGCGGCCACGATGGCGGCGCTGGTGTGCGCAATGAACGCGGCGATCGCGGAGATCGGCACCGAGATGTCGTGCTTGAGGTTGTCGCCCTCCAGCGACTGGGCCTGCGGCAGGTGATGGCGGATCCGCCACAGCCCATCGGACTGCGCCAGCGAGGCCGCGATGGCAGCGTCCGCCACGATGCCAGCCTCGAAGGCCTCTTCCATCAGCTCCCCGAAGGCCTGCGTGGCGTGCGCCTCGCTATGCGGGTCGCTGCTCTCCAGCAGCACATACCAGGGATGCTCCTGCCCGAAGGGCGCGCGGCAGTCCGGGAAATGTCGCGCCACCAGTGCCACGCACACGCCGCTCATCAACTCGAACGCCGTCAGCGTGGCGGCTAGCCGGCGCTGGGCCAGTTCCAGCAGGCGCAGTGCCGCATGCGGATCGCTCACCGCGGCCAGCGCCGTCATGCGCGCCGCCGGACGCGGGAACAACTTGAGGGTGGCGGCAGTGATCACGCCCAACGTGCCCTCCGCGCCGATAAAGAGCTGCTTGAGGTCGTAGCCGGTGTTGTCCTTGCGCAGGCCGCGCAGGCCGTCCCAGATCTCGCCGTCGGGCGTTACCACTTCCAGCCCCAGGCACAGCTCGCGTGTATTGCCGTAGCGCAGCACCTGCACCCCGCCCGCGTTGCTGGCGAGATTGCCGCCGATGGTGCAACTGCCCTCCGCGCCGAGCGACAGCGGGTACAAGCGCCCCGCTTCCTGCGCCGCCTGCTGCACGGCGGCCAGGATGCAGCCCGCCTCCGCGGTGAGCGTGTTGTTGATCGGATCGATCTCGCGGATGCGGTTCAACCGCGCCGTGGACAGCACCAGCGCGCGGCCGCGGTCGTCCGGGATGGCGCCACCCACCATGCCCGTATTGCCACCCTGCGGCACCAGCGGCACCTGGCGCGCCGCGCACCAGCGCACGATGGCCGCCACGTCGGCCGTGCTATCGGGCTGCGCCACGGCCAGGGCGCGGCCGGTCCAGCTGCGGCGCCAGTCGGTGAGAAACGGCGCAGTGTCATCGGCGGCGCTCAGCAAGCGGCCGGCAAACTGGCTGCGCAAGTCGGCCAGCGTGGCATCGGTCATGGGATGTCTCCTGTCTTGTATTTTGTTTTTTGCTTTCTTCTTCTTTCAGTCCGCGATCCGCATCGCCGGGGTGATCTGGCGCGGGTCCGTGACCAGCTCCAGCACGGCGGGCTTGCCCGCGGCCTGCGCGCGCGCAAAGGCCGCGGCGAAATCTTCCGTCTGCGTCACGCGCTCCGCCCAGGCCCCGCACGACTGCGCCATCGCCACAAAATCCGGGCTCGGGATGTCCGTGCCGCTAACGCGCCCGGGATAGCGCTTCTCCTGGTGCATGCGGATGGTGCCGTACATGCCGTTGTTGACCACCACCACGATCAGGTTGGCGCCGTACTGCGCGGCCGTGGCCACTTCCTGCGGGTACATCAGGAAGCAGCCGTCGCCGGCGAAGCACACCACGGTGCGCTGCGGGTCGCGCAGCTTGGCGGCGATCGCCGCGGGCAGGCCGTAGCCCATGGCACCGCAGGTGGGGGCCAGTTCGGTGCGCGGCTGGCGATAGGCGTAGTAGCGATGCAGCCAGACCGTGTAATTGCCCGCGCCGTTGGTCAGCACGGCGTCGTCGGGCAAGACCCGGTCCAGGTGCGCGACCACCGCGCTCATGTCCACGCCGGTGAGCTGCGGGTGCGGCTTGGCCGGGGCCACGAGAGCGTTATGCGCGGCGCGCGCGGCGCTGGTCCAGTCGCCCCAGCGCACCGCCGCCGGCGGCGTGAGCGCGGCCAGCATGGCGGCGCCGGGCTCGATGCCCGCATGGATGGCCAGCTCGGGCTGGTAGACGCGGCCCAGCTCGGCGCTGTCGGCGTGCAGGTGAAACAGGCGCTGGCGCGGCTGCGGGGCCTCCAGCAAGGTGTAGCCGTCGGTCGCGATATCGCCCAGCCGCGTGCCGAAGGCCAGGATCACGTCGGCCGTGCGCACGCGCTCGGCCAACGCCGGGTTGACGCCCAGACTGAGGTGCCCAACGTAGTGCGGATCGCGATTATCGAATACGTCCTGGCGGCGGAACGCACAGGCCACCGGCAGGTTCCAGCGCTGCACGAAGGCCGCAAAATCGGCCGCCGCCTGCGCGCTCCAGTTGGCGCCGCCGGCAATCACCAGCGGGCGCTCGGCCCCCGCCAGCGCGGCAGCGAGCGCATCGGCATCGACCGCGCGCGGTGCCGCCGCCACCGGGCGATAGCGGCCAGTATCGGCCACCTCGCACAGGCCGTCCAGGACGTCTTCGGGCAGGGAAATCACCACCGGGCCGGGCCGGCCCGAGGTGGCGCACTGGAACGCGCGTGCCACCAGCTCAGGGATACGAGCCGGATCCTCGATCTCCACCACCCACTTGGCGATGGAGCCGAACATGGCGCCGTAGTCGACCTCCTGGAAGGCCTCCCGGCCCTTGTGGCCGCGAGCGATCTGCCCAACGAAGAGCAGCATCGGCGTGGAATCCTGCGCTGCGATATGCACGCCGATGCTGGCGTGCGTGGCGCCCGGGCCGCGCGTGACGAAGCAGATGCCCGGGCGGCCCGTGAGCTTGCCGTCGGCCTCTGCCATGTTGGCCGCGGCGCCTTCGTGCTTGCAGACGATCAGGTCAATGGCGGGCTGGTCGTGCAGCGCGTCGAGGACATCCAGGAAGCTCTCACCCGGCACGCAGAAGATACGCTCCGCGCCGTGGATGCGCAGCGCGTCCACCAGGATCCGGCCGCCGGAGCGCGCCGCCGGATTGGCGGAGGAGGAAGTGGAAGGCACGGTAGCTGCAACGGATTGGCTGGTCATGGCAGAAAGGAAATGGTGCAGTGCAATCGGGCCGGAGCCGGGATGAGAGCAATCCGGAACCTCCGGGAATGTAGCGATTGTTACGTCGCGAACGCTTCGGGCGCCTGGCTTCAGGCGCATTTCTGTTATGCGTAAAACGCAAGGCTACTACCACGGCACGCGTGTAGCCTGTTGCCAGGCGATCCCACCCTGCCACATGCGCCGCTTGCCAGAGCATAGCGGCCACGTCACGCAGCGCAAAGGACGATGGCCCAGACAAAAATACAATGGAGACCAAGACATGCTTCTGCAGCTTCTGCACCTGCGGCCCCTTCGGGCCAGCCAGCCGGCCCATCAGTCCCATCCCGTTTTGCAGCCCGTTTTGCAGCCCGTTTTGCAGCCCATTTTCCGCGCCGTTTCCCCATCTCGCCGCGCCTTTGGCCTGCTCGCCTGCACCCTGGCCGCCGTTGGCGCGCTGCCGGCGCATGCGCAGGACACCTGGCCGGCCAAGCCGGTCAACTACGTGGTGCCCTTTGCCGCGGGCGGCACCACCGACGTGCTCGGCCGCCTGATTGGCCAGCGCCTGTCGCAGATGATCGGCCAGCCAGTGGTGGTGGAGAACCGCGCCGGCGCGGGCGGCAATATCGGCTCCGACTATGTGGCCAAGGCCGCGCCGGACGGTTACACCCTGGTCGGCGGCACCATCAGCTCGCACTCGATCAATGTGAGCCTGTATCCGAAGATGCCTTACGACCCGATCAAGAACTTCCAGCCCGTGGCCCTGATCGGCACCCTGCCCAACCTGCTGGTGGTCAACGCCAACAGCCCGTGGAAGACCGTGCAGGACGTGATCGCCGCCGCCAAGGCCAAGCCCGGCGCCGTCTCCTTCGGCTCGGCCGGCAACGGCACCTCGCAGCACCTGGCCGGCGAACTGTTCTCCAGCATGGCGGGCGTCAAGCTGCTCCACGTGCCGTTCAAGGGCAGCAGCCCCGCCGTGCAAGCCCTGCTGGGCAACCAAGTTGATGTCTTGTTCGAGAACAGCGTGGCCGCCATGCCGATGATTCAGTCCGGCAAGTTCCGCGCGCTGGCCACCACGGCTGCCAAGCGCGCCCGCGAACTGCCGGACGTGCCGACCGTGGCCGAAGCCGGCGGCGCGAAACTGCAAGGCTACGAGATCGTTTCCTGGCAAGCCGTGTTTGCCCCCGCTGGCACGCCTGCACCCATCGTCAACCGCCTTGCCGCGGACATCGGCAAGATCATCCAGGAGCCCGACATGCGCGCCCGGCTGGCCTCGCTCGGGATCGAGCCGTCCGGCGCCGGCCCGGCCGAACTGGGCGCGTTCCAGAAGAGCGAAGTGGCCAAGTGGGCGCAGCTGATCAAGAGCGCCAACATCCGGCCGGAATGACGCCAGTGCATGGCTCGCATGGCTTGCCGGGTACCCAAGCCGGGCCCGGCGGCTTATCATGGGGGCCGCCATGTTCGACCGATTTCCCCACCGATCTCCCCTTCTCTTTCGAACCCCAAGCTCATGAGTGAACACCGCATCCCGACTCCCGCCCTCCATCAATGGGTGGTCGATCTCTGGCTCGCCGCCGGCTCCGATGCCCGCGAGGCCCGCCTGACCGCCGACCACCTCGTCGGCGCCAACCTGTCTGGCCACGACTCGCACGGGGTCGGCATGATCCCGAAGTACGTGATGTCCTGGCAAGGCGAGCAGCTTCAACTGAACCAGCGCGTGAGCGTGGTGCACGAGGCTGGCGGCATCCTCAGCCTGGATGGCAATCGCGGCATGGGCCAGGCGGTGACCGAGGAAGCCATGGGCCTGGCCATCGAGCGCGCGCGCGAGCACGGCGTATGCGTGCTGGGGCTGCGCGCCTCGCACCACCTGGGCCGGGTTGGGCACTGGGCCGAGCAGGCTACCGCTGCCGGCATGATCTCCATCCACTTCGTCAATGTCCTATCCAAGCCGATCGTGGCCCCGCATGGCGGCTATGAGGCGCGCTATGGCACCAACCCGTTCACCATCGGCGTGCCGGTGGCCGGCGGCGAGCCGCTGGTGATGGATTTCGCCACCAGCGCGATCGCGCTGGGCAAGGTGCGCGTGGCCAACAACAAAGGCGTGACGGTGCCCCCGGGCTGCCTGCTCGACACCGAAGGCCATCCTACCGACGACCCGGCCGTGATGTTCCCGCCCGCTGGCCAGGCGCAGGGCGCGCTGCGCCCCTTTGGCGAGCACAAGGGCTACGTGCTGGCGGTGATGTGCGAACTGCTGGGCGCGGCGGTCACCGGTGGCCACACCATCCGCCCGGAAACCCTGAGCCACGAGCACGCGGTCTGGAACAATATGCTGGCCATCGTGTTCGACCCCGAGCGCCTGGGCAGCAGCACCACCTTTGGCCATGAAGTGCAGGCCTTCGTCGACTGGCTGCGCTCGTCGCACCTGCAGCCCGGCACCGATGCCATCCTGCTGCCCGGCGAGCCGGAACGTGCCTGGCGCCGCGCCCGCGCCGAATTCATGCCGGTGGACAGCGGCACGCTGGCCCAGCTTGACGACGCCGCGGCGCGCGTGCAGGCAGCGCGCGGCAAGTCGCCCGGCCCGCTGTCGCGGCTGGCGGTGGACTGATCCCCCACCCCGGCGACTTACCGAAACCTTCAGGCCTAGCGACCATGCCCCACCTCATCATTGAAATTACCGAAAACACCCGCCTCACCTGCTCGCAGGAAGAACTGCTGGACGAGGCCAATGCCGCGCTGCTGGCCTCCGGCCAGTTCGGTGAGCCGGACATCAAGTCGCGCTGCATCACGCTGACCTCCTACCGCCAGGGCACCGAAGCGCGCGAGCGCGCTTTCGTCCATGCGCGCCTGCACATCCTGGACGGCCGCGACCTGGCCGTGCGCCAGGCACTGAGCCAGGCGATCTGCGAGGTCATTGCCGACGCGGTGCGCCCGGCCAACGCGGAAGACAGCGTGCAGGTCAGCGTGGAGGTGGTGGAGATGGAACGCGCCAGCTTCACCAAGCAGATCGTCAGCGGTTCGCACTGATCCGCCAGACCAGCAAGCCATCTGGCATCAGCGATGGCCCCGCAGCCAGTCGAAGGCTGAATGCGGGGCCACACCGCCCTGCAGACCGGGGTCACCGGCTGGCCCATTCACCTTCCAGACTGAAAACAGGAACACCATCGTCATGTCCTCCCTCCCGAATTCAACCTTGCCTTCGCCCCTGCCCAACCGCTTTCGTGCCGACGTGCTGGCGCACAAGCGCTTGATCGGGTGCTGGTGCTCGCTGGGCAACGCCAACACCACCGAGATCCTCGGCCTGGCCGGCTTCGACTGGCTGCTGCTCGACGCAGAGCATTCGCCCAACGACGTGCTGACCTTCATCCCGCAACTGATGGCGCTGCAAGGCAGCGTGAGCGCGCCGGTAGTGCGCCCGCCCGCCAACGATCCGGTGTTGATCAAGCGCCTGCTGGACATCGGCTTCTACAATTTCCTGATTCCCTTTGTGGAGAGCGCGGAGCAGGCCGGGCGCGCGGTGAGCGCCACCCGCTATCCGCCAGCGGGCATGCGTGGCGTGTCGTCGGTCCAGCGTAGCAACCGCTATGGCACGGTGCCGGAGTACTTCAGCCAGATCAATGACAATATCTGCGTGCTGGTGCAGATCGAAAGCCGCAAAGGCGTGGACGCGGCCGACGAGATCTGCGCGGTCGATGGGGTCGACGGCATCTTTATCGGCCCGAACGACCTCGCGGCCGCTTACGGCCACCTCGGCAACCCCAACCACCCCGAAGTGCAGGCGCAGGTGGCGCGCATCTTCGAGGCCGCCAGGCGCGCCGGCAAGGCCGTAGGCACGCTGACACCGGTAGAAGCCGACGCGCGCCGCTACCTGGACATGGGCGCGAGCTTCGTGGCGGTGGGCGTGGACCAGAGTCTCTTCCGTACCGCGACGCAGGCGCTGCGCGATCGTTTCGCCAGCTAAGCGTTGCGATGAACTCCGAGGATCTGGCCTGCTTCGTCTGCGTCGCCAACACGCAGAGCATCTCGCGCGCCGCGCTCGAAATGGGCGCGGACCAGTCCACCGTAAGCCGGCAGATCGCCCGGCTGGAAGCCGCGCTGGACACCCGCCTGTTTCACCGCAGCGGGCGCGGCGTGGTGCTGACCGAAGCCGGCCAGACGTTGATTGTCTATGCGCGGCAGGTAGCGGCCACGCTGGCCGAAGCCCGCGAAGCCATCCGCGCTTCGTCGGCGCAAGGCCCTGCGCAACTGGTGATCGCGGCGCAGCCCACCATCGCCAACACCGCATTCGCCAGCATCGGCACCGCGCTCAAGCAACGCTTCCCGGCGACCAAAGTGCGCTTCGTCGAAGGACTGGCCAGCCCCGTGCTCGCCTGGCTGGCGGCTGGCGAGATCGACGTAGCCCTGCTCTACCTGCCCGAGCAGCAAGGGGCGCTGAAGGTCGACATCCTGCTGGAAGAAGACCTGACCCTGGTCACGCCGACATCCTGGAGCCACCTCGGCCCGACCTTCCCCGTGCGCCGCCTTGGCGAAGTGCCGCTGATCCTGCCCAGCACCGGACACGGCCTGCGCGTGCTGGCCGAATCGCTCGCTGCTCGCGCGGGCACCACCCTGCAACTGGCGCTGGAATGCGACGCGTCCAATACCGTATCGATGCGCCTGGTGGAAGACGGCTGCGGCGCCACCCTGCTGCCGTTTGCCGCGGTCGCGGATCGCGTAGCGCAAGGCCGGCTGCATTCCGCCCGGCTGGTGGATCCGGTCGTGACGCGGCAGGTGGCGCTTGCCACCGCGCGTAATCGCACACCGGTGCCGGAATTGTGGGACATCATGCAAACGGTGCGGCAGTCTGTGCGCAATATCGTGATGTCGGGGGCGTGGCCGGGGGCGCGGTTGATTTGACACCTCAGATGCTGGCTGCCTGTTGCCGCCTTGAAGGTTTTGCAACCGCCGCCTAGGCTCGATGCCTGAAGCCAACGCTTGGGAGAACGCCCGTGCACGCCGACCAACTCCGCACCCTCCAGGCCCCGCTCAAGGAAAAGTACCGAGAACACCCCGAGGCTGCCTTGATCACCTTGCGTGCATCGAGCCGCCTGGGCGAGGGGGTTACCTGCCACGTCGAAACCGGCAAGGCCATGGTCCAAGCCGGCCTGCATCCTGCCACCGGCGGCACCGGCCTGAGCGCCTGCTCCGGCGACATGCTGCTGGAGGCCCTGGCCGCCTGCGCTGGCGTCACGCTGAATGCGGTGGCTACCGCGCTGGGCATCGTGCTGCGCGATGCGCGCGTGCTGGTGGAAGGCGACCTCGATTTTCGCGGCACGCTTGGCGTGAGCAAGGACGCCGCCGTGGGCTTGCGCGCGATCCGGATGCGGTTTGAACTGGATACCGATGCCCAGGCCGAGCAGCTCGAATCGCTGCTGCGGCTGACCGAGCGCTATTGCGTGGTGTATCAGACACTCGCCCGCGGTACGAAGATCGACGTAACCCATGCCGCCGGCACGGGGCCGGCGGCATAGCCTGCCGGGAAGCGCTCAGGGCTTGATGTTCTGGTTGTGGCGGAACAGGTTGTTGGGGTCGTACCGCCGCTTGACCTCGACCAGCCGGGCATGGTTCGGCCCGTACGCGGCACCGACGCGATCGCCCTCTTCCTGCGTCAGGAAATTCACGTATACGGAGCCAAGCGCGTACGGTGCGGCGGCCTGGAACACCTCGCGCGACCAGGCGATGCAGGCGGCGTCGTCAGCCGGCTCGGTCCAGCGTCCATGCACGTTCATCACGTAGTTGGCATCGCGATTGGGGTAAGCCATGGCGTCTGCCGCGACCCGGTTGGTCTGGCCGCCCATGGCGCCGATGAAGATCTCGGTGTGCGGCGAGGGCAGCTTGTTGACGTAATCCACCAGCAACGTGAGCAGGCCATCATCCAGCCCGGCGAAGTTGTGCGATTTCCAGTAGTTGCGCGCCCCCGGCGTGAGCAGAGGATCGAACGCCTGCTGCCACGCAGCAAACGGCATGGGTCCGACATGCTCGCCATAGGGCGTGCCGAGATGGCGCAATGGCTCAACCAGTTGCGGCCCGTTGGCTGGCGGCCCGATGTAGCAGATGGCCAGCGCCACGATGGGCTTGCCATGGGTCTGCGGCGGCAGGAACGGCAGCGGCGGCGCGAGCCGCATCACGGCCCACACGGTCAGCTCGTCGGGCATGCCGTCTAGGCGGTCGCGCAGGGCTTGCAACACGGCCACGCCCTGCTCCAGTGGATAGACGATCAGGCCACCATAGATCTCCGGGCCGACTGGCCGCAGGGCGAACTCGAACATGGTGACCACGCCGAAATTGCCGCCGCCGCCGCGAATGGCCCAGAACAGGTCGGGATGCTCAGTGGCGCTGGCGTGCACCAGCTTGCCATCGGCTGTCACCACCTGGGCGCTGACCAGGTTGTCCACGGTGGTGCCGTACTTGCGGCTGATCCAGCCAAAGCCGCCGCCCAGGGTGAGTCCGGCCACGCCGGTGGTGGAGTTGATGCCAAGCGGCGTGGCAAGGCCGAAGGCCTGCGCCTCGTGGTCGAAATCGCCCAGCGTGGCCCCGGGCTCGACATAGGCGCGCAGCGCGGTGGGGTCGATCCGCACCGATTTCATGCCCGACAGGTCCAGCGTGATGCCGTCATCGCAAAGCGCCAGGCCGCCGATGTTGTGGCCGCCGGCGCGTACTGACAGCGGCACGCCGTTGTCCCGCGCGAACGCGACCGTATCGATGACATCGGCCGCGCCGGCGCTTTTGACGATCAGCGCGGGACGGCGGTCGATCATGGCGTTCCAGACTTGCCTCGCCTGCTCATAGCCCGGCTCGCCAGGTTGCAGCACCTGGCCTCTCAGTTTCGACTTCAACCCATTGACCAGCTCACTCGACAAATCGGCCATGATGCACCTCGCGACGGAATCCCGGATAGGGGTTCGGCCGCGGCACTGGCCGCGCGCCACGAAGCAAGGCTTGATCCGTGCTTCATCCGTCTCCGGCGTCATGTCGGGGAGAGGATGGCATGGCGAACTGAAGGGGGGAAGGCAGCAGGCGTGGTAGCCAGGAGAAGGGCCGAATCCTTCCTCATTTAAGGTTGGCCCCCGGCGAATGTAAAGCGGCCGGGACACTGGTCCCGGCCGCGTATCGCCGCATCGATTTTCTTGGCCGCGCTGGCCGGGCTAACGGGTCAGGTTACCGGCGCCGGGTTGAACAGCACCAGCGAGTTGTGCAGCTTGTGGTGCTCGGCCCAGGTCTTCTTGCGCCCGCTCGCCACATCCAGCATCAACCGGAACAACTCCCAGCCCACATCCTCGATGGTGGCTTCGCCGGTGGCGATGCGGCCAGCGTTCACGTCCATCAGGTCGTGCCAGCGGCGTGCCAGATCGCTACGCGTTGCCACCTTGATCACCGGCACTTCGGCCAGGCCATACGGCGTGCCGCGGCCGGTGGTGAATACGTGCAGGTTCATGCCGGCGGCCAGTTGCAGGGTGCCGCAGATAAAGTCGCTGGCGGGCGTGGCCGCGTAGATCAGGCCCTTTTGCTTGAGCTTCTCGCCGGGGGAGAGCACGCCGGTGATGGCCGTGCTGCCCGACTTGACGATCGAGCCCATGGCCTTCTCGACGATATTGGACAGGCCGCCTTTCTTGTTGCCGGGCGTGGTGTTGGCGCTGCGGTCGACACGGCCCTTTTCCAGGTAGCGGTCGTACCAGTCCATCTCGCGGATCATGGCCTGCGCCACTTCCGGCGTGGCGGCACGCGCGGTGAGCTGGTCGATGCCATCGCGCACTTCAGTGACCTCCGAGAACATCACGGTGGCGCCCGCGCGCACCAGCAAGTCGGTGGCAAACCCCACGGCGGGATTGGCGGTCACACCCGAAAATGCATCGCTGCCGCCGCACTGCACACCCACCACCAGCTCCGAGGCCGGGCAGGTTTCGCGGCGGCGCTGGTCCAGCTTGGCCAGGTGCGTATGCGCCATTGCCATGATGGAATCGATCATGCTCTCGAAGCCAACGTGCTCGTCGTCCTGCAGGCACACCACGCCAACATCCAGGCCGCCGGGCAAGCTGCCGGCCGGCAGCAGGCGCTCCGGCTGCAGCTTCTCGCAACCCAGGCTCACCATCATGGCGGTGCCGCCGAAATTCGGGTTCAGCGCGATATTGCGCAGCGTTCGGATCGGCACGATCGCGTCCGGCGCATCGATGGCCACGCCGCAGCCGTAGGTGTGCTCCAGCCCCACTACGTCGTCCACATTGGGATACTGCGGCAGCAGCTCGGCCCGGATGCGCCGCACCGCGTGCTCCACCACGCCCGACACGCACTGCACGGTGGTAGTGATGGCGAGGATGTTGCGGGTGCCGACCGAGCCGTCCGGATTGCGAAAGCCCTCGAAGCTATAGCCTTCCAGCGGTGGCAGCGGTTCCGCCACGCGCGTGCCGACAGGCAGGTTGTCCAGCCCGGGCGCCACCGGCATCTCGATCACGCGCTCGTTGACCCAGCTGCCCTTGGGCAGGTCGCGCAGCGCGTAGCCGATCACCACGTTGTAGCGCACCACGGCATCGCCAGCCGCCAGGTCCACCAGCGCCACCTTGTGGCCCTGCGGCACCCGCTCGCGCAGCGTCAGCCCGCAGGGAAATACCGTGCCCTCGGGAAGGCCGCCATCGTTGGCGACGATTGCCACGTTATCCAGCGCGTGGATGCGGATGTACAGCGCAGTGCCCTGCACTTGCGCAGCCGGCCGCGAACCGCCTGGCTGTTCTACTTTGATATCGATCACCGACATGTCTTTTTTCCTTGCGAAACACTTGGCCGCTGCGCCGGGGCGGCACCTGCGCAGCAGGCACCACTCAATTCAGGGATTTCAGGGATGCTTGAGCTCGACGCGCTTGATTTCCTTGACGATCACCAGGTAGCTGATCACCGTCACCAGCGCGTTGGCGCCGACAAAGACCAGCGCGCCATTGAAAGAACCGGTGGTGCCAAGGATATATCCGATCACGATCGGCGTGACGATGCCCGCGATATTTCCGAACATGTTAAAGATGCTGCCGGCCAGGCCAATCACTTCCTTTGGTGCCGTATCCGCCACCACGGCCCAGCCCAGCGCGCCGATGCCCTTGCCGAAAAAGGCCAGTGCCATGAAGCCCACCACCAGCCACTCGCTATCCACGTAGTTGCAGGCAATCATGCTGACCGACAGCAGCATGCCGGCGACGATCGGCACCTTGCGGGCCACCGTCAGCGAATAGCCGCGGCGCAGGAACCCATCGGAAATCACGCCGCCCAGCACACCGCCCAGGAACCCGCAGATCGCCGGCAGCGATGCGACAAACCCCGCCTTCAGGATCGACATGCCACGGGCCTGCACCAGGTACACGGGAAACCACGTCAGGAAGAAGTACGTCAGCACGTTGATGCAGTACTGGCCCAGGTACACGCCCAGCAGCATCCGGTTGGAGAGCAGCTGGCGCACATAGAACCAGCGCGTGCCGGAGGCTTCCTTGTCCCTCTTGCCAGCGTCGCCGCTCATCTCGATCAGGCCGCCGCCCTGCTTGATGTAGTCGAGCTCGGCGCGATTCACGCCCGGATGGCTCGCCGGGCTACGCACCACCTTGAGCCAGAGACCTGCCAGCACCATGCCCAACGCGCCCATCCACAGATAGACGTGGTGCCAGCCCAGCGCGTGGGTCAGCCAGGCCATCAGGGGCGTAAACAGCACCGCGGCAAAATACTGCGCGGAATTGAAGATGGCCGAAGCCGTGCCGCGCTCGGCCGTGGGAAACCAGCTGGCCACAACCTTGGCATTGGCCGGGAACGCCGGCGACTCGGCCAGGCCCACGGCAAAACGCAGCACGAACAGCGTGGTCACGGCCGCGCCGACCGTGGCGAATCCGCCGATAAAGCCCTGCAGCAGGGTAAAGAGCGACCACAGGAAAATGCTGCAGGCATAGATGCGGCGCGCGCCAAAGCGGTCCAGCAGCCAGCCACCCGGGATCTGCGCCATCACATAGGCCCAGCTGAAGGCCGAGAAGATAAACCCCATCTGCACGGCATCGAAGCCGAACTCCGAGCGCATCGCCGGGCCGGTGATGGAAAGCGTGGCGCGGTCGGCATAGTTCACCGTCGTCACCACGAAGATCATCAGCAGGATCCAGTAACGGACGTGGCTGCGACGGGTGGCCTCGCCGGCCACGCTGAGGGTATTGCTGAGATTCATGGTGTCTCCTGCACGAACCGGATTGGAGATGGGAGGCCGTCTTACGTCATACGGCTCTCGGCCATCTCGCCTATTTGGCCGGTTACGTGATATGTCATCGTATAACTTGAATTATAAGCACCCGGTTTCATCGGCAACATTGAGTGTTTACCCTAGCTCCGAGACAACTGCTCTGGGTAGGGTGCGTTAGCCGTTGCAGTGGCGCGGTTGGTCCGGGTGCTCCGACTGGAAGATGCCACGCCCCAAGCTTTCAGCCAGCTTTCAAGGCGAATTCATGAGATTCTGCCATACGCGTTCCATTCCGCGGCTGGACTGCTCCCCCCTGCCCTGTCTCTTCATATTGACGGTCGCTGGCAAAGCCGAAGGCCGAAACCCTTTGCCAAAACAAAAGTACTTGCGCATTCAAATCTCAAGTTGTACGATGACGTATCTCGAAATTGCGCAGACGAAAGTCATGCACAAGAACCACTGAACCAACACCGCCCTTGCGGGTATCAGGACCAGCCATCATGACCACACCACAAGAACTCAAGCAGATCGTCTCGGAAGGCCTGCTTTCCTTCCCCGTGACCGACTTCGACGCGCAAGGCAACTTCCGCCCCGAGACCTATGTCGAGCGCCTGGAATGGCTGGCCCCCTACGGCGCCACCGCCCTGTTCGCCGCCGGTGGCACCGGTGAGTTCTTCTCGCTGACGCCGGACGACTACGCCAATGTCATCCGCACCGCAGTGGAAACCTGCGCAGGCAAGGTGCCCATCCTGGCCGGCGCCGGCGGCCCGACCCGCATGGCCATCGCCTACGCCAAGGAAGCCCAGCGCCTGGGCGCCAAGGGCATCCTGCTGCTGCCGCACTACCTGACCGAAGCCTGCCAGGACGGCATTGCCAACCATATCGAAGAAGTCTGCAAGTCGGTCCACATCGGTGTGATCGTGTACAACCGCGGCAATTCCCGCATCAACGCGGACATGCTCGAACGCCTGGCCGACCGCTGCCCCAACCTGATCGGCTTCAAGGACGGAGTGGGCGAGATCGAAGGCATGGTCCGCATCCGCCGCAAGCTGGGCGACCGCCTGTCCTACCTGGGCGGCCTGCCCACCGCGGAAGTCTATGCCGCGGCCTACAAGGCGCTGGGCGTGCCCGTGTATTCGTCGGCCGTGTTCAACTTCATCCCCAAGACGGCGATGGACTTCTACCGCGCGATTGCCGCCGACGACCACGCCACCACCAACCGCCTGATTGACGAGTTCTTCCTGCCGTACCTGGACATCCGCAACCGCCGCGCAGGCTACGCGGTGAGCATCGTCAAGGCCGGCGCCAAGCTGGTCGGGCATGACGCCGGCCCGGTCCGCGCGCCGCTGACGGATCTGGACGAGCAGGAACTGGCGATGCTGGATGCGCTGATCAAGAAGCTGGGGCCGCAGTAAACCAGACGGGCTTGCCCAGCCAACCGCCGCAGGCGCGGCTGGCGCAGGCTTGCGCTGCTCGCGCCAATGACGTCGCGCCAACGCCGCCAAACTATCACGCGGCGTCAACCTCCGCGCCCGCCTTATGCCCGCCCCAGTTCCCCGCCTGGCTCTCCAGCCGCGCGCGGATGAAGTCCATCAGCGTGCGGGTGGCCAGCGTGGGAAACCGATTCGGCGCGGTCAGCATGTAAATGCTGTCGCCCACGCCTTCGGGCTCGTACTCGGGCAGCACCTCCACCACTTCGCCACGCCCGATCTGCTGCCACACGGCATAGCGCGGCAGCAAGGCAACGCCGAGTCCTGTCATCATCGACTCGAACAGGAAGGGATAGTCGCCGGACTGGATGCGCGGGGCGACCCGCAGGATCAGCGGCGTGCCGGCCAGCTTCAGCTTGAGATCGAAGCGCCGACCCAGCGACGCTGGCGCGATCAGGTCGCAGTGGGCAAGATCCTCCGCGCGGCTGACCGGCCCGTGCTCCGACAGGAATGCGGGCGATGCGCACAGGCACCAGCCTACCGCGCAAATCTTGCGCGCCACATGATCCTCCGGCGGCAGGGAGGTGATCTTCAACGCCACATCCACCTCGGCGGAGATCAGGTCGCCGATATAGTCATTGATCAGCACGCGCAGGGAGATGGCCGGGTATTGCCGGGCGAACTCCAGTAACACCTGCGCCAGGTACAAGTGCCCGAGCCCTGTGGGCAGGCGGATCCGCACATCGCCGCGCACGGTCTGGCCGAGACTGTCGATGGAAGTGCCCGCCGCTTGCAGCTCATCCAGCATGCGCACGCCGTGCGCATACAGCAGCCGCCCGGCCTCGGTCAGCTCCACATGGCGGGTGGTGCGCCGCATCAGTTGCGCGCCCATATGCTGCTCCAGCGCCTTGAGCCGGCGCGAGACATTGGAGCGGGTCATGCCGCCGCGCGCGGCGGCGGCCGTGAGCGTTTTGGATTCCACCAGCGTGACGAACAGCCGGATCAGGTTCAGGTCGAAGCTTGGATTATTGTCAATCATGAGTCAACACGGATGGCACAGGCCGGCGGATTGTCACGGCCAGGAGTACGCCCTAGCATAGGGCATCCGACGCGACATGACGACTCCCAGATCCCTGCCGATGGCCAAGACCGACCTGCAATCCGCGCTACCTTCGCATACCCCGCCTTCACCCGAAGCTGTCGACGAGCTGCCCTTCTCCGGCCTGCGCATCCTGGATATCAGCCAGGGCATCGCAGGCCCCTACTGCGCGCACATCCTCTGGCAGCAAGGCGCCGACGTCATCAAGGTCGATCCGCCTGCTGGCGACTGGGGCCGGCATGTTGGCGTGGTGCGTGGCGAGCACAGTGCGCTGTCCATCGCGTACAACGCCGGCAAGCGTGGCGTCTGCATCGATGCGGCCACCGACGCCGGCAAGGCGTTGTTGTTCGACCTCGCGCTGCGGGCCGATATCGTGGTGCAGAACTTCCGGCCGCAGGTCGCCGAGCGCCTTGGCGTTGGCTACGCCGCGCTGTCCGCGCGCAACCGGGCGCTGGTCTATGTGTCCATCAGCGGCTACGGCGCGGACGGTCCATATGCCGACCACCCGGCCTCGGACTCCGTGATGCAGGCCGACAGCGGCCTCATGCACACCAATCGCATGCCGGACGGCTCGCCGCGGCGCATCGGCATGCTGCTGGCTGACGCGGCCACCGGCCTGTACGCGGCGCAGGCCGCCGCCGCCGCCTTGTGCAGGCGCTTTCGCAGCGGCGTCGGCGCGCATGTCGAGCTAAGCTTGTTCGACGCCTGCGTGGCGCTGCAGGCCAACAATATCCTCGAATACGCCATCCAGGGCGCTGTGGCCGCCGGGCCGGTGAGCGCGCCGAATGGCGTCTTTGCCACCAGCGATGGCAGCCTCACCTTGCTGGCGCTCAACAACGCGCAATTCGGCAGGCTCTGCCGCGCGCTGGATCGCCCTGGCTGGGCGCAAGATGCGCGCTTTGCGGACAACGCCAGCCGCATGGCGCACGCGGCCTGGCTGCAGGACGCTGTGGCGGCGGTGCTTGCCGGCAAAAGCACGGCGCACTGGCTCGGCATCCTGCAGGCGCATGACATCCTTCATGCGCCGGTGCGCAACTACCAGCAAGTGCTCGACCACCCGCTAGCGGCACCGCAGGGGACCTTCCAGACGATCGAGCAGGCGGGGCTGGGTGCCTTGCCGTTTGCCGGCATCCCCGCCAAGGGCATGCGGCGGGCGGCCACCGCCGCGCCGCGTGTCGGAGAACACACCGAAGCCGTGCTGCGTGAGTACGGTGTCACCCCGGACAAGCTCGCGCAATGGCTGGAGATGGGCGTGGTCAGGCAGGCCAGCCCTCTGGCGGGCAATGCCACCGCGGGAGCCAGGGCATGATGCGGGCCCTGCTCTGCGAGCATTTCGGCAAAGCGCAAGACGTTCGCCTTGCCAGCATCCCGCGCCCGGCATTGGCGGATCCGCACGCCGTCACGCTGGCCGTGGAGTACGCAAGCGTAAGCCACGCCACAGGCCTGATGGTGGCAGGCCGCTATCAGACCAAGCCGCCGCTGCCGTTCGTGCCCGGCACCGAGGCGGTCGGCCACGTGGTGGCTTGCGGCGCCGCTGTAACCCGCCTGCGCCCTGGCGACCGCGTGGCTGCCATTGCCGACTGGGGCTGCTTTGCCGAAGAAGTCACGCTGCCCGAATACACGGTCTACCCCATTCCCGATGCGCTCGACGCGCTGCAAGCCCTGCCGATCCCCCTCTCCTACGGCACCGCCTACTGCGGCCTGGTGTGGCGCTGCGCCGTGCAGCCCGGCGACACGGTGCTGGTGCTTGGCGCCGGCGCCGGCGTGGGCCTGGCCGCCGTGGAAATCGCCCACCAGTTGGGCGCGCAGGTGATTGCTTGCGCCAGCACCGAAGCGAAACGCGCTCAGGCCCTGCAGCGCGGCGCCCAACATGCGCTCGCGCCGGAAGACCTGGCCGCCGCCGTCAAGCGTGTGAGCGGGGGGCGCGGTGCCGATGTGGTGGTGGACCCGGTAGGCGGCGACCTGTTCGACCAGGCGCTGCGCGCGGCGGCCGCCAACGCGCGGATTCTCAGTATCGGCTTTGCCAGCGGCCGCATCCCGCAAGCGCCACTGAACCTGCTGCTGGTAAAGAACCTGACGCTGCATGGATTTTTCGTAGGGCGCTACATCGGCTGGACGCCCGCCAACGAGCGGGCACAGCATGCCCACGCATTGCAAGCCGTCATGAAGACACTGTGCGGCTGGGCTAGCGAAGGAAAGATCCGACCGACCGTGTCGAAGGTGTACCCGATGAACGGGCTGGCCGAGGCGCTGGACGCGCTGGAAGCCAGGCAGGTCATCGGCAAAGTCGCAATAAAAATCAAGGAGACTAACGCATGCCAAGCCGATTCAGGGTCCTGAACACGCAACACAGTACGCAGCACACCAAGCATCGCCGGTCCGCGTTGCGCCTTGCCCTGCTGGCAACGTTGGCAACCACCGCGCTTGCTGCCATAGGCACGTCGCCGGCCCGTGCCGCCGACGATTTCCCGCAGCGCCCGATCCGCATGGTGCTGCCTTACCCGCCGGGCGGCCCCACGGACCTGCTGGCGCGCGTGGTCGCCGTCAAGATGGGCGACACGCTTGGCCAGACGGTGGTGATCGACAACAAGCCAGGCGCCAGCGGGATGATCGGCGCGGAAATGGTCGCCAAGGCTGCGCCCGATGGCTACACCATCCTGGCCAATGCCTCGCTGCATGTGATCAACCCGAGCATCTATCCAAAGATGCGCTACGACGCCTTCCGTGACTTTGTGCCTGTCACGCAACTGGCCGATGTGCCGCTGGTGCTGGTGGTCAACAACGATTCGCCGGTCAAGACCGTGCAGGACCTGATCGCCTATGCCAAGGCCAAGGGCGGCAGCATCAACTTCGGCTCGGCCGGCAACGCGTCGGCCCAGCAACTGGCGGGCGAATCGTTCAAGTTCGCCGCCAATGTCTCGATGCAGCACGTGCCGTACAAGGGCAGCTCGCCCGCGCTGACCGACCTGATGGGCGGCCAGATCCAGTTAATGTTCGATTCCATGCCATCGGCCATGCCGTTCATCAAGGCCGGCAAGCTGCGCGCCGTGGCCGTCACCACGCTCAAGCGCGCGCGTGCCCTGCCGGACGTGCCGACGGTGGCGGAGTCGGGCTTGCCCGGCTTCAATATCAGCACCTGGTACGGGTTGTGGGCGCCGCGCGGCACGCCAGCACCGATCGTGGAGAAACTCGCGGCCCACGCCGCGCAGGCACTGCGCCAGCCCGACGTGCAGCGCCAGTACGCCGACATGGGCGCCGAACCGGTGGGTTCCTCCCCCGCAGAGTTCGC
Organism: Cupriavidus sp. GW823-FHT07A04; assembly: GCF_058794615.1. Lineage (NCBI taxonomy): Bacteria > Pseudomonadati > Pseudomonadota > Betaproteobacteria > Burkholderiales > Burkholderiaceae > Cupriavidus > Cupriavidus sp. GW823-FHT07A04. Next base: position 99,440 of record NZ_JBXAHA010000002.1, read on the forward strand.
GCGCTACACCGCGGCAGAGGGCAAGAAGTGGGCTGAGATCGTGCGCAAGTCGGGCGCCAAGGCGGATCAATAGCCATCGGTGGCCATCGGTGCGCTGCCGTGGCAAGCGGCAGCACCGATGGACAGATCCGCCCCCCCGGCGGGACAATGGCCACCCCGGTGCCCGCCCCCGCCCCATGAAAACCGTCCCGACCTACTCCCTCTATGGGGTCAACTCCAACGAGCCCCTGCTGGAACAGCTGCATTTCGAGTCGATCCCGGAGCGCAGCGGCGTCAACGACTGGGAAATCAAGCCACACCGCCACGAACGCTTCTTCCAGGTGCTCTACGTGCACCAGGGCGGCGGCCGCGCGCTGCTCGACGACCGCGAGTACCCCTTGGGCGCGCGCACGGTGGTAACGGTGCCGCCGCGTTGCGTGCATGGTTTTCGGTTTACGCCGGACGTGGATGGCATCGTCATTACCATGACCGACCACTACCTGCACACGCTGCTGGCTGGCGTGCCGGATGCGCTACCGTTGTTCGAGCGGCCCTACCATGACCCGTTCGGTGACCCGGCCGGTAGCGAGCGCGATGACGCCACCGTGCTTGCCGGGGCGCTGGAACTGTTCCGCGCGGAGATGAACGCAGTATCGCTGTGGCGCGGTGCTGCCTTGTCGGCGCTGCTGTCCTTGTTGCTGGTGGGCATTGCCCGGCGCGCTTGCGGCGCGGGTGCAACCGGGGCGCAGCCGGCGGGCAGGACCGCACGCCATTTTCAGCAGTTCCAGCAACTGGTAGAGGCACGTTTTCGGAACCACCAGGATCTGGCGGGCTATGCCGACACGCTCGGCATCTCGTCCACCCAGCTCAACCGGATCTGCCAGCAGCTTGCCAGCAGGAGCGCGCTGCAGCTGATCCATTCGCGCCTGATCGTGGAGGCGCAGCGCGACCTGCTCTATAGCGATCTCGACATCAAGCAGATCGCCTCGACCCTGGGTTTTGCGGACGCCGCGTATTTCGCGCGCTTCTTTGCGAAGCATGTTGGGCAGACGCCCAGCGCATTCCGGCAGCACGGGCGCGCCCGCCTGCCGGCGCCGCAAGCCGCGCGCTAGCGCAGTGCTTTACAACGAGAAACTGTCGGAACGCGCCAGCGGCCAGTACTTCTCGTACAACTGGTAACGGAAATTCCCGTTGATCAGGTCCCCCGGCGTGAGGAACTTGAGCAGCTCGGACATCAGCCGCACTTCGTTGGGCGAGATGCGCCGCACGATATGGTGCGGCTTGAGATCGCCCGGATGATTCAGGCCAGCGGCCTGCAGGATTTCCAGCAGCGCGTGCAGCGTCTGGCGGTGGAAGCTGGCTACGCGATCCGCCTTGTCAGGCACCACGATGGCGCGCTGGCGCACCGGATCCTGCGTGGCCACGCCCACGGGGCAGCGGTCGGTATGGCACTTCTGCGCCTGCACGCACCCGAGCGCAAACATGAAGCCGCGCGCCGAGTTGCACCAGTCGGCGCCGGTGGCCAGCGTGCGCGCCACGTCAAAGGCAGTGATGATCTTGCCACTCGCGCCAACGCGGATCTTGTCGCGCAGGTTCACGCCCACCAGCGTGTTGTGCACCAGCAGCAGCCCTTCCTGCAGCGGCACGCCGATATGGTCGACGAACTCCAGCGGTGCTGCTCCGGTGCCGCCTTCGGCGCCATCCACCACGATGAAGTCCGGCAGGATGCCGGATTCCAGCATGGCCTTGACGATGCCGAAGAACTCCCACGGGTGCCCGATGCAAAGCTTGAACCCGGTCGGCTTGCCGCCGGACAGCGTGCGCAGCCGGTCGACGAACTGCAGCAGGCCCAGCGGCGTGGAGAATTCGCTGTGCGTGGCGGGCGAGATGCAGTCCTCGCCCATGCCGATGCCGCGCGTGGCGGCAATCTCCGGCGTCACCTTGGCCGCCGGCAGCACGCCGCCGTGGCCCGGCTTGGCGCCTTGCGAGAGCTTGACCTCGATCATCTTGACCTGCGGCGAGCGCGCCTGCTCGGCGAATTTGTCGGGATCGAAGCCACCGTCCGGGCGGCGGCAGCCGAAGTAGCCGGAGGCCACCTCCCAGATCAGGTCGCCGCCTTCGGCACGGTGGTAAGGGGAAATCGAGCCTTCACCAGTGTCGTGGATAAAGCCGCCAAGCTTTGCTCCCCGGTTGAGCGAGCGGATCGCATTGCCGGACAACGCGCCGAAGCTCATGGCCGAGACGTTGAAGATCGATAACGAGTAAGGCTGGGCGCGGCCCTCGCCCACGGTAATGCGAAAGTCAGCGGAAGGGATGCGGGTCGGCGCAAGCGAGTGGCTGATCCACTCGTGGCCAGCCAGGCGCACATCGATCTCGGTGCCGAAGGGCCGGCTGTCGACCTCGTTCTTGGCACGCTGGTAGACCAGGCTGCGCTGCTGGCGCGAGAACGGCATCTCGTTGGTGTCGTCCTCGATGAAATACTGGCGGATCTCCGGGCGGATGAACTCGAATAAGAAACGCAGGTGGCCCCAGATCGGATAGTTGCGCAGGATGGAGTGGCGCGACTGGCCGATGTCATGCAAGCCAACCAGCAGAAGCACAACGGGCACAGCCAGCCATGCGGGAGAAAGCCGGTGACCGGCGGCAAGTGCCGCAAGAACCAGCAAAGCGAGCGCGGTCAGCCAGACCGCGCCGTAACGACGAGAAAGCATGGGGACTCCTAACTACTTTGGGCCGGCACCTGGCCGGCAACCCCGCGATTATCGCCGTTCCTTGTTACATCGGCTGATACCCGGTTGCAGCGCCCTGCCCGGCGCGCGCCTCCGGCTGCCGCTGCGGGGCTTCATCGGCCTGCACCGCGGCGACGATCTGCGCGAAGGCGGCATTGGATTCCGGCATTGGCAACAGCATCCACACGTGGAACATGCCCTCGTATTCGTAATAGCGCAGCGGCAAGCCCTGTTCCTGCGCAAGCGCGCGATAAGCGCGGCAGTCCGGCAACAGGACGTCGTGGGTGCCGATGAAAAGCGTGACCGGAGGCAAGCCGCGCAGGCTGCCGTAGATGGGGCTGACCTGTGCAAGCGTGACGGGATCGCCGCCGGCATAGACGCGCCCGCACTCGATGCCGCCGAGCTTCGACAACATCGGATCAAGTGGTTCGAGCACATCGATGGCCGGGTTGCTGCCAGTGGCGTCCAGGAACGGCGACAGCAAGACCAGGCGGCCAGGCAGCGCGCGTCCCGTATCCCGGGCCACTTGCGCCAGCGCGAGCGCCATGCCGCCGCCGGCGGAGTCGCCCATGACGGTCAGGCTGGCGGGTGGATTGCCGCGGACCAACTGGTCGTAGAGCGGCAGCAGTCCGGCAAAGACCTCACGATGGGTATGCTCGGGCGCCAGCGGATAGATCGGCACGGTCACCGTGGCGCCGAGCGCATCCACCAGCTTGCCGATGAAGTCCCAGTGCTGGCTGACGATATCGAAGACGTAGCCGCCGCCATGGAGATAGAGGATTTGCCTGCCGCTGTCGTTGCCCCGCGGGCGCACGGTGTAGACCTCGACGCCGGCCACAGGTTCCATGCTCACCGCATGGCGCGCCAGCAAGCGCGCCGTGGGATTCGCGCGGCCGATCTTGCGGCGGCGGCGAATTTCCTCGTGCAGCGCCTGCGCGCTGGAAAAACGCTGTTTGCGCCGGACCAGGCGCAAGGCAAGCCGCCACAGGCGGCACTGGATGCTAGGCATGACGATCTCCCGGAATGGTGCGCCGGCTTCATTGGCGGCCGGCTGAGGAACTACGGAAACGACCAAAACAGCGGGGAAAGCGGGAAAAGCTGGAGCTACGGGCACGGCTGCACATTCGCCGGATACAAAAAAGGAGCCGGCTAGCGGCTCCTTTTCAAGCTGGAAACAGGGCCCCTATCAGGCGGCAGCTGCGTCTTTCAGCTTCTTCAGCGGGCGTACCTTGACCTTGACGCTGGCCGGCTTGGCCGGGAACCAACGCTCTTCACCGGAGAACGGGTCCTTGCCGAAGCGCTTCTTCTTGGCCGGTACTTGCTGAGCCGTGACCTTCATCAGGCCGGGCAGCGTGAATTCGCCGGCGCCCTTCTTGTGCAGCGCGCTGACGATGGTGTTTTCCAGATGGGCCAGCACCGTCTTCACGGCCTTGGCGTCCAGCTGGGTCTGTGCTACCAGGTGAGCGACCAGGCTCGACTTGTTGAAGGTGTCCTTCAGCGGGCGCGGGGTCACCGCGGTAGCCGGAGCAGCCTTCTTGGCCGGCGCGGCCTTCTTGGCAGCAGCCTTTACGGGAGCGGCTTTGGTTGCCGGTGCCTTCTTGGCAGCGGTCTTGGTTGCAGTCTTCGCGGTCGGATTCGCTTTGGTCGCCATATCGATAAATATGAGTTGAACAGAATGATGTCGCACGGGATGTGGCATCCGATGTCGCTCGACGCTTCGTCGATCGACTATCGGCGTGCGGCATCGACTGAATCATAGCGGAAACAACGCAACGTCAAGGGGTTTTCGTGTGTGCGAGTGTAAAAACCGGGGTTTTCCCCGGGGTTTTTTGAGGTTTTGTCTCGCGCGGCCTGCCGTTGTGTCGCGCGGACGCAGCAGTGGATGCGTCCACGGACTCTATATACAAGGGGTAAACGCGTGATTTTGTCTTTTTTGCCACGCCGGATGCCGCGCGCGCGCCGACGATTTCAGCCGCTTTCTTGCGCGCACGGCCCCCTCAGCCGCGCAGCTCTCGCCGCAGGATCTTGCCCGTGACCGTCTTCGGCAACTCGTCGATGATCTCCACCACGCGCGGGTATTTATAGGCTGCCATGCGCTCCTTGCACCAGGCCAGCAGCGCTTCCGGCGTGACGCTGGCCTGCGGTTTCAGGCTGACCACGGCCTTCACTGTCTCGCCGCGATAGGCGTCCGGGATGCCCACCACGGCCGCCTCGCGCACCGCGGGATGCGTATACAAGACGTCTTCCACCTCGCGCGGCCAGACCTTGTAGCCGGCGGCGACGATCATGTCCTTCTTGCGGTCGACGAGGTAGAACCAGCCTTGCGCGTCCATGAATCCAACATCGCCGGTGTGGAAATAGCCGCCCGCCATGGCCTTTGCCGTCTCTTCCGGCTTGTTCCAGTAGCCCGGCACGATCATCGGCCCGCGCGAAATGATCTCGCCGACCTCGCCCACCGGCACTGGCGCGCCCGCATCGTCGCCGATGAAGGAGTCAACGTTGAAGGCGGGAACGCCGATCGCCAGCGTGCCGGAGGCCGGGTCCACCGGCGCCTCCCGGCCCAGCGGCACCACGTGGGTGGGCGAGTTGGTCTCGGTCAGCCCGTAGCCGTTGTGGATATAGTGCCCAAACTTGGCGCGGAACTGCTCCACCACGCTCGGCGGGATCGGTGCGCCGCCCGAGTAGATCTTGCGTAGCGTGGCGAAATGCGCGCGCGTCGCCTCGGGATGGTTCATCAGCGCGATGAAGACCGTGATCGAGCCAATGGTGAACTCGACCCGCCGGTCGCGGATGGCCTCCAGAACCACGCCCGGCTCGAAACGGCAGGCCAGCACCAGCGGCGCGGCGCAGATGAACGCCGCAGCCACGTGACCCACCAGTCCGGTGATATGGAACAGCGGCGCCACGCCCAGGATCGGGCCGCCCTGCGCCAAGCCGATCCAGTCGCGGTACACCTGCGCATTGAAAGCAACATTGCCATGGGTGTTCATCGCGCCCTTGGGCACGCCGGTGGTGCCGGAGGTGTACACCAGCATCGCGATATCGTCTGCCGCGAGCTTGACCGGCGCTGGGCGCTGGCCCAGGTACTCTTGCACCAGCGCCAGCAGATCGGGCACGCCCTCGGCGGGCTGGCGCCGAGTTGCGGCAAACAGGCGCGGATCGGCGCGCGTCTGGAAATCCAGCTCGGACGTGGTGATCACCGCAGGCAGCGCAAGGGGCGCGGCAGCGTCGCCCTGGCCGCGCCGCTCGGCGTCGAACAGCCCGCTCACCACATCGGCGTAGAGCGATTCGTGGCAGATCAGGACTTTCGCGCCGGAGTCGGCCAGCACCAGGCGCAGTTCGCGTGCGCGGTTCATCGGGTTGACCGGCACCGCGATGGCGCCGAGCTTCCACGCGGCAACCAGCCCGATGACGAACTGCGGCACGTTCTGCAGGTACAGCGCAACCCGCTCGCCGCGCGTGCAGCCGCGCGATGATAGCGCTACCGCCAGCGCGTCTGAGAGCGCATCCACCTCGGCATAGCTGAGCGTGGCGTCAAAGTAGTGGATTGCCGGACTGGCCGGCGCGCGGTCCGCGGCGGCCCGGAAAATGGACAATGCGTCGGTAAATTGCGGGGTGATGGTGTGCGGCTGGCCGGCGTTGTAGCTGGAGAGCCAGGGCTTCTCTTCATAGGGCGTCATGAGGCACCTCGATAGGCACGGCGGGTAGTGTCAAGCATAGCGCTTGGTCGAAACGAAGCTGGCGCCGCACAGTGCAAGAGGCCATTGAGGCTTCTCCACCGGACGGCGCCGAGGTCAGGCTTTTTGCCTGGCTTACTTGATGACCACCGGGTTGACCGGTGCGCCGCTGCCGTTCACTACCTTGAGCGGTGCTGCCGTATACAGGAAGGTCCACTGCTGGTCGTCCGCGCAGTCCGCGGCGAGCGGGTCCAGCTGGGCGATCTCGGTCAGGGCGACGCCCAGGTTGCGCATCAGCGCATTGTGCAGCGGCAAGGCAACGCCCGAGACCGGGTCCACCGTCACCTCGTTGGCAATCGTGTCGGTGACGAGATTGGGGATCTCCATGCGATGGAACCACTCGACCAGTTCCGGGCTGTAGGTCAGGCCCGGCTCGACGAACTCACGATAAAACTCAGCCTGGTCGCGCTTGTAGAAGGAGCCGATCCAGCCGGTGCGGATCACCAGGATGTCGTGCTTCTCGATGCGCACGCCCTGCATCTCGGCGGCGGCGAGCAAGTCAAGATGGGTGAAAGTCTCGCCCGGGGCGAGCACGTCCTTGCCGCGGTGGCGCGCCATGTCGATCAGCACGCCACGCCCGACCACGCCGCGCTCCGCGATTGGCAGGATGCTGGCTTTTTCCAGGCCGCCGATGGTGGATTTGGCATCGTAGCCGTTCCATAGCTGATCGCCGTACCAGACATGGCCGAGCGCGTCGTACTGGGTCGAGCCCTGCAGGTACATGATCATCATGTCGTCGGCGTACTCGGCCTCGCCGGGGAACTTCGGGCCCTTGCCGCAGAGATAATGGCCCTTGTCCATCACGTTGAGGCGGCGCGCCTGCGAACGCCCGGGCCAGACCGGGTCGCCGGCGGGGTTTCCCATCTGGATCTGCAGGGTGAAGGTCTTGCCGGAGCGCACGGAAGCCACGCCGCGCAGCGCCTCCGCCCGGGTGAGATAGTTCAGCGACCCGACCTCGTCATCCGGCCCCCATTTGCCCCAGTTCTTCGGTGCATCGCGCAACAACTCGGCTACCAGCGGGACGTTCTTCGATTCCATGCCATGTCTCCTTTTTGGATTGACCCTGAGGGATCGCACTGTGCCGGTCATGTCCGTGGCGCATGGTTGGCCATGCGCACGGAACATAAATAAGAACGGTCGTGCGTTTTATTGTGGATCGAGTGTAGGACCAGCCGCAGGCGCATGTCCAGGCATGGAAAACCCGCCGAGGGTTTCAGGGGCCAGCTTCAATCGTCCAGCCCGAAGGCCAGCAGTGGCCCGAGCACCAGTGCCCCGAGCACGATCATGGACAGGCCGCTGTCCATGTGCTTCCATTCATGCAGCACGGCCCGCGCGTCGACCTGCGCCCAGAACAGGGACACAACGCCCAACAGGACGACGATCACCGCCGCGGCCAGCGCGATCCCGTCGCGCGTGGCGCGGCGGTGGATTTCGGAAGGGCTATCATTCGAGATGCGCACGCCTTGCATGGCCAGACTCCTGGAAAACTGTGACGATGACGATCAATGCAATGGCGCCCATTGTCGTGATCCCTGCCTGAACCCATGCTGAGCGCGCCATTCAGCTTGCGTTCAGGCAAGGCACGGCAGACTGCTTCGCTCCATCAAGGCTTGCTCACAACCGTATTGCCCCGCTCGCTCACGCCATTGCCTTCGTTCCGCACCGCATCCCTGCCTCGCGCTCTGCTGCCGCTGCTAGCCGCCTTGCCGCTGCTGCTGGCGGCCCCGGCGCCCGCCCATGCCGACAAGGACGCCGACCGCGCCCGCGCCGCCGTCCAGTCGGGCGAGATCCTGCCGCTCACGCGCATCCTGGAGGCGGTGTCGGCGCAGTACACGGGCGACGTGATCGGCGTCAAGCTCGACCGCGACGATGGCGTCTGGCAGTACGAAGTCAAGCTGCTGCTGGCAAGCGGCTCGGTGGCCAAGCTCGAATACGACGCCAAGACCGCCACCCTGCTCAAAGCCAAGGGGCGCGATCTTGAGCAAGCCCGCAAGAAACCCTGATCCCCCATGCGCATCCTCCTGGTAGAAGACGAGGCCGTGCTGGCCGCCCAGATCCGCGCCAGCCTGGTCAGCGCGGGGTACGCGGTCGATACCGCCGCGCACGGCATCGATGCCTGGCACCTGGGCGCCGAAGAGCCCTACGATGCCGTGGTGCTCGACCTTGGCCTGCCCGGGCTCGACGGACTCTCCGTGCTGCGCCGCTGGCGCGCGGCGCAGGTGAACCTGCCGGTGCTGATCCTGACCGCGCGCGACAGCTGGACCGACAAGGTGGAAGGCATCGATGCCGGGGCCGACGACTATCTCGCCAAGCCCTTTCGCATGGAGGAGTTGCTGGCCCGCATCCGCGCGCTGATCCGCCGCGCCCATGGCATGTCCGCGCCCGAGCTGGCCTGCGGCCCGGTGCGCCTGAACGCGCGCACGGGCGTGGCGACCGTCGACGGCGCCGCGGTGGTGCTGACCGCCCATGAGTTCAAGGTGCTGGATTACCTGATGCACCACCCGGGCGCGATCATCAGCAAGGCCGTGCTGACCGAGCACATCTATGCGCAGGATTTCGACCGCGACAGCAACACCATCGAAGTCTTCATCGGCCGGCTGCGGCGCAAACTCGGCGTGGACGTCATCGAGACCGTGCGCGGACAGGGCTACCGCCTGCGCCCGCCGGCGTCTGCCGAAGCCCCCGCAATCTCTACAAACGCCGCCAACTGACCCATGCGCCAGTCATTAGCCATCCGCCTGCTCGCGGTCGCGGCCATCTGGCTGGCCGCCGCGCTCGGCGGCACCGGCTGGCTGCTCTCCACGCTGTTCGCGCGCCACGTCAACGACACCTACGTGCGCCAGCTCGACAATCAGCTCACCAGCCTCGCCGCCGCCCTGGACTGGAGCGCTGACGGCAAGCTCGCCCTGACCCGCGCCCCGGCCGACCCGCGCTTTGAACTACCCTACTCCGGCGCCTACTGGCAGGCGCAGGCACCGGGCGCCACGCTGCGTTCACGCTCGCTCTGGGATGCCGAGATGCCCGCCACGGTGGGCAACAAGGTAGCGGGCAGCCATGCCGAGATCCGGCCCGGGCCCAACGGGCAATCGCTGCTGGTGGTGTCGCGCCCCATCGTGCTGGCGTCGGCCGATACGCCGGTGATGCTGTCGGTGGCGCTGGATCGCACCGAGCTGCGCGCGGCGCGCCAGGCCTTCAACCGGCTGCTGGGCTGGTCGCTCACGGCGCTGGGCGCGGGCCTGCTGCTGGCGGTGGCGGCCCAGGTAAAGTTTGGCCTCGCGCCGCTGGCGCGGCTGCGCCAGGCGCTCGCCACCCTGCAGGCACGCCGCGAGAGCCGCCTGGGAGGCACGTGGCCGTCCGAGGTGGTGCCGCTGGTTACCGAGATCAATACCTTGCTGGCGCGCAACGCCAATGCGCTGGAGCGCTCGCGGCGACAGGCGGCCGATCTCGCGCACGCCGTCAAGACGCCCCTGGCCATCCTCGCCAACGAAGCCGAGCGCCTGCCCGGCGAGGCGGCCCGCGCCGCCGCCAGCCAGGTCGAGGCCATGCGCCGGCAGGTGGACCGCCACCTGGCGCGCGCACGGGCGGCAGGGGCTGCGAGCACGCGCGGGGCGCGCATCGACGCCGGCCCAGCGGCAGGCGAGCTGGCGCGCGCGCTGACCCGCCTGCACAGCGGCCGCGAGATCGATATCCAGGTGGATGGCGACGGGCACTTCGCCGGCGACCGCCAGGACCTGATCGAGATCCTCGGCAACCTGCTCGACAACGCCTGCCAGTGGGCGCGCTCGCGCGTTCGCGTCAAGCTCGTGGAGCGCGGCGGCATGCTTGAGGTCACGGTCGAAGACGACGGGCCGGGCATGCAGGCCGAGGCCCGCGAACTGGCCACAGCACGCTATGGGCGGCTGGATGAGTCCGCTGCGGGCAGCGGACTGGGCCTGGCCATCGTCAGCGAGATGGCGGCCCTTTATGAGGGTGGGCTCGAGCTAGGCAACAGCGAACTGGGCGGATTGCTGGCTCGCCTGCACCTGCCGGCTGGCCAGCCGTAAACCAAAAAAGGCCGGACGAGCCGGCCCCTTCTCTTTCTCCTGCTACCGCATTGCCCGCGTTAGCAGGCCGCCGTCATCTTGAAGATGCCCTGCGCGTTGCCGGCATCGAACGACAGATCCAACGTGCCGCCAGCTGCCTGCGTCGCGGGCACGAAATCGCGCGTGATGAACTCGTAGAACGAGCCCGGCACGCTGCGCTTGACCACGACGCCGTCGGCGCCGACAAACCCGCGCTCCACCGGATCGGCCTTGAATGCCGTCTGCAGGACCCGCCCGGAACGCGACACTTCCACCGAATCCTTGATCGGGCGGCCCAGGCTGCGTTGTGCGTCCGCCACGGCACGCACATCCGCCACGCGGTCGGTGGCGTGGTTGAAGGCATTGCCCTCGGTGGAAATCCAGGCCATCTCGGCCGATTCCTTCAGCAGCAATTCATAGTCGGCCAGCGCCGGCTCGGCATGTTGGCGGGCGAAGCAGGCTGCCAGTTGCGGCACCAGGCGTGCGGCGTCGGCCATCGGCAGGCTCGCATCGCGCTCGAGCAGGGCCAGTTGCGCGACGGCTTCGTCGCCGAGCGGATCGACGGACTTGGACACCACGCGCGACACGGCGGACTGGAAATCGGCACTGAAACGCTCGGGATGCAACTCGCTCAGGAAGTACTGGGCGATGTCGTCAGGCAGGTCGGCATGCGCATAGGAGCGGCCGGTCATGCCGATGCGCTCGAGCGGATAGGTGCCGTTGAGGCGGTAGCCCAGCGGGCCCAGGATACGGGTGAAAGCGATCTCGCCCGAGGGCAGGCTGCCGCAATCCCACTTCACCGTGCGCAGCGCGCCGTGGTCGAACACCACTTGCCCGCCAGCCTGGATCACGTCGCGGGTATAGGCCATGCCGGTCGGCACGCGCTCGAGAATGCCGGCGAACAGCACCATATTGAGCGCCTGCGCCACTTCGGCACGGCTGGCCTGTTCGCTGGTAGAAGACAGCAGTTGCGGGGAAACATTCATCAATTGCAGCAACTCGGCTGCCTGGGTTTCGCCACAAACAGTCTCGAGGAGGCGTTGCAGATTCGGCTTCGTCATGATCAATGCGCTGAAATGTGTTTGTTTTCGGGGGATGGCGGGGGCCGACGGCCTCCGGATGGGGCTTATTGTGCGACTGCGGCAGAGTTCGTACAATTGATAACTTCGCACCAACTTCCTTCCAAAAACGCACTATGCGCAAGGGCATACCCAGCCTCACGGCACTCCAGATGTTCGAGGCCGCGGCGCGGCTGGGCAGCTTTACCCGCGCCGCCGACGAGCTGGCGGTCACGGAGAGCGCGGTTTGCAGGCAGATCGCAGGGCTGGAAGCACGGCTTGGCGTGCCGCTGTTCCACCGCATCCGCAAGCGCATCGTGCTGACGCCTGCTGGCGGGACCTATGCCGAAGAAGTGCGGGAACGGCTCGACCAGATCGAGCAGGTGACGCTGGATGTGATGGCCCAGCGCCCGCGCGGGCGCGCCATCGAGTTGGCCATCGGACCCACCTTTGCCAGCCAGTGGCTGATCCCGCGCCTGCCGCTGCTGGCACGCGCCCTGCCCGATCTCACGTTGCATCTCTCGGCGCGCACCGAGGCATTCGAGCTCAGTGATACCGCGTTCGACGCGGCCATCTATTACGGCGAAGGGCTGTGGCCGGGCACGCAGGGCGAGCGGATCCTGCAGGAAGGCCCGTCGGTGCCGGTGTGCAGCCCCGCCTTGCTGGGGCGCCGCAAGCGCCTGGACCTGGATCAGTTGCTGGAATTGCCGCTGCTGCACCTGAACACCCGCTTGCGCGCATGGAGCGACTGGCTCGCCGCCGCGGGCGCGGCACTGCCGGCGCAGGCTTTGCGTGGCCCGCGCTACGACCTCTACACCATGCTGGCGCAGGCGGCCGCCGCCGGCATCGGCGTGGCGCTGATCCCACGCATTCTGATCACCGAGGAACTGGCGCAGGGGCGGCTGGTGGTGCCGCTAGCCACGCTGCCGGCGGAGACCGACAATCGCAAGGCCTATTACTTCGTCCACCGGCGCGGCCTGCCTCCCGACGACAAGGTCTTGCAACTGCGCGACTGGCTGCTGGAACACGGCGCGGAACACGGCGCTTAGCTGCCGGGCGCGCCGAAGGTCAATGCGCGTGAGCGCTCACGGCCTCGCGGGTGTCCCGCGCCAGGCCCATTGCGAAAGCCACTTCGGCCACCAGGAAGAGCGGCCCGACCAGAAGCCCGGCCAGGTCATCCACAAATGCAGGCTTGCGGCCTTCGTAGTAGTGCCCGATGAACTGGATGAGCCAGCCCGCCACGAAAAGGCCGATGCCCCAAGCCAGCCAGGCGCCGGTGGACAGCGCAGCGATGGCGCCGCCGGCGTAGACGAAGCCAGCCAGGATCACCGTCATCGCCAGCCCGAACCCCGCCGACAGGCGCAGGTAGAACAGGCAGGACAGACCATAAACGACCATCGCCGGCGTCAGGTACGCCGGACCGGCGTCAAGCGGCATGGCCGGGCGGGCCAGCAGTGTGGTCACGGCCAGCACAATCATGGGAATGCCGATGAAATGACTGAACACATTGCGCGCGTCGCGATGATAGGCTGCGTAGTTAGCCAGGTGGTCGATCAGTGTCTTCACAGGGTCTCCTGCCGGGGCGTCGTTGTATCCGCGTATTTGTGTCCGCGTATTTGCAGCCGCGTACTGTGGCTACGCGTTGTGGCCGTATATTAATAGGCATCAAAAAGCCCGTCTGTCCGGTTTTTGACAGTCGGCAAGAGCATCGATCAAGGAGACCATCATGCGCCTGGCAACCCGTGGCCAGCACGAGCCGGCCCTGGATCCGCTGCGCGCCTTGCGCGGCGGGAGCTGGTTTGGCGCCTTGCCGTCGACCATGCAAGACACCCTGCTGCGGGACGCGGCCACGCGCAAGCTGGCGGCCGGCCAGATGCTGTTTACCCGCGGCAACGCCTTTGACGGCATCTACGGCGTGACTGCCGGCACGGTGCAGATCGACAGCCACAGCGAGTCCGGCAAGGCCGCCTTGATCGGCCTGCTGGGGCCGGGCAGCTGGTTTGGCGAGATTTGCCTGTTCGACGGGCTGGCGCGCACGCACGACGCCCATGCCACCAGCGCGGCCACCGTGATGCACCTGCAGCGCGACAAGCTCTACGCGATGCTGTCGGCGCATCCCGAATGGTGGCGCGAGTTCGGCAAGCTGCTCGCCGCCAAGACGCGCGAGGCCCTTCATTATGTGGAAGAGGCGCAGTTGCTGCCGCCGCTGGCGCGCACCGGCCGCCGGCTGGTCGCCATTGCCCAGGCCTATGGCGACATGCCCGGGCTGGAGCGCCGCTCCGTGCATATCCCGCAGGAACAACTCGGGCAGATGCTCGGGCTGTCGCGCCAGACCGTCAACCAGGCCCTGCGCGAGCTCGAAGCGCGCGGGCTGTTGCGGCTGCACTATGCCGACATCGAGTTGATCGACCTGCCGGCCTTGCTGGCGCTGACCTGACAGTGCCGCCCTGCCCGATCCCTTCAGCCTACGCTGGCAGCGCAAACCGAACATCCATCGCCATGACCTATCTAGACGACACCCGCCTGCAAGCCTATCTCAGCCGCATCGGCCACGCGCTGCCGAGCCAGCGGGACCTCGCCACGCTCGACAGCCTGATCGCGGCACAACTGGCGCGGATTCCCTTTGAAAACGTCGACGTGTTGCTGCAGCGCCCGATCAAGATCGGCCTGGACGCGGTGTTCGACAAGCTGGTCACCAACGCGCGCGGCGGCTACTGCTTCGAGCAAAACACCTTGCTTGCCGCCGCGCTGCGTGCGCTTGGCTACGTGGTCACGCCGCTGGCTGCGCGGGTGCGCTGGAACGTGCCGGAAGACGTGCCCGCCATGCAATCGCACATGCTGCTGCGCGTGGAGGCCGCGCATCACAGCTATATCGTGGACGTGGGCTTTGGCGGCCCTACCCCGTATCGCGCCATGGCGCTGCCGCAGGCGGAGCAAGCCGATCCGTCGTTCCCATACCGCCTGTCCTGCGTGGAGACGACAGGTGCGGCCTTTCACGTGTACGATCTGGAGGTCAGGACCGCAAGCGCATGGTTCAAGCTCTACCAGTTCGATCTTTCGCCGCAGCAGGCCATCGATTTCGAGCCACGCAACTGGTACACCTCCACCCACCCCGACAGCCTGTTCCGCAACGCCCTGACCCTGGCGCGCTCGCAAGGCGACACCCGGCTGACGCTGATCAACGGCGACTTTGCCGTGCGCGCGCCCGATGGCAGCGTGCAGCGCCAGCAACTGGACGCGCCGGCTGCCATTGTCCAAGCGCTGAGGGATCGCTTCGGGCTGGCGCTGGACCTTGCCAGCGAGGCGCAATTGGCCCAGCTATTGCCCGTGCTGATCAAGGCGCGCAGCAACAGATAGGCGTGCGCTTTACCAGGGTTCGGGCAGCAGTTCGAGCCCGGCGGCCCCAAGCAGCGCCGGCAGCCCCGCGTCGCCCACCATGTGCAGGGCACCGGCCACGATCAGGGTTGGCACGCGATCCGCGACCAGCGCCTGGATTTTCGGCATCCACTGCTGGTTGCGTGCGTCGACCAGGACCGCCAGCGTGTCCGGCCATTGTGCGCGGCGCCGCGCTAGCAGCGCGCCAAACGGCCCGGCCTGGCCTTGCCGCCACCAGCGCACCATATCCGCCGGCTCCGCAGCGGCCAGTTCCGGCTGCTCGGCAAAGAATGCCAGCATCGATACCTGCTCGGCCAGCGGCACGCACTGCAACATCCGCAGCGCCTCGGTGCCATCCTCCAGCGCATCCGTTGCCCGTCCATCGACAGCGGCGCGCGCCCACAAGAACCGATCGACACCATGCTGTGCCAGGATGCCGTGCCTGGCGGCCACCGCGAACTGCAGATGCATCGCGGCGAACACGGGGCGCAGCCGCTCCAGTTCCGGGCCGGGCAACCCGAAATCCAGCCAAAGCGCCCGCACCTGCGCAAGCGTGGCCGGCTGCAGATGGCGGCTCAGACTATCGCCTTGCGGGAAATACGCCGGCGCGAAGTCAGGCGCCTGGTCCAGCGCCACCTCGAAGACCACCCGCGCCGAAGCGCGGTAGGCGCGCTCCGCGGCCGGCACCAGTGCAGGCAACGGCGCATCCAGCACGTGGATCGCCCCCAGCAGGTAGACCTCGGTATCCTTGATTTGCCAAAGCATGAAACGCTTTCCTCGTCCTTTGTGGCCTGTTGCAGCCTGTTATGACCTGTTCGCCGTTTGTGGGTGCGGACATCATGCCGCCGTCTTGCCGACGTCATGCACCGAATGCATTGCCCACAGAAAATTCTCTGATAAGCCGGGCCGGCTGCCGATTTGCTTGTGGACTGAGCCATGCCTCCCAACCATAATGTACCGGCCGGTAGCACTATGGTACTGACAAGCCCCTGCATGAACCGCTGTGCAGAACACGCCGGGCCGTGCTGCCAAGATGCAGATTCACCAGCGCCTTTTAAAGATCATCTGGTCCCGCCCCGCGAGGACCAGGACACCAGGAGACACGCATGTCATTGTTCGACCTGACCGGCAAGGTTGCCGTCGTCACCGGCTCATCACGCGGCATCGGCCGCGCCATCGCTGAGCAGATGGCGGTGCAAGGAGCCAAAGTGGTGATTTCCTCGCGCAAGGCCGAGGCCTGCCAGGAAGTCGTCGATGCCATCAATGCCAAGCATGGCGCCGGCACCGCGATTGCCGTGCCCGCAAATATCTCCTCCAAGGAAGACCTGCAGCGCCTGGTCGACCAGACCAACGGCACGTTCGGCAAGATCGACGTACTGGTTTGCAACGCGGCGTCCAACCCCTATTACGGCCCGATGAGCGGCGTGACCGACGAACAGTTCCGCAAGGTGCTGGACAACAACGTCATCTCCAACCACTGGCTGATCCAGATGGTGGCCCCGCAGATGCTTGAGCGCAAGGACGGTTCGATCATCATCGTGTCGTCCATCGGCGGCCTGCGCGGCTCGCCCACCATCGGCGTGTACAACGTGTCGAAGGCAGCCGACTTCCAGCTGGCGCGCAACCTTGCGGTGGAGTTCGGCCCGAGCAACGTGCGCGTGAACTGCATCGCCCCTGGCCTGATCCGCACCGATTTCGCCAAGGCGCTCTGGGAGGATCCGGAGCGCTACAAGCTGTCGACGCAAGGCGCGCCCCTGCGCCGCATCGGCGAGCCGGTGGAGATTGCCGGCGCCGCGGTGTTCCTGGCCTCCTCGGCCAGCACCTTCATGACCGGCCAGGCCATGGTGGTGGACGGCGGCGTCACGATCTGAGCCGCCGCGCACCTGCTGTTCCCGTTCCGGGCTCGCTCCAGGGCCAGGGCGCAAAGCCCGATGCCTGAGGCCTGAGCCGGGGCACTTCGTGCCCGCGTGCATTGCCGCCCGCATTTCCGGGCAGGCGCGGCACGCGGGCAAGCTTGCGCGCCGGCATGCCAGAGCGTTGCCCATCCTGCCATGCAGTCAGGGAGGCACCGATGTCGAACAACCCGCAATCCGCTACGACCTGGCCGGCAATCAGCCTGGCCGAGGCCCACGCCCGCCTTACCGCGCCCGGCGCCCCTTTCGAAACCGAAACGCGCGTGATCCGGGGCATTACCACCATCGTCTGGAAAAACGCGCCACCTACGCTGCGCGACCTGTTCCTGCAAGCCCGCACATTGGGCGACAAAACCTTTGTCGTCTATGAGGACGAACGTGTCTCGTACGATGCGTTCGCCCGCGCCGCGCTCACCATCGCGCATGCGCTGATCCGAGATGGCGTGACCAAGGGCGACCGCGTGGCGCTGGCCATGCGCAACCTGCCGGAATGGCCGGCCGTCTTCTACGGCGCCTTGCTGACAGGCGCCATTGTCACGCCGCTCAACGCCTGGTGGACCGGGGCGGAACTGGAGTACGGCCTGGCCGACTCCGGCAGCAAGATCGCCATCGTTGACGATGAACGGCTGGGCCGCATCATTGAGCACCTGCCAGGCTGCCCCGCGCTGGAAAAAATCTACGTCAGCCGCGCCGATGCGCCAGCCAGCGACGCGCGCATCAGCCAGCTGGAGAGCCTGATCGGCACGCCGGACCAATGGGCATCGCTGCCGGAACTGCCGGTACCCGATGTCGCCATCGACGCCGACGACGACGCCACCATTTTCTATACATCAGGCACCACCGGCAAGCCCAAGGGCGCGCTCGGCACCCACCGCAACGCCACCAATGTGGCCGTGGCCGCCGCGTTCAGCCCAATGCGCAATTGCCTGCGCCGCGGCGAGGCGATCCCCGCGCCCGATCCGGCCGCGCCGCAAAAAGGCATGCTGCTGTCGGTGCCGTTCTTCCACGTTACCGGTTGCATGGCGGTGCTCAACGGCGCGCTGGCCAGCGGCACCAAGATCGTGTTGATGCGGCGCTGGGACGCCGTGCGTGCCATGGGCCTGATCGAGCGCGAGCGTTGCACGGCTGCCGGCGGCGTGCCCACCATCGCCTGGCAGATCATCGAGCACCCGGAGCGCGAGCGCTTCGACCTGTCGTCGCTGGAAAACGTCAACTACGGTGGCGCCCCCGCTTCGGCCGAGCTGGTGCGCCGCATCAAGGAAGTGTTCCCGCATTCGGCCCCCGGCATTGGCTGGGGCATGACCGAGACCTCGGCCACCTTCACCAGCCACAGTGCAGAGGAGTATGTGGAGCGTCCCGAAAGCGGCGGCCCGGCCTTGCCCATCGGCGAGATGAAGGTGGTGGACGGGCGCGGACACAGCTTGCCCACCGGCGAGACCGGCGAGCTCATGGTGCGCGGCGCCAATGTGGTGCGCGGCTACTGGAACAAGCCGGAAGCCACCGCGCAAACATTCATCGACGGCTGGCTCAAGACCGGCGACATCGCGCGGCTGGACGAGGAGGGCTTTGTCTATATTGTCGACCGCATGAAGGACATGCTGATCCGCGGCGGCGAGAACATCTACAGCATCGAGGTGGAAAGCGCGCTGTACGATCACCCGGCCATCATGGATGCGGCACTGGTCGGCATCCCCCACCGCACGCTGGGCGAAGAGCCCGCGGCCGTGGTCAGCCTGAAGCCCGGCGCGCAAGCCACCGAGGCGGAGTTGCAGGCGTTCGTGGGCGAGCGGCTGGCGGCCTTCAAGGTGCCGGTGCGGATCGTGTTCTGCCCCGACATGCTGCCGCGCAATGCCAACGGCAAGATCCTGAAGTCGACACTGCGCAAGATGTTCGAAGCCTGAACCCGGGCGCTGGACAAGATCAGGATCACCCAGGCGGCAGTGAACGCGAGCACGGCCGCTTGCTTGCCGTTACCACGCCGGTCCGACGGCGATTACGGGAACAACCAACAGATAACAGATAACAGATGCGGATGCAGATGCAAGCAAATTCATTCACCAGACCTTTCCTGCCCTCCGGCAACCGGCTCGCGGGCTTGTCCATGCTGGGCACTGCCTTGCTCCTCGCGGGCTGTGCCGGCCAGGGCCAGGGCAGCGCCGCTGCGCCGGTGCCGGAGATACGGCCTGGCATTCTCGCCGGCTACCTGCCGGCGGACGCACGGCCCGATAGCCTCGCCCTGGTGCCACCGCCGCCCGCACCCGGCTCCGCGGCGCAAGCCCTGGACGACGAGATCGCGCGCGGCAACCAGGCCCTGCGAGGCACGGCACGCTACCGCCAGGCAGCAGTCGATGCCAACCTGAAATTCCCGCAGGCCGAGGGGATTTTCTCGTGTGCGCTGGATGCGCCGATATCGCAGGAGCAAACCCCCCGGCTCTACCTGCTGCTGCGCCGGACCCTGGCCGATGCGGGACTATCGACGTACGGCGTGAAGGACAAATATACGCGCGCCCGGCCGTTCGTGGTCAACCAGCAGCCGAGTTGCACGCCCGCCGAGGAAGCCATGCTTTCCAAGGACGGCTCCTACCCTTCGGGGCATAACGCCATTGGCTGGGCGTGGGCGTTGATCCTGGCGGAAATCGCGCCGCAACAGTCCAATGTGATCCTGGCGCGCGGGCTGGCCTATGGGCAAAGCCGGCTGGTCTGCAATGTGCATTGGCAAAGCGATGCGACGCAGGGCCGCATCATGGGCGCAGCTACCGTGGCGCGGCTGCATGCAGACCCTACCTTCCTCGCAGATCTTGCGGCAGCCAAAGCGGAGGTTGCGCAAGCCCGTGCCAACGGGCTGCGGCCGGCCGGCGACTGCCGCGCTGAAAGCGAGGCACTGGCGATCAAATAGCGGGAGACGCCTGGCCGGCGCGATGCCGGCCAGACGCTTGCGCCAGGTTCAGCCACGCCCGACGAAGGGCATCTTGGTGGCCATCACGGTCATGAACTGCACATTGGCACCCAGCGGCAGGTTGGCCATGTGCACCACCGAGCTGGCCACATGCGCCACGTCCATCAGCGGCTCCGGCGCGATCTCGCCGTTGGCCTGCGGCACGCCGCGCGCCATGCGCGAAGCCATATCGGTGGCGGCGTTGCCGATATCGATCTGCCCGCAGGCGATGTCAAAGGCGCGGCCATCCAGCGAGAGGCTCTTGGTCAGCCCGGTAATGGCGTGCTTGGTGGCCGTGTATGGCACCGTGTTGGGCCGCGGCGCGTGCGCCGAGATCGAGCCGTTGTTGATGATGCGGCCGCCGCGCGGGCTCTGCGACTTCATCAGCGCGAAGGCCGCGCGCGAGCACAGGAACGCGCCGGTCAGGTTGGTGTCCAGCACGGCCTTCCATTGCGCCACGGAGAGTTCATCGATGGACACCGCCGGCGCATTGATGCCGGCGTTGTTGAACAGCACGTCGAGCCGGCCGAAATGCTCGCGAACCTGGGCGAAGAGCCGCTCCACCGAATCCGGATCGCTGACGTCGCATTGCACCGCCAGCGCCGTATGGCCCTCGGCCTTGGCTTGCGCGGCCAGCGCCTCGAGCGGCTCGGCGGTACGCCCGGCAAACACCACCCGATAGCCTGCCACTAGCAGCGCCTGTGCCACCGCCTTGCCGATGCCGCGGGCCGCGCCCGTTACCAGCGCAACCTTGCCTTGCTCATTCATGCTGTCTTCTCCGGACTGGATTGTTGAATGGATCGTGGATCGTGGATCGTGGATCAGGAAACGGATGCCTACTTGACCGGAATCGGCGTGGCCGCCGCCACCGGCACGGCGGTCACACTATTCTGCGGGCTGCCGGACACGATGCGGTCCGAGTAGGTCAGATAGACCAGGGTGTTGCGCTTGCGGTCGACCGTGCGCACCACGTGCAGAGTCTTGAACAGGATCGACATGCGCTCGGAGAACACATTGTCCTGCTGGCGCAGCGGCCCCTTGAACGTGATCGGCCCTACCTGGCGGCAGGCGATGGAGCTTTCCGGCGGGTCTTCGGCCATGCCCAGCGAGCCCTTGATGCCTCCGGTGCGGGCACGCGACACGTAGCAGGTCACGCCTTCGACCTGCGGATCGTCATAGGCTTCGATCACGACTTTGTCGGAGCCGGTCATGCGGAAATTGGTGCTCACGCTGCCGATCTCCTCGGCATGCGCAGCCGGCGCCAGCAGCGCAAGCGCCGCCAGAAGGCCGGTCAGGGGCCACCGCGGCCCACGGGAAACGCGATGGAAACGCCCGGATGGCATGGCCGTGCCCCCCACCTCAGGACACCGTGCCGGTGATTTCATCGTGCCGTTTTTCCATTTCCTGGCGCAACTGGCGGCGCAGCTGGGCTGCGGCAAAGCGCTGGCGCTCGACTTCGTCGCGGGGCACCAGCGGCGGCACTTCGGCGGGCGCACCGTTGTCGTCCACAGCGACCATGGTGAAGTAGCAGCTGTTGGTATGGCGAACCAGCTTGCTGCGGATATTCTCCGTGATCACCTTGATGCCGATTTCCATGGAGCTGCGGCCGGTGAAATTGACTGCCGCCAGGAACGTCACCAGTTCACCCACGTGGATGGGCTGGCGAAACACGACCTGGTCGACCGACAGCGTGACCACGTAGCGCCCGGCATAGCGGCTGGCACAGGCGTAGGCCACCATGTCGAGGTACTTGAGGATGGTGCCGCCGTGCACATTGCCGGAGAAATTGGCCATGTCCGGCGTCATCAGCACGGTCATGGAAAGCTGGTGGGACAGGTCATTCATGATGAAAATCCGGAATCTGGAAGCGGCCGGGCCGACCCGCGGTGCAGGTCGAAAGGCTGGCGCCGACGATCGGCAGTTTAACCCGGAACGATCGCCCTGCCCTGCCCCCGAGAACGTCAAAAAGCACCCCGGCACCAATAAAAAAGCGGCCCAACGGGCCGCCTTCCTGTTTGCGCCTGGGCGCGGACTACTTATTTCTTCTTGTTCACAGCGTCCTTGAACCCTTGGCCGGCAGAGAACTTGACCGTCTTGGCGGCCGGAATCTTGATGGTCTCGCCAGTACGCGGATTGCGTCCGGTACGTGCGGCGCGCTTGCCGGAGCTGAAGCTGCCGAAGCCCACCAGCGTTACCGAATCACCCTTGGCAACCGCCTTCTTAATGTTGTCCAGAGCGGCATTCAGCGCGCGCTCTGCTGCAGCATTGCTCAGTTCCGCGTCAGCGGCGATGGCAGATACCAGTTCACCTTTATTCATGGCTGATTTCCCTTGTTGGTCGTCTTGATCGGAGTGTCTGCCACGCGGCAAATTACCGATCGGCGCAGTCTAATCCGCGCTTTACGCATTGGGCAATCCCCAGTGGCACCAATGCAACGAAAAAAGCCGCAAATCCTTGAGTCAAGCGCCTTTGCGGGGAATTTACCCTCCTTTTCCGTGCTTTCAAATGCGGCCGGTGAGAGTAATGGTCATTCGAACGCCGGTACACGATGACAGGCGTCGCTTGACGAGGTCAGACCTGCGCTGTGTGCGCCTTGCTGCCGTCAAAACCGCCCAGATGGCTTGGTCGGCGGTATGCCAATGGATTTGGATGGATGCGCCTCCACGGTCCATCATGGTGCATGAAATCCGTGAGCGCGCGCCCCAAATAGGGGCATTGCCTCATTTTGGCGCAGCCTCCATGTGCCTGGCATACCCGGCGCATGCTATTCGGCTGCAGGTTATGACTTCTCAATCCGTGCGCCGCCCCCTTCGAGCGCGACAAATCGGTGCAAATCCCACCAACACGGTGCAGATCCCGGCCTGCGATGCCCCAGACTGGTACGCTTTTTGCGTACGTGTGCTCCCATTTTGCGCATAGAGGATTGTATGGACAAATGGAAGAGCGGCACCGATGCCCTGTTCATCTTGCTAGGGGCGATCATGGTGCTCGCCATGCACGCGGGCTTTGCGTTCCTGGAGCTGGGCACGGTGCGCAAGAAGAACCAGGTCAACGCACTGGTCAAGATATTGGTGGATTTTGCGGTTTCCACGATCGCCTATTTCTTTATTGGCTACACCGTGGCCTATGGGGTCGAGTTCTTCACCAGCGCCCATGCACTGGCGGAAAGAAGCGGCTATGAGCTGGTGAAATTCTTTTTCCTGGCAACGTTTGCCGCCGCCATACCGGCGATCATTTCTGGCGGCATTGCCGAGCGCTCGCGCTTCAATCCGCAACTGGTGGCCACCTTCGTGCTGGTGGGCCTGGTCTACCCCTTCTTCGAGGGCATCGTCTGGAATAACCGCTTTGGCGTGCAGGACTGGATCGCCTCGGTCGCGGGAGCGCCGTTCCACGACTTCGCCGGCTCCGTCGTGGTCCACGCCATGGGCGGCTGGATCGCGCTTCCCGCCATCTTGTTGCTGGGCGCGCGCCGCGGCCGCTACCAGAAAGACGGCCGCATCAGCGCGCACCCGCCCTCGAACATCCCGTTCCTGGCGCTGGGCGCATGGGTACTGGCGGTAGGCTGGTTCGGTTTCAATGTCATGAGCGCGCAAACCGTCGACAAGATCAGCGGGCTGGTGGCCATCAACTCCCTGATGGCCATGGCCGGCGGCACGCTGGCCGCCTGGGCGGCCGGCCGCAACGACCCCGGCTTTGCCTACAACGGCCCGCTGGCCGGGCTGGTGGCGGTCTGCGCCGGATCCGACCTGATGCACCCGCTGGGCGCGCTGGTCACGGGTGCCATCGCCGGCGCGCTGTTCGTCTACCTGTTCACGCTGGCCCAGAACAAGTGGCATATCGATGATGTGCTGGGCGTCTGGCCGCTGCACGGGCTGTGCGGCGCATGGGGCGGCATTGCCGCCGGCATCTTTGGCAGCCAGGCGCTCGGTGGCATTGGCGGTGTTTCGCTCGGCGCGCAGTGCCTCGGCACCCTCCTTGGCATCGCGATCGCCCTGGTGGGTGGCACCGTGGTTTACGGCACGCTCAAGAAGGTCGTGGGCATCCGGCTGGACGCTGAATCGGAATACAACGGCGCGGACCTGTCACTGCATCGCATCTCCGCCACGCCGGAGCGCGAAACCAACTGGTAAGGCACGGTGCAAAGGGAATTGCGCCCTTGCGCCACGCCCCCTCACCTGCGACCCATGCCCGCGAGTGGCGCCCTGCGCCCTTTGCGGCCATTTTGTGCTTGAACTTCCGCTCGCCGCGTAGCAATAATGCGTTGCCCACCTTCGCGCCCCGCCGCCGATGCGCCCCGGGCATCCGCTGCTTGATATTCGTTGCCTGTATACCTGCCGAGCCAGCAAGGGAGAAACGCGATGGATGCTACAACGCTGCAGAAGTATCAGGATGTCGTCGTCGCCTATGCGACGGAAGTCGGGTTCAAGGTTCTCGCCGCCCTCGTCTTCTGGGTGATTGGCCGGTGGCTGATCCATGTCGTGGTGCGCATGGTGCAGGGGTCCCTGACCAAGCAAAAGGTCGACCCGACCTTGCTGCGCTATGTCGGTTCCATCGTCACGGTGACCCTGAATATCGTGCTGATCATCGGGATCCTGGGTTACTTCGGCATCCAGACCACCAGCTTTGCCGCACTGATCGCGGCGGCCGGCATCGCCATCGGCATGGCGTGGTCGGGGTTGATGTCCAACTTCGCGGCAGGCGCCTTCCTGGTGGTGCTGCGGCCCTTCAAGGTTGGGGATTTCGTCACGGTAGGCGGGATCACCGGCACCGTCAGGGAGATCGGCCTGTTTGCCACCACGCTGGACACGCCCGACAATGTCCTCACCGTGGTCGGCAACAATAAGATCTTTGCGGACACAATCCAGAACTTCAGCGCCAACCCGTACCGCCGGGTCGAGCTCAAGGCCCAGCTAGCCGGCAGCACGGACGTGGCGGCGGCCGCCACCCTGCTAAAGGAGCGGCTGGCCGCGCTGCCCAACGTTCTGGCCGAGCCGCCGCCCGACGTCGAGATTATCGAGTTCACCCTGGTAGGCCCGGTGCTTGCGGTACGTCCGTACTGCCATACCGACCATTACTGGCAGGTGTATTTCGACAGCAACCGCGTGATCCGCGAGAGCTTTGGCGAGGCCGGCTTCGCCGCGCCAATGCCAGCCCAACTGGTGGTGCTGCAAAACGGCGCGGCCGCTTAACCGTGTATCGATGGGATGGCGCGGCCACACTGAGCCAGGCCGCCCCGCTATCGCAGCGGCATCGGAGCCCGGATCATTCGGCGCCGTGCACTGTCGCGCCTGAACGGCCGAAGGCCCGCATCAGCACGGCGCCGGTACCGCAAACGCCCATGACCACCGCCAGCGGCAACGCGCTGCCGTCCCGCCAGAAGCTGACGGCAGCGCCGGCCAGGGTACCCAGGGAGAATTGCAGCGTTCCCATCAATGCGGAAGCGGTGCCGGCACGATGGCCCTGCTGGTCCATGGCCAGTGCCGAGGCGTTCGGCAGGATGCAGCCGAGGCTGGCGATGAACACAAAGAAGCCCGTCAGCAGCACCGGCAGCGGCGCCAGGCCGGCGAGCACGGCCGCGGCCAGGACAAGGCCGGCCAGGCACGGCGCAAGCAGCGCGCCGCGCAGGACGTGGTCCAGCGTGCGGTTGCGCACCAGGCGAGCGTTGAGCTGCGACATGCCGATCAGGCCCAATGCGTTGGCGCCGAACACGAAGCCGTAATGGGAGGGATCGATGCCATGCAACTCGATCAGCACGAACGGCGACCCCGCAATGTATGCAAACATGCCCGCCTGCGCGCAGCCGGCCGACAGCGAATAGCCGACGAAACCCCGGTCTCGCAGCAGCTCGCCGTAGTTCGAGAGCACGCGGCCCAGGCGCAACGGCATGGCGCTGGCGTGGTCGAGCGATTCCTCCATATAGCGGTGGACCACCCACAGGATCAGCAGGCTCGCACCGCACAACAACCAGAAGATGGCGCGCCAGCCGAATGCCGCCAGCACGGCGCCCCCGATGATGGGCGCCAGGATCGGCGCCAGGCCCATCACCAGCATCAGCGAGGAGAAGGCGCGCGCGGATTCATGGGCCTCCAGCCGGTCGCGAATGACGGCGCGCGCCATCACCATGCCCGCGCAGCCACCCAGGGCCTGCAGGAAACGCCA
This sequence comes from Cupriavidus sp. GW823-FHT07A04, assembly GCF_058794615.1. Classification (NCBI taxonomy): domain Bacteria; kingdom Pseudomonadati; phylum Pseudomonadota; class Betaproteobacteria; order Burkholderiales; family Burkholderiaceae; genus Cupriavidus; species Cupriavidus sp. GW823-FHT07A04. The sequence goes on from NZ_JBXAHA010000002.1 coordinate 125,386, forward strand.
CAGCATCAGCGCATCGACGTCACTCGCGAGCGCGCACCCGGCCGCGGCCAGCGCATAGGCCAGCAGGCCGACATACAGCGGCGGCTTGCGGCCAAAGCGGTCGCTGATCGGGCCATAGAATGCCTGCCCCACCGCCAACCCGACCAGGAACGTCCCCAACGTGAGCTGCACGCGGCCGATATCGACCCCGAGATCCCCGGCCAGCGCCGGGAAACTCGGCAGGTACATGTCAATGGAAAGCGGCGCCAGCGCGGTAAGCGAAGCGCATACCAGGAGCCAAAGCGGAAAGCGCCCGGATTGTGGGGCGCGGGTGGAGCGGGTCATCGAAACTTCCTGAGGAACAACTAGGCAGCCGGCACGGCCACCGGCGCCCAATGCGTCAACCGGCTAGCGGCGTAGCGGCACGGGAGCGGCTAAAGACGTAATTGTTGCATAGCGTAACAAGCCGCGCACTCGGCACGCCGCGCGGCGATGATGCAAGCGCACGTCCGACCGGACGCGTGCAACTGTGATGACGGGCCTGGCGATACCGCGGCATTGCGGCAATTTCGGGCCTCGCTTCGCCGCGGAGTGGAGGAGTGCGTGGCTATCAACGGCAGCGACGCCAAGGGTACAATGCCAGCCTGTCGGCCGCCTGGGGCGGACGATCACGCAGCCCGACGCACCGCGGGAACCCACCCGATGGTGCGGTTCCCGGCAACGTTTTCCTGCATGAGAACAAGATACAAACTGCTTTCTGTCTTTTTTGCCCTGGCCGCCGGCGCGGCTAGTTTGCCGTGGGCGCAGCGCGCGCATGCGGCACCGGCTCCAGCCAGGGCCGCCGCCTCCGCGCCTGCCCCCGTGGTGGTGGACGAGGCCGATGCCCTGGCGCAAATGCTCAAGGGCGCTGCCACGGGCCAGAATACCGGCGCGGCAGGCGTGCCTGAATTGCTGCGCAATACCGCCCGCCCCGACAACATATTGTCGCGCGCTTGCCGCCAGCTCAACGACGCCCTGCCCATCGAGATCGATGGCGAGACGCGCTTGCGCCGCTGCCAGTCGGTCCCTGGCAAACATATCCTGTTCCAGTTGGAGCTGACCAAGTACCGAGGCCCCATGCTGGACCTCGCCAGCTTCGAGCTCAGCTACGCTGCGCCGCTGCAGCGCAATATCTGCGCGAACCGGGACGTTGAAATCCTGACCAAGCTGGGCATCAGCATGATGTTCCGCTACATGACGCGCAACGAGCGCGGCGAGCGTCGCGTTGGCGACGTCTACATCAACGCGCCCATCTGCTCCTCGGCACTGCGCTAGACCCTGCCAACCCCATTTGGCATTCCTGCCGGGATGCCGGGCCTTGCCTCCGGGAGCAGGCGCGCCGGCTCCCGGGCATAGCTCAGGCAAGCCGTGGACGCAACGGCACCACGTTGGCCGCACGCCGGGGCAACACACGGGTTTCTTTCCATCGCGCGTGCGCCAGCGGTGAGCCCCATACCAGTCCATGCAGTTGGGCGAGCGCAAAGGGATCGCCCAGCAACAAGTGTTTCTGGGTAGCCGACAGCGCGTCCGGGCCGGCGGTGAGGGCCTGCTGCACCAGCGCGGCGTGCTCCGCTTGCGTAGCCTGTGGCTGCACCACGCGCGACGAGGCGGTCGCGCACATCAGCGCATTGGTCACCGGGTCGACAACGGCATCGATAAATGCCGGCGGCTCTCCCGCTGCCTCCACGTGCTTTTGCATGGCCACCATCTCGCGCGGGGGTGTGGCCTCCTCCGGCGTCACGAACAACCTGGCTCCGCGCAGCGCGCGGCCCAGCGAGACCCGCGACAGCCAGACCGAAAGCGGAATCGAGCATACCAGCGAGCCCACGATCGGCAGCAGCCACCAGACAAAATTCGGGTCCAGCCACAGCACCAGCCCGCCCCAGGCCAGGCCCAGCAAGGTGTGCATGCCATGGCGGCGGAACGCCTCGCCCCAGGTGGTCTGCGCATCTTCACGCGGCGGCGACTTCCAGGTAATGCCCCAGCCGCTATAAGCCGCCACCACGAACTTGGTGTGAAACAGCATGCGGACCGGGGCCAGCAAGGCCGACATCACGACTTCGATCAGCATCGACAGCACCAGGCGCAACGGCCCGCCATAGCTGCGCGCGTCCTTCATCAGCAGCACCACGCTGGCGATCTTGGGCAGGAACAACAGTGTGGCGGTCGCCGAGAACAGCGCCAGCGCCTTCTCGGGATGCCATTCCGGCCAGGTCGGGAACAGCTGGTAGGGCTGCGTGAAGTACTCCGGCGGCACCAGCGCGTGCTTGGCCAGCATGATGGTGGACAACACCAGGAACAGGAACCACAGCGGCGCCGACAGATAAGCCATCACACCGGTGAGGAACACCGCGCGGTGCACAGCGTGAAAGCCCTGCTTCATCCACAGGCGGAAGTTCATCAGGTTGCCCTGGCACCAGCGGCGATCGCGCTTGACCTCATCGAGCAGGTTCGGCGGGAGTTCCTCATAGGAGCCCTCCAGGTCATAGGCAATCCACACGCCCCACCCGGCCCTGCGCATCAAGGCGGCCTCGACGAAATCGTGCGAGAGGATTTCTCCTGCCAGCGGGCCCTTGCCGGGCAATGGCGCCAGCGCGCAATGTTCCATGAACGGCTGGATGCGGATGATGGCGTTGTGGCCCCAGTAGTGCGATTCGCCGAGCTGCCAATAATGCAGGCCAGCGGTAAACAGCGGCCCGTACACGCGCGTGGAAAACTGCTGCACGCGCGCATACATGGTCTCGCGGCCCACGGCCAGCGGCGCGGTCTGGATGATGCCGGCCCCCGGATTGCCTTCCATCAGCTTGACCAGCGTGGTCAGGCACTCGCCGCTCATCACGCTATCTGCGTCCAGCACCACCATGTAGCGATAGGCGCTGCCCCAGCGGCGGCAGAAGTCCGCCACATTGCCGGTCTTGCGCTTCACGCGATGGCGGCGCCAGCGGTAGAAGATTCGGCCAAAGCCGTTGACCGCGCGGCAGGTTTCCATCCACGCATCGGTCTCGGCAGTGCGCAAGTCCGGGTTGCCGCTGTCGGACAGCACGAAGAAATCGAAGCGGGCCAGCTCGCCGGTGCGCTCCATCGACTCATAGGTCGCGCGCAGCCCGGCAAATACCCGGGTCACGTCCTCGTTGCAGATCGGCATGATGACCGCAGTGCGCGCCTCCTCGGCAATGGGCCCATCCACCGCGGCCGAGCGTGAGATCAGATGGCGGTCGCCGCCTTTGGCCAGCACCAGGAAACCCATCATGGCAGTCCAGAACCCAGCCGACACCCACGAAAACAGGATGGCGAAGAGCGCCAGCACGGCGATCTCGAGCGGATCGGTGCCGTGATAAGGCAGCACCTTGGTCATGAAGTATGTAGCTAGCGCGGTCTGCCCGGCTACCAGGCCAAGCAGTACCCATCGGCGGTGCTTGCCCGCCGGGTGCCATTTGCCCTCGGCATCGGGACCGTCATGTAGCGTGTCCCAGGTTTCCGGGACTGGCGGGCGGCCCAGCATGCGCCTGCCCAGGTTGCGCAGGAAGCCGGTGACGATGTGCGGAGGCCACGCCCGCGGCACCATGGAAGCGCGTTTGGGTTCGGGGCCGGTGTCGATATGCACGGTGCCGTCCGCACGACGCTGCACCAGCGGCTCGCCCGACGCCAGCGGTGCGCCATAGGCAAGATTGAGGCGGCGCCCCACCGAGCCGTAGGATGGGCCCGCCGGGGATGGCTCGCCGTCTTTGGCCGCGAGTGTGCGCTGCAGAAGATGGATGGCCGACTCAGTGTCGGCGGCGTCGCTGCCAGCGACGTTGTCAAGCAGCTCGCGACGCTGGTCGGGCGAGACAGGAACGCGATCGAGATAGCGCTCGCATGCCGCCGCCGGAGCGGCGCGCCGCTTCAGCCTGGGGGTAAGATGTAGCTCCACGTCTCGGATAGGGTTGTATTGCCGTTGCGAAGATAGCCGCGCAATTCGACCGGTTTGTTCTCGTCCTTGCGGCGCACGACCATGGTCATGCGCCAGCCGCCGGTGGCCGCATTGCGTTGCGTCGAAGTGTTCAGCAGCTCCCCGTTGCTGTCGGCCGAGATCACCGGATCGATCCGGGTATCGGCGGCCAGTTTCTTGAAGGCCGGGCCTTCAAAATCCACCACCAGCGAAAAGCTGGTGTCGTCCTGCTTGCGGCTGAGGCCCTGGCCACGCCGCGTTTGTGTCACCCACGACAGCGGCGGCTGTTTGTCGCCGTCCTTCTGCCACAGCAGCCGATACTCGAAATCGAAAGGTTGCTTGGGCTTGGGCGGGGTGTCAGGCACCCAGTACGCCACGATGTTGTCGTTGGTCTCGTCCGGGGTCGGGATCTGCACCAGCTCGACCCGGCCCGAGCCCCAATTCCCCTTGGGCTCCACCCAGGCGCTCGGCCGACGCTCATACCACGCGCCAATCTCCTGGTAGCTGCTGAAATTACGATCCCGCTGCATCAGGCCAAATCCTTGCGGATTGGTCGCGGCAAACGAGGTCACCAGCAGGCGCTTGGGATTGCTCAGCGGCCGCCACAGCCACTCACCCGTGCCGAGCTGCACCGAGAGGCCGTCGGAGTCATGCACCTCGGGCCGATAGTCCGGCACCGAAGAAGGTTGGTTCTCGCCAAAGAGGTACATGCTGGTCAGCGGTGCCAGGCCAAGCTTGGTGACGTTTTCCCGCATGAACAAGCGCGACTTCACCTCCATGACCGTCTCCGTGCCTGGCCGGATCACGATCCGGTACGCCCCGCTCACGCGGCGCGAGTCCATCAGCGCATAGATGGTCAGTTGCTTGTCCGCTGGCGATGGCCGCTCGATCCAGTACTCCACGAAACGCGGGAACTCTTCGCCGGAATTGAGCCCGGTATCCACGGCCAGGCCCCGCGCCGACAAGCCATACCACTGGTCCTTGCCCAACGCGCGGAAATAGCTGGCGCCCAGGAAAGAAACGACTTCGTCCTTGCCCTTGGTGCTGTTGAGCGGATAGAGCACGCGGAAGCCGGCGAAGCCAAGCGTCTTGAGCTTGCTGGTATCGACCTTGTGCGGCCCGTAGTTGAACGCGGACGGATCGAAGCGGATCTCGCGGGCACTCCCGCTCACCACTTCATTGATGCGCACCGGCTGGTCGAACACCATGCCTTCATGAAAGAAGGAGAGCTCGAACGGCAGCTTGGCATTGCGCCACTGATAACGCTCAGGCTTGTATTCGATCTCGCGGTAGCGCTCGTACGGCAGCTCGCGCAATTCACGCGGCAGATTCTGCGCGGGTGCCTTGTAAGGACTTGCGGCCAGCTGGCGCGCGCGCGCCGCCACGGTGTCGAAGTCGAACGCGTGCGCCACCACGGCACACAGTGCCAGCATGCCGCCGCACAACCACCTGCCCAGGCGCAGTGCGCCTGTGTTCGCAGGCGCCAATGCACGGCGCTGGATAGATTCGACGGTCGGCAAGGTAACGGTTTCGGACATGAATGCCAGTGACGGGCGTAGTTGGACGGTTACGATCAATCAAACACCGCAGCAAAAGGCGGGCCACCATGCGAGCGGAATGACTGAAGCAACGGCGGGATGCCGGCCAGCGCGAACCGGGGGAAAATGTAGGGGATCTCGCTGCGCATCGCTTTTGACTGGGTGCTGAACCTGTGCCTGCATATATCGGGACGTATCCGACTTGCTGCAATGCGCAATAAGACCTTAACAACTCGAGACTAAGAAGTCACGTTTCGATCACGCAACGTTTGCAACAATTTGAAACCCCAGCCATCCGGACGCCGCTTTGCGCGCGCCGCTCGAGCCCAGGCATCACATTGGGCATACCGTCGAATCATCGCTTGGTGCTTCGCAGGGCACGTTCGGGGCACAGCCATTTCTTCAGCGATTACCCCTACGGCGCCACCACGCATGAGCAAGGCGGAACGCGAACATCGGCCCCCTGCCCTCAGACCGCTGCGCCATGTCCTCTACATAGCGGCAGCCCCCGAACCTGCAACGCTAGGATACGGATCGCACGCCGTCAACGTGCGTGGCGAGCACGTGCGCAGCACTGGAACGGCGCATAGCGCACCTGCAAAATCGTGCACTGCACTGGAATCATGCGGATGGGGTCCGCCGCGCCCAAAAAAAAAGAGAGGCCGTAGCCTCTCGATCGGGTTCCGCCTCGATGCCAGTCCCCCCGGATGGCGCATGGCGCCGCTGGACATCGGTACCCGGAAGCGCGGCACCGCGCGCTTCACGCGCGACGCAGGGCTCACAGGCGGCGTGGCGAACTAGCTCGGCAGCAAGCGAGCGCACCGGCGCGCCGCTGCCCGTCGCCTTTCACTAGCGGCGCTCAGGCGCCTTTATTCATCATCTTGTCGGCATCAGGAGGCGCGTGGTTCTTCTTCTTTGCCGGCTTCTTCGTCGTCTTGCCGGAGCTTGACGCCGCTGGCTTGTCGCCGGCCGCGGGCGCGGCAGGCGCCGACGCCTGGGCATAAGCACCCGCACCAAACATGGCCAGCGTCAACATCACGATCCACTTCTTCATTTCAGCCTCCTGGTCAGCCGTAAAGAGAAGCCTGCCTGCGGCCCTTGGTGGCGCTAGGCACCTGCGCTTCGTGACTACCAAAACGAAGCAGGGAACGAATGGGTTGACGTGTCAGTTCGCCTATCGACACTGCAACGCAGCATCCAGCCTGGCCACACGTGCCGGCACAGGCATCAAGGACACAAGCGGCTGAGCAGTTCGCCGGGAACAGTGCCTGCACTGGCAGGCTGCGGCATTCCGGTGTGAGGGGCGCTGATGGTGTAAAGCGACTCGCCGCGCGCATAGCGCTTGGCGTAGAGCGTCTGCTCCACCACCGCATACATGGACGTGGCGCAATTGAACACCATGCGCTTGAGCGAGGAACGGATCGGCTCGCCGCTGGTGGTGCGGATCACCCCGGCCGGCGCGTTGCGCATGACGGCGACACCCACTTCGGGACCACGGCGGCGCACCGAAGTCTTGTCGAAGTAAGAGATCACCCCGTTGGCGCCCGCCAGGGGCAGCCAGCGCTGCGGGTCTGGCGCCGAAGAATCGGGCGCGGCCAGCACGGCGCAACCTTCGCGCGGCGTGGAACGGAAGGCAGCCCCCCCGCTGGGAGCCTGGCATTCAATCAAACCCGCCGTGGCGGCGGGGCGAACCGTGGCAGCAGGCTCGGCATACGCGGCAAGACAGACACTGCTGCCAACCAGCACGGCGACAGCGTGGAAAAAGGCGCGCAAGGACATGGACGGACCCTCGTGTAGACCAAAAGACAACGCGCATTGTCGCACACCATGCTGCGCAATCTGCTCAACGTGTACGCTGGCGCCCGTCCTGTCGCGCGCACCGGTCAAGGCCACCGGCTACCGGGACAGCGCCTCGAGTGCATGGCGTGAAGCCTCATCGGCCGGGAAAAAACACTCGATGCGCATCTCCTGCAGCGTGACGTCCTGCGGAATGCCCAGCGTGGTCAGCGTCGAGAACAGTGAGGCGCGAAAACCATCGGCAGCCAGCGCCACAGGTAGCATTGGAGGCGGCGTGCGCTCGGCAGCGTCGTCGTCGAACAGCGGAGCGCCGGCCGGCCCTACCATATCGGGATGCCAGTCCGCGATGCGGTTGAAGATCTCCCGCGCGGTCTGGTCCTGCGCCTGCGTCTGCAACTCCTGCCACACACGCCGCAGCAGGTAGCGCCCGACCTGGCGCGCGTTGTCGATGACCGGCCACAATCCGTCCGGATCGAAGACGGTCAGCATCAGGTTGATGCGCCCGCCGCCCTCCTCCAGCTTGGACGGTGCGCGCCCACCCAGCAGCACGCCAATCATGTTGCGGTATGCCTGATTGGCATCGAGCATGTTCCAGAATCGGTCCAGCACCACCGCGGGATAAGGCTCTTGCTTGGACAGGATCAGCGCCACGGCCTGCTGCACCATCTGCAGCGCGGGTGCGGCCAGGCCGTGCTCGGTGTAGGCCGGTGCGAAGCCACCAGCAAGGAGCAGGCGGTTGCGCTGGCGCAGCGGCACGCCAAGGCGGTCCGCCAGCGACAGCACCATCTCCCGGCTGGGCCGGGCGCGGCCGGATTCAAGGAAACTGATATGCCGCTGCGATACCCCGGCGGCCAGCGACAGCGCAAGCTGGCTATAGCCGCGCCTGCCGCGCCAGTAACGCAGCAGGCCGGGGAAATCGAGAGCGGTTTCGGAGCTGGGGGTCAGGGTATCCATGGCGGCATTACAGCATGGCGAAGGCCGTCTGGCGATTACCTTCGGGGTAATCGCCGGGCCCGCACCCATGCTGCAACGCGACACCAGCCCAGGCCGAAATGCGGTTGTCGACGTCGGGCACGCCGCCCTATGTCACCCGTCCGCGTGTTTCGCTCAGCGCAGCACCCAACCCGTATTTCCGGATCTTCTGGTACAAGGTGCTCTTCGCGATGCCGAGCCGCGAAGCGGTCCTGGTCAGGTTACCGCCGCTGTACGCCAGGGCTTTGCGGATGGATTCCGATTCGGCCATCTCCAATGAGCAAACCGTCTCGGGCACACTGCCGGCAATGTCCTTTGGCCGGCCTGCCCCGCCCGGCATGCCCACCTCGCTGATTTCGAGCGGCAGCTTGTCCAGGGTGATCACGCCGCCCTCGGCCATCAGCAAGGCGCCCTCGAGCGCGTTGCGCAACTCGCGGACATTGCCCGGCCAGTCGTAGGCAAGCAGGCATCGGTAAGCATCATCGTCGAACGAGGCCACCGGCAGCCCATAGCGCTCGCATAGCCGGCCCAGCCAGTGCGTGACCAGGGCCGGGATGTCGTCCTTGCGCTCGCGCAAGGGGGGTATGGCGATATTGGTCACGGCGATGCGGTAGAACAGGTCCATGCGGAATTTCCCCGCGGCCACGTCGTCACGCAGGTTCCGGTGGGTGGCGGCAACCAGGCGAAAACTGACCTTGCGCGGCGTGTTCTCGCCCAGCCGGTAGATCTCTCCCTCTTCCAGCACACGCAGCAGGTGCGGCTGTATGTCGAGCGGCATTTCGCCAATCTCGTCGAGAAACAGCGTCCCCCGGTTGGCGGCCTCGATCTTGCCGGCCGCGCCCGATCGGCGCGCGCCGGTAAACGCTCCCTCGGCATAGCCAAAGAGCTCGCTCGCGAGCAGGTCCCGTGACAGCCCCCCGCAATTGAGCGCCACGAACGGGCCGTCCGCGCAGGCGCTGGCCTGGTGAATTCCCTGCGCGAACAATTCCTTGCCAACGCCGGTTTCGCCCAGCAGCAGCACCGGCACCCTGGACGGCGCCAGGTGCTGCGCCTTCTCCACAGCCGAGCGCAAGGCCGCGCCGTTGCCAACGATACTGGAAAACGCCGGCGCCGCGCCCAGCCGCGCGGCAGGTGCATCGGCAGCACCCGATGCAGGACGATGCGGCGCGGCTGGGATCACCACCACGAAACCCAGCATGTCGCCGCGATCGCGGATCGCTTCGAAGCGGGTCAGGCGAAGCCATTCGGGCAGCGGCCCGGATCCGGCGCGCGCCCCGCGGGCGTCCAGGCCGGGAATGGAAAACGCGCTGTTCAAAATGGTGCTCACGCCCAGCCGCGCCAGCGCGGAAGGCGCCTGCGGATTGGCCTTGACCAGGCGTCCGCCTTCGTCAAGGACGAGCACCCCATCGCTGCGCACCGATGCAAAATGGCTCATGCAGCGGTCCAGCAGCCGCAGGCGGCGCTCCATGGCCAGCTTGGCCAGCCGGCTCTCGATCCGGCCGGCCAGCGATACGGTCAGCGCCAAGCTATGCCTGCTATAGGTCTGCGCCAGGCCTGACACGTCGATCACACCCAGCACGCCGCCGTCCAGCGGATCACGGATGACAGTGGCCGAGCAGGTCCAGCGCTTGATACCGGCGCAAAAATGCTCGGCACCATGGATTTGCACGGGTTGTTGCAAGGCCAGCGCGGTCCCGATGGCATTGGTCCCGCAGTTGAGCTCCGTCCAGTCGCAGCCCGGAATCAGGCCGACTTCACCGGCGGGCTCGACGATATGCATATCCCCCTCCTGCTGGAGGATCATCCCGTCAGGATCGGCCAGCAGCATGATGGTGCCCGTCTGCGAGAGAAACTCTCGGGTCTGCTGTATCAGTGGCAGGCTGGCGCTGACCAGGCGATCATTCTTCTCCCGCCGGACTCTCAGGCCGGCTTCGTCCAGCGGCGGCGGCGCGGCCCCGGCGCCAGGATCAACCTGGCCCACCAGGCACCGCCGCCAGGAATCATCGACCACGCAGCGCAGTTCGCCAGCGCTCGCCTCACCGCCATCGATCAGGTGCTCCCAGGCGGACATGATGCTGGCGTCATGGTCGGGATGGGAAAACCAGTCCATCGGTGTACCGGCTTCTTGCATTCCGTGTCTCCTTGCGGGGGCCCGCCCGATGCGGGCTCGGATGGCCGGTTATCCGGCTCGATCTCCTGTCTTGCGTGCTTCGCGGGACTGGCGCCCGCTCTTTGCATCCTACTCCCGACGGCACCGCCAAAGCCAGCCGGGGCTTGCCTACCCGCAAGTTCCAGGCCACGCGCCATGCGCCCGCCGCGCGGCCCGCCCGGCCGCACGGGTGCCCGAGCGCCCGTCACCGACCGGCCGGAAACGAAACGGCCGTTCGAAAATCGAACGGCCGAAAGGCCACCGCCAGGAGGGATGCACGATCCATCCCTTGGCCCGGAAGTGCAGAAGCAATTACCTCGATGTCGAAATCGGTATCAGTCCGCGCGTTCCGGCAGAGGCAGCTTCACCCAGTCCGTATAGAACGCTTCGATATCCGGCTCGAAGTCGTGGATCACCGGATACCACGGCGTGGGGGCTTCCACGTCGTGCATGGTCCCGCACTTGGGGCAGTAGTATTCGCGGTACACCTGCCATTGCGTGTCCGGCGCCATCAGGTGCGGATAGACCTCGGCCATGGCTTCATCCGTGTCGCGCACGTAGACGTTGGCATGGAGCTTCCAGTTCTCCCGGTAGTCGCAGAAGACATGGCCGCAATAGCATTGCGTGACCCACTTTTTGGTCTTGGCCTGCTGCACGATAAACATGTGCGGGCTCAGCGGCAGCACGATGCGATCATCCCAATCGAGCTTTTTCTGCAGCGCTTGCACGTATAGCTGAAAGCGCGCGGCATCCTTGGGCATCGATAGCATGCGCAAGGTGGTGTCCCAGTCGAGCTTGCCGTCGACCAGGTTCTTGACCTGTTCACTGGTGTAAGTGGACATCTTGAATCCTCTCTGGCGTATTGACTAATGTGTGCATTGGTTGGTGCCGGCCGGGCCTCACTCTTCGACCAGCACCACCGTGTTGACGTCGGGCATCTTGGACAGGTCCATGCGGTACTTCGAGCCATAGGTCGGCACGTCCAGCTCGTCCTCGGTCAAGGTCCACGAGTCCGGCAGGCCCCAGAACGTGCGAAACTGCTGCTCGAACTTGTTCGACAGGCCGAAGCTGGTGGCAAACATGTGCCGCACCTGGATCGAGGCATGCTTGACCAGAATCCGCTCGCGCTCGCCCTTCATCCACTCCTGGACAGGCTGCGAGCGCGCCAAGCGCTGGTTGCGGATCTCGATACGCAGCAACGCGGTCGCCTTGGCATCCGCCGTCCATATCCCATTGCCGTCCTTGGTCGCGACCGCGCCATATACCTTCTGCGCATATTCCGGCAGCAGCAAGGCGTTGTTCAGGTCCCGCTCGATGGCCTCGACCTCACGGTCGAGCGGGTCACCAAAGCCCGGGCCGCCACGCAGGTAGTTCAGGTACAGGTCGTAGTTGTCGTAGCAGTCCTCGGTCGTCATGCACTGCTGGTCGCGCTTGACGACCGCGCCGGCGTTGAGGTGGTTCTCGTAGTCCGGCAAGTCCGGATTGGCATCGCCACCCAGCGGCAGGCTGTCGCCGCCGGCGATGCGCTCCTTCAGGCCGGTCTTGTGGGCTTCGAAGCGGTAGCCGGTGGCGGCGGGATAGCCGCCCATCAGGCCCCAGTCGCTGTTCATGTAGCCGTTGCCCATGAAAAACATGGTCCAGTCCTGCGCTTTCCACACCATGCGCAGCGTCTCGAAGCCGCAGCCGCCCCGGTATTTGCCATAGCCGCCGGAATTGGCCTTGGCGTTGCGCCCCAGGTAAAGCAGGGGCTCGGCCATTTCCCATATCTCGATATCGCCCATATCGCCTTCCGGGTTCCAGATCGCCGCGGCATGGTTGAGACCGTCCTTGATGGCGCTGGCGCCGGTGCCGCACGACGAAGCCTCGAAGCTGTTGACCGCGTGGATCTCGCCCTCCTGGTTGATGCCGCCGCCCTGCAGCCAGTTGGAGGTGTTGGCGTTGCCGGCATTGACCTCTTCCAGGTAGCCGCGGCTGAAGTAGGCCTGCGACAAGCCGCGCCACATCGCACTCCAGCCCGAGACCAGGAAGTGCCAGGCGTAGGCATGGCCGGTGCGGCAATCGTCCGGATTCATCCAGGTGCCCTTGGGCAGATGGAATTCCGTGCCGAAGTAGGCACCATCGTTAATGCGCTGCGTGGGCACCAGCGTTTGCGTCATCATCACCCAGATACCGCTGGTAAAGGCCACGTGGTGCGCATTGTAGGAATGCCAGCCCCAGCGGCTCGCACCTTCGAAATCCAGGCGCCACGAACCATCCTTGCGGATTTCCATTTCCACCGGCGAATGCATGATCGAATCGAGCTTGGCGAAGGCCGAAGAGGTCTGCACGTCCGGGTGGTTGTACGGCACGTCCACAAACGCCACCTTGCGGTACTTGCCCGGCAGCGTCATCGCCTTGATGCGCGTCTGCAGGCCGCGGCGCCCTTCCTCGATCACCTCGTAGGAGAACTCTTCGTAGGCTTCCAGCCCTTCGTCCTCGATCACTTCCTCGATCAGGTCGCGGATCATGTGGCAGCCGGCGATGCGGGTTCGCTCGTCGAGAATCCAGTACTTGGGCGTACGTACCGAGCGCTGGCTTTCATGCAGCCAGTCGCGCAGCGGGGTGTCGTTCACCCCGGTCTTGCGGCAGGTGATCATGTAGCCGTCGCCAAAGCGCTGCACCTGCCCGGTGGACATCGATCCGGGCGTCACCGCGCCGGTGTCGATCACGTGGGTCACGCCGCCCACCCAGCCCACCAGCTTGCCATGCGCAAAAATCGGCACGATGGTGGCGATATCGCAGGGATGGACATTGCCGATCGCGCAATCATTGTTGGTAAACATGTCCCCGGGGTGGATGCCGGGATTGGTCTCCCAGTCGTTCTCGATCATGTACTTGATCGCGGCCCCCATCGTGCCGACGTGGATGATGATCCCGGTTGAGGTCAATACGCAATCGCCTGCGGCGTTGTAGAGCGTGAAGCACAGTTCGCCCTCCTGCTCGACGATCGGGCTGGCGGCGATCTTCTTGGCGGTTTCACGCGCGTGCACCAGGCCGCCGCGCAGCTTGGAGAAGAGCTTTTCGTAGCGGATCGGGTCCCGCTCGCGAAATGCGAGGCGCGTGAGCCCGTTGTAATGGCCGGTCTCGGCGGTGCGTTCGAGGATGGCGTCGCGGAACTGCTTGAGCGTCTCGCCGGTCTTGAGCAGGTCGGCGAGCCCGACTTCCTTGCTGGACATCATGTTCATGGCGTGTCTCCTTACTTCACTTCTTTAAGGTGGAAGAGGTGATGCTTGTCGAGCGTGGTGGCAAAGCCCTCGGGCACGACGAAGGTGGTGGCGTCCGACTCGATGATGGCGGGCCCGGTGATGGTGTTGCCGGGCTGCAGCGCTTCCATCTTCCACAGCACCGCGTCGTGCCACTGCTTCTGGCGATACAGCGGACGCGTTCCCAGCCGTGCTTGCGCGGGCGGCTTCGGCCCGCCTTCCAGGTCTTCCGGCAGCACCGGCTTCTGGGTAACCACCATGCCGCGCATGATGGCGCCAGTAACGGAGAAACCCAGCTCGGGCGAGCGCGCCGAACTGGCGTACACGCGGCCGTAGGTTTCCTCGAAGGCATCGACGATCTGGTCCCAATCGCCCGCCGTGGCGGCATTGACGATCGGGGAGCTGATTTCCAGGTCGTTAAGCTGGCCCATGTATTGCATGCGGTAGCCCGGCCGCAGGATCACGTCTTCGGCCTTGAAGCCGTTGATCTTGAACTCCTCGATCACTTTGGCGGCCAGGTCCGACCACGCCTTCTGGATGGTCTGGGCCGCCCGGGCCTTGTCCTCCTGCGCAGCGTCCTGCGGCAGCGCCAGGTCGACGCTCTTGTCATAGCGGTACTCGAAGTCCGCGCAAGCACAGCCAAACGCCGAGAAGCCCGCCGCCCAAGCCGGCACGATCACATCCTTGAAGCCAAGCCCTTCGGTGTAGCCATAGGTATGGACAGGCCCGGCACCGCCGTAGGAGAAGCAGACGAACTCGGTCGGGTTATAGCCCTTGGCGCTCACGTTAGAACGCAGGTACTCGCGCAATTGCAGGTCAAGCAGTTCGATCACGCCGGCCGCGGCGTCCTCTACCGACAGACCCAGCGGATCCGCGATCTGTGCCTTGATATGCTGGCGCGCCCGCTCCACATCCAGCCGTATCGCGCCGCCAAGGAAGTTGTCAGGATTGAGGTAGCCCAGCACCACATGGCAATCCGAGACCGACACCGTGTCCAGCCCGCTTTCCGGCCAGCAGGTACCGACCCGGTAGCCCGCGCTGTCCGGGCCGAGCTTGATGGCGCCGCTATAGGGGTCTAGCCGCACGAAGCTGCCGGCGCCGGCGCCCACCGAGTCCATCGTCACCAGCGGCAAGGACAGCACCAGCCGCGCCATGTCGGGATCGGCGGCGATGGCGAAGTTGCCCTTGGTGATGAGCGCCATGTCGAACGAGGTGCCGCCGATGTCGGAACAGGCGATATTGTCGTAGCCCAGGGTCTCGCCCAGCAGCTTGGAGCCGATCACGCCGCCGATCGGCCCGGAGACGATGGTGCGCGCCAGTTCCTTGGCCTTCCAACTGATGGTGCCGCCGTGGGTGGCCATCACCCGCAGGTCGAACTTGGCGCCGTGCTTCCTGAAACGGTCGCTGACCTTTTTCAGCGTCTGCCGCGAAGGCTCGGCCGCGTATGCCTCCAGCACCGTGGTGTTCATCCGGTGGCTTTCCTTGCGCTGCGGGTAATAGTCCACCGAGGCGAACACCGGGATATCGGCACCGAGCTTTTTGAGCTCGTCACGCGTGATATCTCGCGCCTGCTGCTCGCTGGTGCCGTTCTTGTGCGATTGCAGGAAGCAGATCACGACGGCCTTGGACCCGGCCGCCACCAACTCGCGCGTCGCCTGACGCACTTCATTTTCGCGCAGCGGGATCACGATTTCTCCCTGCACGTCGGTGCGTTCGGTCACGCCGCGGGTACGCGACAGGGGCACCAGCGGTTCGTCGTAGCGGTGCGTGTTGAGATGGATGCGCTCCTCCAGCGCGTAGCCCAGGTAGCTCTGGATGGCCCGCCCCATCGAATGGACGTGCTCGAAGCCTTTGTTGACCATCAGGCCCACGTCCAGCCCCTTGCGCTGCACAACGCGGTTGAGCATCGCGGTGCCCGAGTACACGCAGGTCAGCAGTTCGGGGTACACGTCGTCGACCCCGCGCTGCCAGTGCGCAAGCGCGTCCTCCGAGGAGTTGAAGATGGCCAGGGATTCGTCTTCCGGGTTGCTTTGCGCCTTGCCGACGACGAACCGCCCGTCGCCGCGCACAAAGAAGGTGTCGGTCATCGTGCCGCCGGCATCGATGCCCATCACCTGGACTTGTGATTGCACTTCCATACTTGTCTCCTTGCTTTGTCAGCGTTCACGGCGGCTGCCAGGCAGCGCCGTTGCCAAACTCACCGCATGGCACGGTGGTTCGGTGGCAGTAACGCAACGGCTGTGCCAACTGCTGGAGACAAGTATTTTTTGTTTTATATCAATGAGATAGCGAATAACCTCGAGCAAAAGGCTGGAGCGGGAAGCGACTTGTAGCGTCTCGAACGTCGTGTTTTCGAACGGGGGCACCGTTCGGTTTTCACGCTGCGCCCGGGTGACGGCTCGGTCAGCGCAAAGTGCCGCAAGGGGGAATGGGCACGGCAATCCAGGCAAGCCCGCAGCGGCCCTGACACACAGCAATGTTATGCTTTGGGCCTCGATAACTCCTGCGCGCACAGGGCGCGCACCCTGATGGAAATTGCCATATTACTGGCGCTGATCCTGATCAACGGCCTGTTCGCGATGTCCGAAATCGCCTTGATGACAGCCCGCAAGGCCCGCCTGCAGCGGCGCATCGAAGAAGGCGACCGCGGCGCGATCGAAGCGATCAAGCTGGGCGAGGATCCCACCCGATTTCTGTCTACCGTCCAGATCGGCATTACCTCCATTGGCGTGCTGAACGGCGTCGTTGGCGAATCCACCCTGGCGCAGCCGCTCGGCGCCTGGCTCCAGGGCTTTGGCATGCAGGCCTCGACCGCCGGCTGGGTGGCCACCACCATTGTGGTGGCCGGCCTGACCTATTTCTCCATTGTGCTGGGTGAACTGGTACCCAAGCGCCTTGGCCAGATGGCCCCCGAAACCATCGCGCGCCTGGTCTCGCGCCCGATTTCCTTCCTGGCGCTGGCCTCCACCCCGTTCGTCAAGCTGCTATCCAGCTCAACCCGGCTGGTGCTGCGCATGCTTGGCGTGAAAAGCGGCCGCGGCCCGGCGGTGACCGAAGAGGAGATCCATGCCCTCCTGGTGGAAGGCTCGGAAGCCGGCGTCATCGAGCAGCACGAGCACACCATGGTGCGTAATGTGTTCCGCCTGGATGACCGCCAGCTCACCTCGCTGATGGTGCCGCGCGGCGATGTGGTCTGCCTGGACGTGGAAGTCCCGCTGGAAGAAAACCTGCGCCGCATCGAGGAGTCCGATCACTCGCGCTTCCCGGTGGTGCGCGGCGGCATGCACGACATGCTGGGCGTGGTGAGCGCCCGCCAGTTGCTGGCGCGCCGCCTGCGCGGCGAGCCTACCGACCTCGCCGCCGTGGCCCAGGCTCCGGTGTTCGTGCCAGAAAGCGTGACCGGCATGGAACTGCTGGAGAATTTCCGCGTTTCCGGCGGCCAGATCGCCTTTGTCATCGACGAATACGGCGAGGTGCTAGGCCTGGTGACGCTGCAGGACCTGATCGAGGCCATCACCGGCGAATTCAAGCAGGATGGCGTCGGCGAGGAATGGGCCGTGCAGCGCGAGGACGGTTCCTGGCTGCTCGATGGCCTCATTCCCATCCCCGAGCTGAAAGACCGCATTGGCCTGCGCCAGGTGCCGGAAGAGGACAAGGAGCGTTACCACACGCTGTCCGGCATGTTGCTGCTGTTGTTGGGCCGCCTTCCGCAGACCACCGACACCGTGCGCTGGGGCGACTGGAAGTTCGAGATCGTGGACATGGACGGCAAGCGCATCGACAAGGTATTGGCGTCGCGCGTGCTGCCCGACGACGGCGCCGACGCCGAGACCACCGGCTGACCCCATACCCGCCTGGCGCCGAAACTTGATCTCCGTCAAGCCCCGGCGAATCCGCACTATCCCTGTGTCCGCCACGCTTCGGGCCGCGCCTGCTCTACCGTATGATCGTCACTGTGCCGTGCCATCCCTGACGCCGGCTTGAGGGCCAGATCCCCGAGCCGGCGCGCCGATGGCGCGCCGGTTGCCGCGGCCAAGGCTTTGTGAGGCCGCGCTCATGCCACCGTGCGGCGAAATCATGCTGCCCACAGGGACCCCCAATGCATCCAGACGCAGACGATGCCGTCCGCTCGCCGGAGGTGGACCCTCATGAAAAATGCGACTTCGTGGCTGCCTTGATGGCGCGGCGGCAGATGCCGCCGGCCACGCAGCAGCGCTTCGCGGTGCTGGTGATCCACCTCGATCGCTTTACCTACGCTAGCGAAACGCTTGGCGCGGAGCTATCGGCGCGGCTACGCGCGCAGGTGGCGGCGCGCATAGCCGCGCTGGCCCAGACGGCCGAAGTGAACTGGCTAGGCCAGGCGGACATCGGTGCGGTTGTGCCGCTGGCCCCGCTGCTACAGCTGGCGGCAGACCCGCTGGAAGCAGCGACGCGCCTGGCACGTGCCGTGGCCGCTGGCCTGGCGCGGCCGTTCGTGCAGAACGGGTTCGAGCTGTTCCTGTCCAGCAGCATTGGCGTGGCGCTGGATGAACCCGACAAGCCAGCGGAGCGCAGCCTCCATGAGGCCTATGACGCGATGCTGCGCGTACGCAAACGCGGAGGCGACGGCGTTGCCGGCGGCGGCATTACCACCCCTGCATCACTTTCCACACCGCTCCTGGCCGCCCTGCCTTTTGCCATGGCGCGCGGGCAGATCGCGCTGAACCTGCAGGCAAGGGCATCGCTGGCCACGGGTTGCGTGACTGGCTACACGGCCCGTCTGCGCTGGCAGAGCCCTGAGTTGGGGCGTGTCGCGCCGCAAGACTTCCTGCCCGCGCTGGAATCTCTTGGCATGATGGGCGAGGTGGCACGCTGGCTGATGGAAAACGCCTTGCCCCTGCTGGATTGCCCGGGCGTTGCCGACCCGGTGGAACTGTCGTTGCTGGTTTCCAGCGCCCAGTTGCATGGCACCCCGCTGATCGACACCTTGTTGCGCACCCTGGCGGCACGCAAGCTCGACCCGGCGAGGATCTGCCTCGAGATTCCCGGCGACGCGTTGCTGGCCGGCGACCACGTTGCCGCGGCCAAGCTCGCCACGTTGCGCGGCGCGGGCCTGCGGTTTGCCCTGAGCGACTTTGCCGACGCGCCCGGCGGCGCGTCAACGCTGGAGCGCCTGCAACCCGATTTACTGACGTTCAACGCGCGCTGCATCGGCAGCAGCGAGCAGCCAGGGCAGCCGGGCCAGGCCGGCGCCGCCGCCCGGCTGCACGCCGCCTGCGAGCAGGCATGGCGCCTTGGCCTGCCAGTCTGTGCCAAGGGCGTCGAAACACGGCACCAACTGGCCGAAGTACGACGTTGGGGCTGCTGCGCCATACAGGGATACTTGCTGGCGCAGCCCTTCCCGGCTCACTGGCTGGCGCAGACACATGCTGCAATCTGCGCACGCGCGCGTGAATTGCTGACCTAGGGCGCAGTGCTTGCCCGCGCCGCGTCACAATCTTGGCACGATCGGTTACAAAATGGCACGCATCGTGCTTCAATAGAGCACCGCGACAACGGTAAAATTGCGGCGAATTCAATGACCGAAAGGAGTCTGGCGTGAAAAAAGGATGGATCTTCTGCGTTCTGTTTGCCACCCTGCTGGCTGGCTGCAACACCATGGCCGGCCTGGGCCAGGATATACAGAAGGGTGGCCAAAAGCTTGAAGGCGCAGCCGATCGCAGCAAGTAAGATGCGCTGACGGCACCGGAGCGCCAGGCATGGCGCTCCGCGGCATCACAACAACTGCTCAGGCGTGAACGGCGCGAGTACGTCGATCCACAAGCGCTTCTGCCAACTTGTATCCGGCTCGGTATCGAACACCACCGCCTTGTCCCCCTTGCCATCCACCCACTGCACCGCGCCCTGATCGGACAAGCGCAGCAGGTAGCTGTTATCGTCGATCGCCCCCGCGAACAACTGCGCGACTTGCTGCGCGAGCTTGGCGCTATGGATGATCAGGCCTGTTTCCGTATTCTGGCTGGCCGAGCGTGGATCGAAGTTCATCGATCCCACGAACAGGTTGGTCCGGTCGGCGACGGCCGCCTTCACATGCAGGCTAGCCTGCGAAGACATGTAATCCCCGATCAGTTTCTGCGGCCGGCCGGGGCGCGACTTGAGCTCATGCAGTTCCACTCCCGCGCGCAGCAGGTCGGGCCGATAGCGCCGGTATCCCACATGGACGAGGGGCGCATCGGTGGCGGCCAGTGAGTTGGTCAGTACCCGCACCTTGACGCCGCGCTTGACCAGGTCCGCCATCCACGCGACGCCGCGGTCGCCCGGGATGAAATAGGGGGAAATCAGGATGATCTCCTGGCTCGCCCCGCTCAGCATGCGGCCCAGTTCCTCGCTCATGGTCTCGCCGGCGGCTGGCGCCTGGTCCGGCGCGGCTTTGCTGGGCGCGTCGACCATCACGCTTGCCGAAGCCCATTCGAGAGCCAGCTTGCCGCCAGCCGTGAACTGGCGGCCCAGGAAGCTCTCCCGCGCATCGATCTTGCCGGGAGGCGTCATGCCCAGTGCTTCGATGCGCTTGCTATCCGTCTGCGTGCCCACGAGGGCCTGCTCGGGCCGCGCCGCCCTAGTGCCGGAGGCGGAGGCCGCGTCCGCCGCCTCCGCAGGGGTTGCCAGGACTTCCACCGGCACGGCCAGCGGATTGTTCCAGTATCTGTCGAATGCGGCAGACAACCGCCGTACCGCGGGGCCGGCAGCGATCACGTCAAGGTCGACGAAGTTTGTGTCGGGAGCGCGCAGGAAATAGGCGTTGCCGAGATTGCGGCCCCCTGTCATGGCCAGCGCGTTGTCGGCGATAAAGGCCTTGTTGTGCATGCGGCGGTTGAGCCGGCGGACATCGGTGGCGGACGAGAGCATCCGCGTCAGCTTGGAGAATCGCCCCGCAGGAAACGGGTTGAACATGCGTACTTCGATATTGCGATGGCCCGCGAAGCGCAGGAAGGCGCGATCCTTGCCGTCGCTATGCAGGTCGTCCACCAGCACGCGCACGCGCACGCCCCGCTCGGCCGCTGCCCGCACGTGCCGAAGGATCTCGCGGGACGATTCGTCGGCCTCGATGAGGTAGTACTGGAGATCCAGGGTGCGGGTGGCATGGTCGGCCAGCGAAATCAGCGTACCGTAGGCTTCTTCGCCAGAGGCGATCACATGAAAGCCGGACAGCGCCTGATCGGGCGAACTCTGCGCAGCCAGCCGCCCGAGGGCGGTGGTCGCCGGATCTGCCAGCGCTGCGCTCTGCTCGCGCGGTGCTTCCTTGGGCAGGCTGGCGCAACCCTCGGCAAACAAGACGCAAGCGCAAATCAACACGCGGCCAAGCCGCTGGGCCAGCATCGCGCCGCGGCGCCGGGAAGCTGCCATGCCACCCGGGGCCGGACCCGCCAGTTGCACAGCCATGCTGCCTCCAGCAGTCGGGATATGCCAAGCTTATAACCTGGCGCGGCGGCCCGCTATCCGCCTTTGTCCGACGCCTTGGGGGCTTCAGGCGGACTTGCGCAGCGCGGCAGCCTCCTGCGCCAGTGTGCGCACCCGCGCCCAGTCGCCCTTGGCCACCGCATCCTTGGGCACCACCCAGGATCCGCCCACGCAAACCACATTGGGCAGCGCGAGATACGTTGGCGCGCGAGCAAGGTCAATGCCGCCCGTCGGGCAGAAGCGCAGTTGCGCGAACGGCCCGTAAAGCGACTTGAGCATCGGCACGCCGCCCGACGCTTCCGCCGGAAAGAACTTCAGGAACTTGAAACCGGCTTCCATCGCGGCCATCGCCTCGCTGGCGGTGGCTACGCCAGGCAACAGCGCCACGCCCGCACCCTGCGCGGCCACGGCCAGCGCCGGCGTAAGCCCGGGTGAAACCGCGAACTGCGCGCCGGCGTCGCTCACGGCCTTCAGGTCGGCCGCCGTCAACACCGTGCCCGCGCCTACGCAGGCTTGCGGGAAAGCTGCCGCCACCGCCTTGATGGCGTCCAGCGCCACCGGCGTGCGCAGCGTGATCTCCAGCACCGGCAGGCCGCCGCCGATCAAGGCTTCGGACACATGCAGGGCTTCGTCCACGGAGGAGAATTCGAGCACCGGGATCACCGGCACGTTAACGAGGCGTTCGATCAGCGAGGGAGATTGAGTTTGCATGGCAGTGGATCTTCGGTCAGGTCGGACGATTGAGCTTGGAGCTTGAGGGCTTGAGGGCTTGAGGGCTTGAGGGCTTGAGAATCAGGCGATCACGGAAACCGACTGCGCCATTCGCGCCAGCACGGTTTCGGTGGATGGGATAGGCGCCACGGCGCCATAGCCGGTGGTGGACAGCGCGGCCGCCACATTGGCGTAGCGCGCGGCGTCGAACGGATCGTCGCCGGCGGCTAGGCGCGCGACAAAGCTGCCGCCGAAGCAATCGCCGGCCCCGGTAGCATCCACCGGGTGCACCGCGTACGGCGGCACCAGCGTGCGCGCCTCGGGCGTGGCCACGTACGCGCCCTCCTCGCCCAGCTTGAGCGCGACCAGCCCGATGCCGCAGCCCAGCAGGTAGTCGACGATGGCGTCGCGGTCATCGAGGCCCGTCAGCACGGTGATGTCGTCCCAGCTCGGCAGGCACACATCGGTCAGCGCGAAGGCCTCGCGCATGATGCCGCGCGCGCGCGCCAGGGTCCACAGGCGCAGGCGCAGGTTGGTGTCGAGCGTGACCTGGCAACCGGCCTTGCGCGCATGCTCCATTGCCGCCAGTCCGGCATCGCAGGCACTGGTGCTGATGGCCAGGCTGATGCCTGACACATGCAGGTAGCGCGCTTCGGCAATGGCGTGGTGCGGCAGGTTCTCGTGGCTGTAGTGGCTGGCCGCCGAGCCGCTGCGCAAGTAGTCGAAACGGTGCCCGTGCGCGTCGTGGGTGACGAAGTACACGCCCGTGGGCGAGCCCGCGTCGATGCGCACGTGGCGGGTATCCACCCGCTCCTGCGTCCACAGCGCCAGCAGCCGCTCGCCGAAGGTGTCCTCGCCCACCGCGCTGATATAGCCGGCGCGGGCGCCCTGGCGCGCCGCGGCGATGCAGAAATTGGAAGTGTCGCCGCCAAAGCCCTGCAGGTAGCGCGCGGGATCGTCGGGCTGCTGGTTGAACTCAACCAGCGCTTCGCCGAAGGCGAGAATGTCGATGCTCATGGTGCAAGCGTCCCCTGTTGTCGCTGTCGTTGCTGTTGTTGCTGTTGTTGCTATCGTTACCGTTATGGCTGTCTTTGCTGCTGCGTGCGGCCGTTCAGAAGAACGTCTGCACAAGATCGATCACGCGCAGGTCGCCGTCGAGCACCGGAATGTGGCGCCACTTGTCGAAGGTAAGACAGGGATGGGAAATATCAAAGGCCACCATGTCTCCAACCTGGACATCGTCGCCGGGGCGGATCGCCAGATAGGCGTGCTGGTCCATCATGCCCGTCACCTCCCAATGCGCGGGCACCGCCACCGGCGCGCTTGCACCGGGCCGGTAGACCTGCGCCGGGATCGGCATGCCCGCATCGAAGGCGGCGTCGCGCTTGCCCATGCCGATGATGGCGCGCTCCGGCTCGGGAATCGACTGCACATAGGCCCACAACTGCAAGGCCGGCAACAGGCCCTCGCGCATCTTCTGCGCGACCGGGTTGCTGGCCAGAATCCGTTTTTGCGCGGCGCGGTAGATGCCCACGTCGTGCGTGAGGTAGCAGCCCGGGCGCAGCACGATGTCGATCGGCGCGCCGATATCGGTGCGGGCGAACTCCTCCGCCACCACGTCGTACCAGGCCGAGCCCGCGCCGGACATCACCACCGGGCTGCGGCCGAAGCGGCCGGCCGCGAACAGCTCGCGCGTCACCGCCACGGTGCGCCGCAGGAAGTCGCGGATATCGGCCTCTTCCTGGAGCACGCCCTCGTAGATTTCCACACCGGCCAGCGACAGAACGCCGGGCCAGCGCGCCAGCGCCGCCAGCACCGCTTCTTGCTGCTGCGCACCGCGCACGCCAGTGCGCCCGCCTGGCACGCCCAGTTCCAGCAGTACCTGCAGCTTCTGGCCGCGTGCGCTGAAGTACGTGCCCAGCTGGTCCACCAGCGCCGCCGAATCCACCAGCGTAAAGAACTCGAAATCCGGATCGCGCAGCAGGTCGGCCACGATTTCCATGTTGCGCCGGCCCACCAGCTGGTTGGCCATCAAGACGCGCCGCACGCCGTGCGCGTACGCGGCGGCAGTCTGGTGCGCGGTGGCCAGCGTGATGCCCCAGGCGCCGGCGGCCAGCTGGCGCGCGAACAGCTTGGGCGCCATGGTGGTCTTGCCATGCGGCGCCAACTGCACACCATACTCACCCATGAAGCGGCGCATCCATTCCAGGTTATGCGCAAGGCGCTCTTCATACAGCACAGCGGCTGGCAGGCTGAGGTCTTCCGCCAGCAATTGCCAGCCCACCTGGCCGGCTGCATCGGGCGCCAGCGGGGCATCGAGCTTGCCCAGCGCCTTGTTGAGCGGATCGATCGTGCCGGCTTGGTACTTTATTTCACGCATGCTGTCATCATCCTGCAAAATTCCGATTGACGTAATGATAGCCTTGAAATTACGATATTTCACCCTTGTTATAAAGTAACATTCAAAGCTGGCTCCGAGGCGACATTGCGCACCCGGGACGGCTCGCCCCCACCATTGACCCGCCAACCATGTCCGCGCCCTTCGACATCCTGACCCGCATCGCCGAGCGTGGCCCCACGTTGCGCCTGGCCGAGCAGAAGGTCGCCCAGGTGATCCTGCAGGACCTGGCGGGCGCCGCCGCCACCAGCATCAACGAGCTGGCGCGGCAGGCCGGGGTGAGCGAAGCCAGCGTGACCCGTTTTGCCAAGGCCATCGGCTGCCGCGACGTGCGCGACCTCAAGTTGCGCCTGGCGCAAGCCACGGCCGTGGGCCAGCGTTTCCTGCAGGCGGAGGTCGCCCGCGCGGCGGAGCCGTCCCCTGCCACGCTGGCCGACAGCATTCATGCGGATATCCTGGACTCTCTTGAGGTCAATCGCAAGCTGATCGATCCCGACCATATGGAGCGTGCGGCGCGCCTGTTGCTGGAGGCGCGCATGGTCTACGCTTTTGGCATGGGTGGCGGCTCGTCCTTCATGGCCGACGAAGCGCGTTACCGGCTGGCCCGCCTGGGCCGTCCGGTTGCCAGCTACCAGGACGCGCTGCTGCAGAAGATGGTGGCAGCCACCTTGCACAAGGACGATGTCGTGCTTGCGTTCTCTGCCACGGGCAACGTGCCCGAGATGCTGGCCAGTTGCGATATCGCCCGCGAATACGGCGCGAAACTGGTGGCCGTGACCGCGCTGGGCTCACCGCTGGCGGCGCGCGCGGACGTGCTGCTGCCGGTGCGCACGCTGGAAACGGATTTTATTTTCAAGCCCTCGGCCTCGCGCTACGCGATGCTGCTGGTCATGGACGTGCTAGCGACCCAGCTCGCCCTGCTGCAGCAAGACCAGAGCCAGGACAACCTGCGCCGGCTCAAGTACGTGCTCGACGCGCACCGCGGCACTGGCGCCACCGATAGCCGCCAGCCGCTCGGAGACTGACCATGCCTGAACTGTTCGATACCCTCATCCGCGGCGTCACCCTGCTCGACGGCTCCGGCGCCGAGGCGCGCGCAGCCGACGTGGCGCTGCGCGCAGGGCGCATCGCGCGCATTGCCATGCTGGAAGACGGCGGCGATGCCATCGACCCCGGCAGCGCCGCGCATGTGGTGCAAGGCGCCGGCCTGGTGCTCGCGCCAGGCTTTATCGACGTGCATACGCACGACGACACCAACGTGGTTCGCCAGCCCGAGATGACCCCCAAGCTATCGCAAGGCGTCACCACTGTGATCGTGGGCAACTGCGGCATCAGCGCGGCGCCCGTCACGCTGCGCGGCGAGCCGCCCGACCCGATGAACCTGCTGGGCACCGCCGACGCCTTCTGCTATCCGGACTTCGCCGCCTATGCCGCGGCCGTGCAGGCTGCCCGCCCCGCGGTGAACGTAGCCGCGCTGGTCGGCCATACGGCGCTGCGCAGCAACCATATGGACCGGCTGGACCGCACCGCCACCCCGGCCGAGATCGCGGCGATGCGCGCACAGCTGCAAGAAGCGCTCGACCATGGCGCCATTGGCCTGTCCACCGGCCTGGCTTATGCCAACGCCTTTGCCGCCACCACGGACGAAGTGCTGGCGCTGGCCGAGCCGCTGGCGCACGCGGGCGCGCTCTATGCCACCCACCTGCGCAGCGAGTTCGCCGACATCCTTGAGGCGATGGATGAAGCCTTCCGCATCGGGCGCCATGCGCGCGTGCCGGTGGTGATCTCACATATGAAGTGTGCTGGCCTGGACAACTGGGGACGCAGCGGGGAAGTGCTGGATGCGCTGGAGCGCGCGCAACGCTGGCAGCCGGTGGGCTGCGATTGCTATCCCTACACCGCCAGCTCCTCCACGCTCGACCTGAAGCAGGTCACCAGCGATTTCGACATCATGGTGACCTGGTCCGAGCCGCACCCCGAGATGGGCGGGCGCCTGCTGGCCGATATCGCCGCCGAGTGGGAGCTAGGGCTCGAAGACGCCGCGCGCCGCCTGCAACCCGCCGGCGCGGTCTATCACTGCATGGAAGACGCGGACGTGGACCGCATCCTGAGCCATCCCGCCACGGTGGTGGGATCCGATGGCCTGCCCAACGATCCGCTGCCGCATCCGCGCCTGTGGGGCGCCTTTCCTCGCGTGCTGGGCCACTACGCCCGTGACCGCGAACTGTTCCCGCTGACGGTCGCGATCAACAAGATGACGGGCCTGTCGGCCGAGCGCTTCGGCCTGGCCGGGCGCGGCCTGGTGCGCGAAGGCTACTGGGCCGACCTGGTCCTGTTCGACGCCGCCACCATCCGCGACGCGGCCAGCTTCACCGATCCCATGCAGCCCGCCGAGGGCATCGCTTGCGTGTGGGTCAACGGCGAGCTGTCGTGGCAGCAGCGCAAGCCCACCGGCGCGCGGGCCGGCCGCTTCCTCGCGCGCACAAAGCCTGCCGGGGCCAGCGCGGCGCCGGCACAGTAACCACCTATTTCCCAATTTGCAATCTGCTTCAGGAGTCCCCATGGATATCAAACGATTTGGCGTCGAGGGCGGCGCCGGCACCGGCGGCCAGCACATGCCGTTTTCCCGTGCCGTGCAAGCCGACGGCTGGCTCTACGTGTCCGGCCAGGTGCCGATGGTGGCCGGCGAGGTGATCGACGGCGGCATCGTTGCGCAGACCCACCAGGCCATCAAGAACGTACTGGCCATCCTGGCCGAAGCCGGCTACGGCACCGAGCACATCGTGCGCTGCGGCGTGTGGCTGGACGATGCCCGCGACTTCGCGTCGTTCAACAAGATCTTCAAGGAATACTTCGGCGCCAACCCGCCCGCGCGCGCCTGCGTGCAATCGAGCATGGTGGTGGACTGCAAGGTCGAAGTGGACTGCATCGCCTACAAGAAGCCGGCTGCCTGATCCCGGGCCAGCCAGCCACGAAGACCTGAACCGGCCGCCGACAGCGCGGCCCTTTTCATAGCGGACGCGAGGGAGCCCCGCCGGAGTCCCGGCGGACCTCGCACAAAGGAGACAACATGGGCGCCGTAACCGGAACCACCCTTTTGCTTTACGCGTTGATCGCGGTGATCGCACTGGTCGTGCTGATCGCGAAATTCAAGCTCAATCCCTTTATCACCCTGGTAGTCGTCTCGGTACTGCTCGGCTTTGCCGTGGGCATGCCGATGGGCGACATCGTCAAATCGTTCGAGGCCGGCGTAGGTGGCACGCTCGGCCATATCGCGCTGGTGGTGGGTCTGGGCACCATGCTCGGCAAGATGATGGCGGAGTCCGGCGGCGCCGAGCGCATCGCGCGCACGCTGATCGACGCCTTCGGCGAGAAGAACGTGCACTGGGCCATGGTGACCATCGCCTTTATCGTCGGCCTGCCCGTGTTCTTCGAAGTGGGCTTCGTGCTGCTGGTGCCGATCGCCTTCAACGTGGCCAAGCGTACCGGCACCTCCATGGTGCTGGTGGGCATCCCGATGGTGGCCGGCCTTTCGGTGGTGCACGGCCTGATCCCCCCGCACCCCGCCGCGCTGCTGGCGGTGACTGCCTACAAGGCGGATATCGGCAAGACCATCCTGTACGCGCTGATCGTGGGCATTCCCACGGCGGCGATCGCTGGACCGCTGTTCGCCAAGCTGATGACGCGCTACGTGACGCTGCCGGATGTGAATCCGCTGGCCGCGCAGTTCACCGAGGAAGACGAACGCGTGCAGGCCTCGCATGAGCTGCCGGGCTTCGGCATCACGCTGTTCACCATCCTGCTGCCCGTGATCCTGATGCTGATCGGCAGCTGGGCCGACCTCATCACCACGCCCAAGAGCTTTGCCAACGACTTCCTCAAGCTGATCGGCAACTCGGTGATCGCGCTGCTGATCGCCGCGCTGGTGAGCTTCTACACCTTCGGCAAGCGCCGCGGCTTCACCCGGGAAAACATCCTGAAGTTCACCAACGAGTGCGTGGCGCCCACCGCCATCATCACGCTGGTGGTCGGCGCGGGCGGCGGCTTTGGCCGCGTGCTGCGCGACTCGGGCATCTCCAACGCCATCGTCGACGTAGCCACCGGCGCCCATGTGTCGGTGCTGCTGCTGGGCTGGCTGGTCGCCGTGCTGATCCGGATCGCCACCGGCTCCGCCACCGTGGCCATGACCACGGCTGCCGGCATCGTCGCGCCGATCGCCGCCAGCGTGCCGGGCACCCGGCCCGAGCTGCTGGTGCTGACCACCGGCGCCGGCTCGCTGATCCTGTCGCACGTAAACGACGGTGGCTTCTGGCTGGTCAAGGAGTACTTCAACATGACCGTGGCCCAGACCTTCAAGACCTGGTCGGTGTGCGAAACGCTCATCTCGGTGATCGCCCTGCTTCTGACCCTGGCGCTTGCCACGGTAGTCTGACCATCCGGGCAGGCTCAGACCGGGTGCCCGCACGGCGCCCGCCGAAAGGGAGGAGGCACATGCGGTGTCCCTCCCTTTTTTATGCTGCCGGCAATGTGCTATTGTGTGCACCGCAGCAAATCATCGGCGCCCTGCGTTTTTCCTGCCGCTGCCATAGACCGGGCATCACCCGTCGCGCTGACAAGGTGTCACAAATCTTTCATACTGGGAAGCAGGTCCGGGTTTCCCCCTAGCGCTAGAATCGAGCCCCAACCGGAGGAAAAGAGCCATGCCCAAGAAACTCAGGAAAACCGAGGACGCTGTCCCGGCCACCACGACCGCGCCGGGCCTGATCGCCCTGCTCGACCACATCGCCAATGCCACGGCGCAAGGCCAGCTCGATCCCGAGTTCGCCCGCAAGCTGGGCAAGCGCGTGCGCAAGGAAGCCGACGCGCTGATCGAAGACCAGGCGTACTCGAACGCCCACGGCACGCAGATCAGGGCCGCTCTTGCCACGCTGGAAGAAGCCGTATCGGATAGCGAAGGCGGGCTGCTGGGCAAAGCCGTCAAGCGCCTGCGCGATGCCGACAAGCGCGCCGCGGAATCCACCACCACCAAGTAGAACTGCCTCAGAAGCGCATCGTTGCCGAAAGCAGCAGCGTGCGCGGCTCGGCTTGCGCCAGCCCGCCGTAGGCGTCAACCGCCGCCCAGTCATGCTTGTCAAAGACATTGCGGACATTGAGGCGGAAGGTGGTTTGCTTGCGCGCCACGGTAGTCTGGTAGCGCGCACCGATGTCGACGCGGGTCCAGTGCGGGATACTTTGCGTATTGGCCTGGTCGACATATTGCCGTCCCGTGTAGGCCAGCGCACCGGCCAGCGTCAGGCCTGGCGCGAAGCCGGCATCCCATTCGGCGCCCAGGTTGGCTTGCAGCGTCGGCGCACCTACAGCCGCGTTGCCGGCCGACTCGGGGCTACTGCCGCGAACAATCCTGGCATCGAGCACGGTAGCGCTGGCCAGCAGCCGCACTCCGGCCACCACCTCACCAACTAGCCCGAACTCCAGCCCGCGATTGCGCTGCTCGCCGTCCGCCGCGAACAGCGTCCCGGACATCTGACCGCTTGCCTTCGATATCTGGAATGCGCTGACGGTCGCCATCATCCCGCCCTGCTCGACCTTCACGCCGAACTCAAGCTGCCTTGACTTGTAAGGCGCGAATACCTCGCCAGCATTGCTGGCGCTGCCGGGGGCAGTGTCGCCCTTGCTCAACCCTTCCGCGCGGTTGGCATACAGCGTGACGTGTTGCCAGGGCTTCACCACCAGACCGAGCATTGGCGTCCAGGCGCCCTGGTCGTAGTGCGAAGCGATGGCGCCGCCGGCGCTGAAATTGTCGGTCGTGACCTGCTGATGGCGCAGCCCCAGCGTCAGCTGCACGCGCTTGTCCAGCACCGACAGCGTATCGGCCAGGGCCGCGCCGGACAGCCGCGTCTGGGAGACCTTCGGCACGCCGGCGGGCGCCGCGATGTACTGCACCGGCAGCGACACGGGCTGGTAGAGGTTGGTCAGCGAGGTGGTCGTGGCGTTGTTGAAGCTGCGCTCCAGCTGGTCCCGATAGTCGCTCACGAGCATGCTCAGGTGATGGCTCACCGCCCCGGTGTCGAAGCGGGCGCGCAGGCCCGTGTCCGCGGTGGTGCGGGCTACGTTGAACCGGTAGTTCGAGTCCAGCACGGCAATATCGCCGGCCTCGTTGATGATGGTGGGCGTGATGGCAAAGAGCCTGGCCACCCGGGTACGGCCGCCGCCGCCGGCAATGAACCAGGTGAGCTTGTCGCCGATGTCATACTCCGCCCGCACCAGCAGGGACTGGTCGCGGATGCTGGAGTGTTCCCAGGGTTGCGAGACATTGCGCCGCCCGTTGGGCGCATCGGGTACGTTGATGCCGGACGCGATATGCAAGAGGCGCGATGGCGCTGCGATCCTCTCCTGCTGGCCAATGAAATCCAGCGTCGCGCGCAGGCGCTCGCCCTGGTAGTCCAGTGCCAGCGCGCCGGCACCGGCGCGGCGCGACTGGTTGTCCAGGTTGGTGTCGCCCGACCGATAGTTGCCATTGAAGCGAATGCCGAACTGCCGCTGCGCGCCAAACCGCCGGCTTACGTCAAGGTTGCCGCCCAGCTGCGATGACGCGGCATAGTCGGCCGTGACCTGGGTCAGGTCGGGACCGGTCGCCCGCTTGGGCACGATATTGATGCCACCGCCGACACTGCCGCTGGGCGCCATGCCGATCAGCATGGCGGTCGGGCCCTTGATCAGTTCGACCCGTTCGATGTAGCCGGTCGATACCCGATAGTTGGAGGCCACGCCGTACATGCCGTCGAAGGCGATCTCGCCGAAGTTGCCATTGCCAACGGGAAAGCCGCGGATCGTGAAGGCGTCCAGGATGCCGCCAGGCTGGCTGACATAGCGCACGGACGAATCAACGGCCACCATATCGCCCACCGTGCGCGCCTGCTGGTCCTCGATCGCCTTTGCGGTGTAGCTGGTGATGCTGAACGGCGCGTCCATGATGTCGATATTGCCCAGCAGCCCAAGCCTCGCGCCGCGCGCGACCTGCTCGCCGGCGAGAGCCGGGGGCAGCTCGCTCGCAGCCGCTGCCGCCCCGAAGATCGTGACCGTGGGCAGCAACGGCGCGGCCTGGGCGCCGGAGACCGCCTGTGCCTTGCGCAATGCGTACCCGCCTCCCGGCACTTCCACCGCTTCCAGGCCGCTGCCCGCCAACAGCGCCCTCAACCCGTCCGGCACGGTATAGAGGCCATTCAGTCCCGGGCTTTGGGCGCTGCCGAGCAGTGCAGCATCATAGGAAAGATCGATGCCGCCGACACTGGCAAAGCGATTGAGGACCGCGTAAAGCGGGCCGGGCGCGATGACGAACATCCGCGCCTGGCCCGTGCTCGCCATCAGGCTTACCACCGGGCTTACCACCGGGCTTACCACCGGGCTCGCCTGCGCGAGCACCGCATCCGGCGCAATGCCCAAACCCAGGGCCAGACAAGCGAAGGCGCTGCAAAGCGCGAGGCGTCGTGCGGCCAATGCTTAGAAATCCACGCTCATGGAAGCCATGAAGGTCCGCGGCGCGCCGAGCGAGATCGTGCCGTAGGATGCCACCCCGGACCAGTACTTCCGGTTGAACGCATTGAACAAACCGGCCCGGAACGTCGTGGACTTGCCGTACATCGATGTCTTGTAGCGCGCGCCGAGATCGACGGTTGTCCACGACGGCACCTGCTGCGTGTTCGCCTGGTTGACGTACTCGCTGCCCGTGTAGTTGACCGCGCTGGTCAGCGTCAGGCCCGGAACCCACGGCAGGTCCCACTCGCCGCCGAGG
The DNA here is from genome assembly GCF_058794615.1 of Cupriavidus sp. GW823-FHT07A04. NCBI lineage: Bacteria > Pseudomonadati > Pseudomonadota > Betaproteobacteria > Burkholderiales > Burkholderiaceae > Cupriavidus > Cupriavidus sp. GW823-FHT07A04. The sequence continues at coordinate 157,368 of NZ_JBXAHA010000002.1, forward strand.
TTGGCCATGACGGTAGGCACGCCCACGGGGCGGTTGCCAAGTGTGGCTGCGCTGTTGGTCTTGGTCAGCTCGCCGTCAAGCAAGGTCAGCCCGCCGAGCAGGCGCACGCCCTTGTAGGGCTGCCCCGATACGGTCAGCTCCAGCCCCTGGTTGCGTTGCTCGCTGTCGATGGCATAGACCGTCCCGTACAACTGGCCGCTGGGCTTGGTCATGCGGAACGCGGCGAGCGTCGCCATCACCTTGCCCGAGTCGAGCTTGATGCCCACCTCCTGCTGCTTGGTCTTGTACGGCGCAAAGACCTGCCCCGCATTCGACGCGGTCGCCGGCGCGATGTCTCCCTTGCTCAGCCCTTCCACGTAGTTGGCATAGAGCGAGATGTTGCGCCAGGGCTTGAAGACGATGCCGGCCAGCGGCGTGATGGCGCTTTCGTCGTACGAAGCTGTCTTCGCGCCGGTGGCAGCATAGTTGCTCGACTTGACCTGCTGGTAGCGCAGGCCAAGGGTGAACTGCAGGCGGTCGTCCAGCACGCTCAAGGTATCGGCCAGCGACAGGCCCGACAGCGTGGAGTCGGACACCTTCGGCACGCTTTGCGGGGCGGCAATGTTCTGCGCCGGGCGGTCGGCCGGGGCGTAAATATTGGATGTGACAGGCGTGCCGGACACGTTGGCGCTGGCGAAACGGTCCATATACAGGTTGGCCTGCAGCGCCAGCGCGTGCTTGACCGGCCCGGTCTCGAACTTGCTCCTGACACCGGTATCGAAGCTCGAGCGGTTGACCTGGAACTTCCAGTTCTGCACGGCCGACGAAGTCGCGCCGGCCGAATTCAGGATGGTTGGCGTCTGGTCGGACAAGCGCGCCACGTCCGAGCGGGTACCGCCGGCATCGGCAAACACCGTCACGTTGTCGGTGAGGTCGTATTCCGCGTGCAGCAGCGTCGACACATCGTTGGACTTCCACCAGCCCCAGGGCTGGCTGACATTGCGCCTGCCGTCCGGCGCCGACGGCACCTGCACGCCGGCTGTGATCAGGAAGGGACGCGTGGGAGCATCGACCCACTGGTATTGCTCGATCAGGTCGAGCGAGGCCCGCAGGCGCTCGCCGCGGTAGTCGAGCGACAGTGCCGCCACCTCGGCGCGTGACTTCTGGTTGTCGAGCGCCGTCGGTCCCTGCCGGTGCAGGCCGTTGAAGCGAATGCCCCACTCTCGGTCTTCGCCGAAACGGCGGCTCAGGTCCACCGCGCCGCCCACCTGCGCGTCGGACGCATAGTCGAGCGTGAAACGCGTCAGGTCCGTCGCCAGCGCGCGCTTGGGCACGACATTGACCACGCCGCCGACACCGCTGTTCGGCGACATGCCGTACAGCAAGGCGGCCGGCCCCTTCAGCACTTCGACCCGCTCCAGGTACTCGGTAAACAGATGGTAGTTCGGCGACACGCCGTACACGCCGTCGAATGCGATCTCGGACAGGTTGCCCTCATTGATCGGGAAGCCGCGAATATAGAAAGAGTCGGTCACGCCGCCAACCTGGCCCGTGAAGCGCGTGGACGGATCGCTGTTCAGTACTTCGGCCAGCGTGGTGGCCTGTTGGTCCTCCAGGCGCTGCGCGGTGTAGTTGGTGACGGCGAACGGCGTGTCCATGACGCTCTTGTTGCCCAGCAGCCCCAGGCGGCCACCGCGCGCCACCTGGCCGCCCGCGTAGGGTTGCGCAAGCTCACCCGGCGTCTCGGCGCCGGCGGTGACGGTTACCGCCGGCAGGGTCGGCGCGGCGTCCGCGGGGCCTGCCTGCGATTGTGCCCTCACGGCAAACGGCGCCACTGTTGCGCCCATGGCAAGGCAGACCATAGCGTGGTGCACGGCGAGCGCAAACGGCTTGGGTCGGGGTGGGCGCGCAGCGGCGATGACAGTGGCATAACGAGTTGCAGACATGATTCCTTTCTCCGGCAGCGTTTGTTTAATTTGAGTTCCTACGCTGTAGGCCGGTCGAGAATCGAAATCCCCTCAATCTTCCTGACATATTTTTTCGGACACGCCTGGCATGGAGTCAATGCCCTCCCGCCGGGCCAACCGAAACCCAGAAGCGCGTGCGATAGACCACGGTGATCGGCTGCGCCTGCATCAGGAAGCGCAGCACCCGATCGGTGTCGCGCACGTGATACGCGCCCGAGATACGCAAATCGGCCACGCGCGGATCGCAGGCGATGTGGCCGGTGCGGTAGCGCGACAGCTCGGCCAGCACGTCCGCCAGCCGCATGTCCTTGCCCGCGATGACGCCATCGGCCCAGCCGTCCGCCTCGAACGGCTGCGGCGGCGCCGGCATGCTGCCGGCCTTGGCGAGCCGCCAGGTCGTCCCCGCACGCGCTACGTCGGTCGCCCCGCCCGCAGCCGGGTGCAGTTCCACGGCGCCCTCCTGCACGGTAACGCGGGCGCGTTCGTCCTCGATGCGCACCACAAAGCGCGTGCCCAACGCACGCAGGCTGCCGAACGGCGTCTGTACCCAGAACGGCCGCACCGCTGCGCTGCTGGCCGCGAAGCCATCATCATGTCCCGTGGTCACCAGGATCTCCCCGCGCCGCAGCGTGACCAAACGGCGCTCAGTGCCCAGCGCGGTACTGATGGCGGTATCGGTGTTGAGCACGATGGTGCTGCCATCGGCCAGGCGCAGGGTGCGCTGCTCGCCGGTGGCCGTGCTCGCGTCGGCGACCAGGCGCTGCCATGGCGCCAGTTCGCGCACGCTTGCCGCCGTGGCCACCGAGATGCCGGCCAATGCCAGCACCTTGAGCACCTGCCTGCGCTTTAGCCCGCCCACGCCACGCCGGGCGTCGGCAGCTTGCAGGGTACGCAGCGCCAGTGCCGGCGGCATGCCGGAGAAATCGGTGCGCAGTGCCTGCACGCGTTGCCAGGCAACCGCGTGCAGCGGGTTGGCGTCGTGCCATTGGGCGAATGCCTTGCGCGTGCTGGCGCTGGCCTCGCCGAAGTCGAGCTTGACCATCCAATGGATGGCCTGGTCGACGATGCGCGCGGGGATCGGGGGTTGCGGCCCGGCCGTAGCCGTCGGCTCGCCTGGCCTGGCTGGATCACGCACGGGCATCAGCCACCGAAACGCAAGCTGTAGCAATGGCGCAGCGCCGCCGCGACATAGCGCTCGGCGGTAGCCAGCGACACGCCGAGGCGCTCCGCGATCTGCCGGCAGGTCAGCCCTTCGAGCTGGGCCCACAGGAATGCTTTGCGCACCTGCGGCTTCAGCGCATCCAGGATGCGGTCGATGGCGATGAGGGTTTCCAGGAAAAGCAGCCGGCTCTCGGGCGACGGCGCCTGCGGCGCGGGCAGTTGCGCCAGCGTCTCCAGCCAGGCCAGCTCCAGCTCCCGGCGGCGCCAGTGCTCGATGACAAGGCCGCGCGCGATCGTGCTCAGGTAGGTGCGCGGTTCCCTGATATCGCACGGCTCGCGATGAAGCAAGCGGAGAAACACATCCTGTGCCAGGTCGGCGGCGTCAAACGCGTTGCCAAGCTGACGCCGCAGCCAGCCCTGCAGCCAGCGATGGTGATCGCTGTAGAGGGCATGGACATGCTGCTGTGACTGCTGTAACGCGGATTCTGCGGCGGCCATCGCTTCCCTTGCGTAGTGAAGTGTCTGGCACGGCCAAACTTAAATGAGAATGGTTCGCATTGTATGGCACGGAAAATGATTAGTGCAACCAACGGCACAGCCAGACGCACATATTGCAACGCAGCATCTGACGTAGAATCGACGCGATAGCCCGGCAAAGCCATCTAGTCCCGACATACCCGCCATTCTTTGATGCTTAACGTGTTTTTATCTGCTCACGCCAGCCTGCAGGTGCTACTACCCGACGCCAGTTGACCTGCCCATGGACCTGCTTTTTTCCTTAGACCCGTTGCGCCGGCTGGTCACCACTTCGCTGCTGGTGGCCGCCTCGGTGCCCAGCCCGCAGACACAGACCGCCCCCGAAGCATTCCCACAGCGGACCGTGCACCTCGTGGTCCCTTTCACGGCGGGCGGCACCACCGACATCATTGCCCGTGTCATTGCCGATAAGCTGCGCACCCGACTGGGCCAGCCCGTGGTAGTCGACAACCGGCCGGGTGCCTCCACGATGATCGCGGCGGAGCTGGTCGCCAAGGCGCCCGCCGACGGATACACGCTGCTACTCGCCAGTTCCACCACGTTCAGCATGCTCCCCGCGCTGCGCACCAGCCTGCCCATCCCGGCGGAAGGCGCCTGGGCGCCGATCGGCATCATCGCGCAGGCGCCGGTCATGCTCACCACCCGATCGGACTCCGGCATCAAGTCGTTCGCGGACATGCTGGCGCGTGCAAGCGCCCAACCGGGCACCGTCACCTACGGCACCACCGGCCCGGGCACCGCGCAGTACATTGTGGGCGCCATGATCGAGGCCGACCTGCATGCGGACATCACGCCCGTGTCATATCGCGGCAGCACGCAGATCCTCGCCGACGTCATTGGCGGGCAGATCGACCTGAGCCTCGACCCCATCGCCGTTGCCCAGCCTTACCTCGAGTCTGGCAAGTTGCGCCCGCTGGCGATCAGTGCCGGGGCGCGCTCCCCGCAGTATCCGGGCGTGCCAACCTTTGCCGAACTCGGCATCGCCATGCCCGGCAATGCATTCTGGTTCGGCATTGCCGCGCCGCGCGCCACGCCGCAAGCGGTGGTGGAGCGGCTGGAAAAGGAATTGCAGGGGGTGCTTCTGGACCCTTCCGTGGAGGCAGTCTTCCAGCGGCAGTCGATCTGGGTCATGCGCGGCAACGCGGAGGATTTCCGCCGGCGCGTGCAGGGCGAGATAACGCAATATCGTCGACTCGCAAAGGACGGCAGGGTGAAGCTCGAATAGCAGAAGCCCCGGGTACCTGTTACCAGGTATCCGGGGCTCCCATGGCGGCTCGCCTTGCCCAACGCGTGGCTGCCGCCGGCGGCCGCCCTGCGTGACAGGGCGGCCAGGCTTGCATCGATTACGCCTTGACGGCTGCCAGCGCGGCGTTCAGCGTCTTGCTGGGGCGCATCACGATGTCCAGCTTGGCAAAGTCGGGCTTGTAGTAGCCGCCGATATCGGCTTCCTTGCCTTGCACGGCCGACAGCTCGCCAACGATGACCTGCTCGTTGTCGGTCAGTTGCTTGGCCAGCGGCGCGAACTGCGCTGCCAGGGCAGCATCGTCGGTCTGTGCCGCCAGTTCCTGGGCCCAGTACATGGCCAGGTAGAACTGGCTGCCGCGGTTGTCCAGCTGGCCGGTCTTGGGCGACGGGTTCTTGTTGTTGTCCAGCAGCTTGCCAGTGGCGGCGTCCAGCGTCTTGGCCAGGATCTTGGCCTTTTCGTTGCTGGTCTTGATGCCGAGTTCTTCCAGCGACACCGCCAGCGCCAGGAATTCACCCAGCGAATCCCAGCGCAGGTGGTTTTCTTCCACCAGTTGCTTGACGTGCTTAGGCGCCGAGCCGCCCGCGCCGGTTTCATACATGCCGCCGCCGGCCATCAGCGGGACGATGGAGAGCATCTTGGCGCTGGTGCCCAGTTCCATGATCGGGAACAGGTCGGTCAGGTAGTCGCGCAGGATGTTGCCGGTCACCGAGATGGTGTCCAGGCCGCGGATGACGCGTTCCAGCGTGTAACGCATGGCGCGCACTTGCGACATGATCTGGATGTCCAGGCCGGTGGTGTCGTGATCCTTCAGGTAGGTCTCGACCTTCTTGATCATCTCGGCTTCGTGCGGGCGGTACGGGTCCAGCCAGAAAATGGCCGGCATGCCGGAGTTGCGCGCGCGCGTGACGGCCAGCTTGACCCAGTCGCGGATCGGTGCGTCCTTGACCTGGCACATGCGCCAGATGTCGCCCTCTTCCACGTTCTGCACCAGCAGCACTTCGCCGGTGGCGATGTCAACGATGCGGGCTTCGCCGGCCTCGGGCACTTCAAAGGTCTTGTCGTGCGAGCCGTACTCCTCGGCTTGCTGCGCCATCAGGCCGACGTTGGGCACGGTGCCCATGGTGACCGGGTCGAAGTTGCCGTTGGTCTTGCAGAAGTTGATGATTTCCTGGTAGATGCGGGCAAACGTGCTCTCCGGGATCACGGCCTTGGTGTCCTTCGGACGGCCATCGGCGCCCCACATCTTGCCGCCAATGCGGATCATGGCCGGCATCGAGGCGTCCACGATCACGTCGTTGGGCGCGTGCAGGTTGGAGATGCCCTTGGCCGAATCCACCATCGCCAGCTCGGGACGGTGTTCGTGGCAAGCGTGCATGTCGCGGATGATTTCTTCGCGCTTGGAGCTCGGCAGGCTTTCCAGCTTGTCGTACAGGTTGACCAGGCCGTTGTTGACGTTCACGCCCAGTTCGTCGAACAGCTTGCTGTGCTTCTCGAAGGCTTCCTTGTAGAAAATCTTCACGGCGTGGCCGAACACGATGGGGTGCGAGACCTTCATCATGGTGGCCTTCACGTGCAGCGACAGCATCACGCCGGTCTTGCGCGCGTCTTCCATCTGTTCTTCGTAGAAGTCGCACAGCGCCTTCTTGCTCATGAACATGCTGTCGATGATCTCGCCGTCCAGCAGCGACACCTTCGGCTTGAGCACGATGGTCTTGCCGCTCTTGGTGACCAGCTCCATCTTGACATCGCGGGCGCGGTCCAGGGTCATGGACTTTTCGCCATGATAGAAGTCGCCGTGCTTCATGTGCGCCACGTGCGTGCGCGAAGCCATGCTCCACTCACCCATGCTGTGCGGGTTCTTGCGTGCGTAGTTCTTGACGGCAGCCGGCGCGCGGCGGTCCGAGTTGCCTTCGCGCAGGACCGGGTTCACGGCGCTGCCCAGGCACTTCGAATAGCGTTGGCGGATGGCCTTCTCGGCATCGGTCTTCGGGTCTTCCGGGAAATCGGGAACCTTGTAGCCCTTGGCCTGCAGTTCCTTGATCGCGCTGACCAGCTGGTGCACGGAGGCGCTGATGTTGGGCAGCTTGATGATGTTGGTGTCCGGCTGCAGGGTCAGTCGGCCCAGTTCGGCCAGGTTGTCGGGCACGCGTTGTGCCTCGGTCAGGAATTCGGGGAATTCGCCCAGGATACGGCCCGCCACCGAGATGTCGCTGGTCGTCACGTTGATGCCGGCCGGGGCGGTGAAGGTGCGGATGATGGGCAAAAAGGCACTGGTCGCCAGCAGCGGAGCTTCGTCGGTCAGCGTGTAGATGATGGTGGGTTGCTGGGTACTCATTGCTTATCTCAGGATCAAGAAATAGGTTGGAGAACGCCACCGGCTGGGTCACAGCCCGGCAGGAATGCCCGAATTTTGCCTGAATTTTCTCCAGGGGGGTCTGAACCGCACGGGGTTTTTGCTTCGCAATCGCAAAACGCAAGTTCTGCGTGGGGGCAAGGCTAGCGCTGCGTGGCGCGTGCAGGGGCGGACAGCGCGCCGGCATTTGCCCCCACGCCGCGCACATCTGGCGGGCCAACGGGCTTAACTGCGCTTAAAGCCAGCTAACATGCACAAAACCGCTGCGCTAGTCCCAAAAACTGCGGAATGCGGCGGCAGCGATCACGGGGACCGTCAGCACCAGCGGAATGGCAAAGTACGGAACTTCGAGATCTACGCGCCACTTGTAGATAAGCCAGGCGATGCCGGCCGCGAGCGTAACCAGGCCCACGAGCGCCGCGAGAACGTTCAGTACCCTGTCGGACGGGCGCCTGCGCGTCCGTTCTTTGGTGGAAAGCGCTTTCATCCCAGCTCCAATGCAGATCGTGACGGGCATTTGTTCTATTTTGCTCTATTAAAGGCTACTCCGGCGCCCTGCGTAAGGGCGAGTCATGGCGGGCAGCATGGTGAGAGTCTTGGCGCTTTGTGGGCCGCATTGGCCGGATCATGGGCGCCTTAGGGCAAAATACCGCCTTGAGCGGCCCGGCCGGGCCCGAAGAACAAGATGCTGACGGGCGAGCCCGCCACTGCGCGCACCACGCCGTTGCCTGCCGGCAAGCGCCTGCGCTACGGCAGGGCGGGCCCAGTACAGCATCGCCAGGGGACAGCTCGTCCTTCAACAGAGCACATCTGGAGCCATTGATGACCGACTCGAACATGTCTTTCCTAGGCAGGATTTCCCTTGCCGTGGGCACGTTTTTCAACATCCTGGGCGACCGCGAGCTTGCCGCGGGCGTGCGGCGCCTGCGTGACGGCACGGGGCCTGGCGCAAGTCCAGCGCCCGCTGCACCCGTTCCTGCCCCCATGGCCGCGGCACCGGCCCCGAGCGCGCTGAAAGAAGCGAGCCCCGAGGCCGCGCTCCAGCTGCTGGGCCTGCTCCAGCGCGACGCGCGCTTCATCGATTTTGTCGAGGAAGACATCGCCGGCTATTCCGACACGGAAATCGGTGCCGCCGCCCGGCTGGTGCATGACGGTTGCCGCGCCGTGCTGCGCGAGCATTTCACCATCCGGCCGGTGCGCGAGGAAGCCGAGGGCAGCCGCGTAACGGTGCCCGACGGGTTCGATGCCACCGCCATCCGGCTGACCGGCAACGTGGTCGGCAGCGCGCCGTTCAACGGCAGCATCAGCCACCGTGGCTGGCGCGTGGCGGAAGTCCGCCTGCCCCGGCTGGCCGAGCGCCATGACGCCACCGTGATCGCCCCGGCCGAGGTCGAGCTATGAGCGACCCCCGCTACTCGATCGGCATCGACCTGGGCACGACGCATTGCGCCCTCTCCTACGTCGACCTCACCGCCAGTGACGGCGAGAAGACCACCCAGGGCGTCCTGCCCATCACACAGCTCACCGCACCAGGCGCGATCGAAGATTGCGACCTGCTGCCGTCGTTCTTGTACCTGCCGCATCCGAGCGAGCTGGCTCCGGGCGACCTGGCCTTGCCGTGGAACGCCGCGCGGGACTTCGCCGTGGGCGAGCTGGCGCGCAGCCGTGGCGCGGCCACGCCGATCCGGCTGGTATCGAGCGCGAAGAGCTGGCTTTGCCACCCCGGGGTAGACCGCCGCGCGGCGATCCTGCCGAACGACGCGCCGGCGGAAGTGCCGCGCGTGTCGCCGCTCGAGACTTCCGTGCGCTATCTCTCGCACCTGCGCGAAGCGTGGGACCACGCGCATCCCGACGCCCCGTTCGGTGAGCAGGACATCACCGTCACCATTCCCGCGTCGTTCGATCCGGCCGCGCGGGAACTGACGGCAGAAGCCGCCGAATCCGCGGGCTATGCCCGCATGACCCTGCTGGAGGAGCCTCAGGCCGCGCTCTATAGCTGGATTCAGAAGAGCGGCGGCCAGTGGCGCAAAGAGGTCAAGGTGGGCGACATCATCCTGGTCGTCGACGTGGGTGGTGGCACCACCGATCTTTCGCTGATCGCCGTGATCGAGCGCGAGGGCAACCTGGAGCTGCACCGCGTCGCCGTCGGCGAGCACATCCTGCTGGGCGGCGACAACATGGACCTGGCGCTGGCCCACGTGGTGGCGCGCAAGCTCGCGGCCCAAGGCACGCAGGCCGACCCGTGGCAACTTCGCGCGCTCACCTATGCCTGCCGCAGCGCCAAGGAAACCCTGCTCAGCGACCCAACCACGGACGCGGTGCCGCTGGTCGTGCCGAGCCGCGGCTCCAAGCTCATCGGCGGCTCGATCCGCACGGAGCTGACCCGCGCCGAGCTCACCCAGATCATCCTGGAAGGCTTTTTCCCGCAGGTGGATGGCTCTGCCCGCCCGGTCAGCCGGGCACGCGCCGGGCTGACGCAACTGGGCCTGCCGTACGCGCAGGACCCGGCCATCACACGACATCTGGCGGCGTTCCTGGGCCGCCAGGTGGCAGCGCTGGCCGAGATGGAAGGCCTGGCAGGCAAGGCGGCGCCGGGCGCGACCTTCCTGCATCCCACGGCGGTGCTGTTCAACGGCGGCGTGTTCAAGTCCGCCCTGCTGGTCGAGCGCATCCTGCAGACGCTCAACGGCTGGCTCGCCGCGGAAGGCGCGGCCCCCGCGCGCCTGCTGGGGGGCGCCGACCTGGACCTGGCTGTCGCGCGTGGCGCCGCCTACTACGGCTACGTGCGCCGCGGCAAGGGCGTGCGCATTCGCGGCGGCACCGCGCGGGCCTACTACATTGCGGTGGAATCGGCGATGCCCGCCATCCCGGGCTTCGAGCCGCCCATCCAGGCGCTGTGCGTGGCGCCCTTCGGCATGGAGGAAGGCACCGAGGCGCCGTTGCCGGAGCAGGAATTCGGGCTCGTGGTCGGCGAACCCGTGCACTTCCGCTTCTTCGGCTCGTCGGTGCGCCGCCAGGACCAGGTAGGCACCCTGCTCGACTTCTGGGGGCCCGAAGACCTGCAAGAGCTCGATGAAATCCAGGCCACGCTGCCGCCCGAAGGCCGCACGCCTGGCGAAGTCGTGCCGGTGAAGCTGCATGCCCGCATCACGGAGGCCGGCACGCTGGAGCTGGAAGCCGTGCCCCGTGGCACAGGCGAGCGCTGGAAGGTCGAGTTCGACGTGCGCGGCAACGCGAATGCCTGAGTGCCATGCATGAAGCGGTATAGCGTCGGCATTGACCTGGGCACGAGCAACACGGTCGTCGCCTATGGCGAGGCAGGGTCGGAGGACATCCGCGTCTTCGACATCGATCAACTGGTGAGCCTGGGAGAGGTGGCCACGCGGCCACTCCTGCCGTCCGTGCGGTACCACGCGGCGCCGGGGGAGCTGAATGCCAGCGATCTGCAGTTGCCGTGGCAAGTTGCCAATGGGACGGATGGTGCCGATGGAGCCGCATCGGGCCATGTCGTGGTGGGCCGCCTTGCGCGCACGCTGGGCGCGCAAGTGCCCGGCAGGCTGGTCGCCAGCGCCAAAAGCTGGCTGTCGCATGCGTCAGTCGACCGCGTGGCGCCGATCCTGCCGTGGGGCGCCGCCGACGAAGTCGGCAAGGTGTCGCCGGTGGCGGCCAGCGCCAGCTACCTGGCGCATGTGCGCGCGGCATGGAACCACCGTTTCCCCAATGCCCGGCTCGAGGATCAGGACGTGGTACTCACCGTGCCCGCCTCGTTCGATGAAGGCGCGCGCGCCCTCACGCTGGAAGCCGCGCGCATGGCCGGACTGCCCGCGCTGCGCATGCTGGAGGAGCCCCAGGCGGCCTTCTACGACTGGGTGTTCCATCATCGCGAAACGCTAGCGGCCGACCTGGCGCAAACGCGGCTGGTGTTGATCTGCGATGTCGGCGGCGGTACCACCGACCTGACCCTGATCAAGGTGGAGGTGCAGGACGGCCAGCCGCAATTGACCCGGATCGGGGTTGGCAATCACCTGATGCTCGGCGGCGACAACATGGACCTCGCCCTCGCGCATCTGGTCGAGTCGCGCATCGCCACGGCGCACTCGCGCTTGTCGGCGGGCAGCCTGTCGCAGTTGGTCGAGCGATGCCGTGCCGCCAAGGAGCAACTGCTCAGCGCGCAGGCGCCGGAGGCGGTCACGATCACGCTGCTCGGTTCGGGCTCCCGGCTGATCGGCGGCGCGCGCTCCGTCGAAGTCACCCGGCAGGAGATCGAGCAGATCATTGTCGAGGGGTTTTTCCCAGCCGTCTCGGCCGGCGAAAGACCGGGGCGCTCACGGGGCGGCATCGTCGAATTTGGCCTGCCCTATGCGGCCGACCCGGCGATCACCCGGCACGTTGCGGCCTTCCTGGGCCAGCACGCGGCCCAGTCGCGCATCGCGAACGCACAGGATGCAAGAGAAGCGCCAGACGACGCGCCACCGATGCCCGACACCTTGCTGCTCAACGGCGGCGTGTTCCGCGCCGAGGCGCTGACGGGGCGTTTGTCGAGCACGCTTGGCGCCTGGCGCCGAGCGCCCTTGCATGTGCTGCACAACGACAACCCCGACGTGGCGGTCGCCCGTGGCGCGGTGGCGTTCGCGCTTGCCCGCGCCGGGCATGCGCCGCGCATCGGCGGGGGCTCGCCGCGCAGCTATTTCCTCGTGCTGGACAACGGTGATGCCGCGCAGGCACAGCGCGGCATTTGCCTGTTGCCGCGCGGCACCGAAGACGGCCAGGAGATCCATCTCAAGGATCGCACCTTCTCCCTGCGCCTCGGGCATCCGGTACGCTTCCACCTGGTCTCCTCCGTCGCCGACACGCCCTATCAGCCGGGCGAACTGGCCGACCTCGCCAGCGGCGATTTCGTCCGCCTGCCGCCGATCGCCACCGTGGTGCAACCGCGCGGCGCCAGCGACGCGCGAGACACGCTGGTGCAACTCACCACATCGCTCACCGAAGTCGGCACGCTGGAGGTGCACTGCAGCGAGATCGCCAATCCTTCGCAGCGCTGGCTGCTCGAGTTCCAGTTGCGCGGCGATGCCCCAGCGGCGGACACGGCGACCCACGCGCCGCATCCCTCCCTGGCCCAGGCCGTCGAATGCATCGACCGTACCTTTGGCGCCCGCTCGCAAGACGTTGGCCCCAAGGAAGTCAAGCGGCTGCGCGCGCAACTGGAGCAACTGCTGGGCGCGCGCGACCAATGGGACAGCGCGCTGCTGCGCGCCCTGTTCGGCACGTTGTGGGAACGCGCGCGCCGCCGCCGCCGCACGGCAGACCATGAACGCCTCTGGCTCAACCTTGCCGGCTATTGCATGCGGCCTGGGTTCGGCTACCCGCTGGACGAGTGGCGCGCCGGGCAGCTCTGGTCGTTGTTCGAGCAGGGCATCCAGTACGTCAACGAGAGCCAGATCTGGTCGGAATGGTGGACGCTGTGGCGCCGCACCGCCGGCGGCCTGGACGAAAGCGCGCAGTTGCGCTTGCTGGACGACATCGCCTTCTACCTGCAGCCCCCCGGCACGGCGCGCTACAAGCGCCCCGCCGGCGCCGCCAAGGCCGGCTACGCCGACATGGTGCGGCTCGCGGGATCGCTGGAACGCGTGCCTGTCGAGCGCAAGATCGAAGTCGCCGAGTGGCTGCTCGCCCGGCTCAAGAAACCCTCGGAGAACCTTCAAAGCTGGTGGGCCGTGGGCCGCATCGGCGCGCGCCGGCCGTTCTACGGCAGCGCGCACAGCGTCGTGCCGCCAGAGGTTGGCTCGCAATGGCTGGAGGCGATTCTTGCGCTCGACTGGAAGAAGGTCGAGCCGGGCGCCTTCGCCGCCGTGCAGATTGCCCGCATGACGGGGGACCGGTCGCGGGACCTGCCGCTGGAGATCCGCATGCGCGTGGTCAGCCGGCTCGAGGCCGTCAACGCGCCACGTAGCTGGATCGACATGGTGCGCACAACGGTGGAACTCGATGAGGCCGATGAAGGACGGGTCTTTGGCGAGTCGCTGCCAGCGGGGTTGACGCTGATCGTAGCCTGAGTGCGATCGCGGCGGGCCGGCAAATGACCTAGCCGACCTCCGCGAATCTTCGCAGCGACGCGAGATCCAGGATCTCGATGGACCCCCGCGTGCGCTGCACCAGGCCCTGCGCCTCGAAATCCCGGAGAATCTGGTTCACCGTTTGCCGCGAAACCGACAGCATCAAGCCGAGTTGCTCTTGCTGCACGTTGATCACCCGCTTGCTCAGGCCATGGCGCTCGCCATAGCCGCCGGCGATGGCCAGCAAGCGGCGCGCCAGCCTGACCGGCACAGGCATCAGCACCGACGACTCAATCGCTTCAAACGCCAGCCTGAGCTTTGGGGCCATCAGCAGGCCCACCGCTTTCCAGTGCACCGGATTTTCGTCGAGAAACCGCACCGCATCCTGCTGGTCGATATGCAGCAGCACCACGTCGGACTCGATCCAGGCATCGTGGGCGCGCGGCAAGGCGTCAAACAAGGCAACCTCGCCGAACCATTGCGGCGTTTCCGCAAAAGCCAGCAGTGCCTCCTTGCCATCGGCGGAGGAACTGGTCATGCGGATGGCGCCAGCCACCACAAAGTACAGGCCATCCGCCGGGTCCCCGTGCGCGAACAAGCGTTGGCCCGCAGCTAGCGACCTGACCTTGGCGTGCGCGACGATCCATCGTTGAAAATCAGCGGCAAGACCGGCGAACCATACGCTGGATCGCAGGGCAGCGAGGTGGTCTTCGGGGGTGGATGACTTTGACACAGCGCCAATCGTAGTCTTATGTCAGGAAGACGACATTGTAGTCGGCCATTCCCTGCAAAGATCGCTCATTGCGATCAGGGACCTGGATGAAAACCCTGGACACCCTGAAAACCCCGCAAACCCTGAAGACCCGAAGCACCGGCGACTTCGCCATCCCGGCAACAACCGCCGGCAACAAACCCGATAAGAGGAACGAGGCAATGGACGTAGCGACCTCCCCCGCTCTGTATAAGCGTGACTTTCCAGCCGCATTCCGTGCGATCCGCAAGCTGCTGGCAAACGGAGACGACACCACGCAAGTGTTTCTCATCATGCGCGCCCTCAACGGCCCGTCCGCGCCAAAGAACTACGCGCGGCTCCTGAGGACCACGAGCGGGCGGCGGCTGGCTTATCTTCGCGTCGAACTGACGGAGCGCTTCTCCGACCCGGCGTTCATCGCCAGCTTCGCACCCGGCACGCTCGGCGCCGCCTACCGCGCGTTCCTGGAGCAAACGGGCTACAGCGCCGCCGGACTTGCCGCGATTTCAAACCTCAACAGCGAGCCGCTGGTCGAGGATCCCTACGCCTGGTTCGGCAGGCGAACCCGTGACATCCACGACATCTGGCATGTGCTGACCGGCTACAAGGCCAACGAGAACATGGGCGAAGCAGCGCTGGTGGCGTTCAGCTACGCACAGACCGGCGCCCTCGGCTGGGCATTCATCGCCGTTGCTACCGCCTTGCAGAGCCTGCGCAAGACCGGCAACACCGCGTACTTGCGCGCCGTCGTCGAGGGCTATCGCCATGGACGCAAGGCGAAGTGGCTGATGGCCGAGGACTACGAGACGCTGCTGCATGAGCCGCTCGAGGCAGCGCGCGCGCGGCTGGGCATTCTCGAACCCGTGCTGTACCAGGCAGCCAGCAAGGCCGCGCAATGCCAGCCACAGGGCGCGGCTTCGCAATCGCTGTTTTCCGACTAAGCTCCGGGCGCTGCCTATGGGCCTGTGGGCCTGTGGGCACTCCTGCTGCGTTTCTGGCGAATTTCGTATTTTATCAATCGCATCGGGCGCATCCATCAAAATGGCATCCCGCATCCATCCGTAATTTCCGCAGCCGGGACCCAAAGCACTGTCCCTTGTCTATTGTCGATTGTGATTGCAGACGTTTGGCAGGCGCCAGTGGGAATGTTATGCTCCCCATACGCTTGCCGCCGTCGGCAGCAAGCGTCATTCAACGAACACAAGACTCCATAATCCATGGCTACCAAAGCAAATGCTGTCGTAAAGACCACCGCCAAGCCTGCCGCCAAGAAGGCGGCGCCGGCAAAGAAGGCGGCTCCGGCAAAGAAGGTCGCAGCGGCCGCGCCGGCGGTGAAACCCCTGAAGGACACGTTCAACAAGTCCAGCCTGGTGGCCCACCTGGTGGCCCAGACTGAACTGGATGCCAAGACGGTCAAGACCGTGCTGGTCCATCTGGAAAACACCATCCTGAGCGCGGTGCACAAGAAGGGCGCCGGCGAATTCACCCTGCCGGGCCTGTTCAAGGTCGTGGCAACCCAGGTTGCCGCCACCAAGAAGCGCTTCGGCAAGAACCCGTTCACCGGCGAAGACCAGTGGTTCGCTGCCAAGCCGGCGACCGTCAAGGTCAAGGTTCGCCCGATGAAGAAGCTGAAGGACGCCGCGCTGTAAGCTGAGCGGGCAAACAGAACGCAGCTGGAACAAAAGGGAGCCCGCGTGGCTCCCTTTTGCATTGCAGGTCAATACCCGATATCGAGCACACGCGATGAAGATCAGGTCCGAGTGGATTTTTGAGTGCGAGCCACGGCATGTCTGGCCGCACTTCCTTCATGCCCGCATGGATGCGTCGCGCCCGCTGCTGTTCTGGCTGGGCATTCCAAAGCCAATGAGCTGCCGCGTCCTGGAGGGCGTCGCGGCGGTCGGGAACACGCGGCAATGCACCACGGACCGGGGCACCATCGACCAGCGCATCCTGCAACTGGAGCCGGACCGGCTGCTGCAGTACCAGATGCAGGAAAGCACAGTCTGGTGCCGTGCCTGGGTCGGCAAGCTGATCGACACCTTCAGCCTTGAGCCGCTGGGCGATGGCAGGACACGGGTACGGCGCACGACCGAATTCGAAGCCAAGGGATTCCTGAAGGACATCAGGCTCGTCGGTCTCTGGGCGGCGCTGCGCCAGGCGCATGCTTATGCCGCGCGAAACTGGCAGCGGCTGGCACTGCAGAGCCTGCGCGAATCCGCCTGAGCACGCCATCCTCGCCAGGCCGCTCTCGCGGCCTGCCGGCCGGGCGACAAGCCCCGCCACTCAAGTTCCCACCTCGATAGCCGATATTCACCATAGTCCGCAGATGCGTTCGCGATAAACGGCGCGGCTGACAATAGAGCGAATCCAGGTCCTATGGGCCAGCATTTCGCCGCCTTATTATTTCCATTCAGGTAGAAGAAAATGAAGAATCTTGGAATTGGGGTACGCCTTGGCATTGGCTTTGGCGTGGTGCTGCTGCTGTCAACGCTCATGACCGTGTTCAGCATCCTGGGGCTGCAGGACGTGGCCAGCCACACGCACGACATGATGCAGCAGCCGCTGGCCAAGGAGCGCGTCGTCAGCGACTGGTATCGCCTGATGCATACGAGCGTGCGTCGCACCACCGCGGTGGCGCGCAGTGCCGACCCGAGCCTGGGCGCATTCTTCGCCGCCGAGACGAAGGGGTCGGTCGACGCCATCGCGGCGTTGCGCGACAAGATCGAGCCGATGCTGTCCTCCGACGCGGAGAAGGCGGCGTTCAAGACGATCCAGACCGTGCGCAAGCCGTACAACGACTCGCGCGACAAGATCACCAAGCTCAAGGAAGCCGGCCAGACCGACGAAGCCAACCAGGTGCTCGAGAGCGAGTTCGTGCCCGCCGGCAATGCCTACCTTGCCGAGATCCAGAAGCTGCTGGATATCCAGCGCGCCAGCATTGACCAGACCGCATTGGACATCAACGAGATCTACCTCTCCGCACGCAATCGCCTGATCGCGCTTGGCGTGCTGGTGCTGGCCATTGGCGTGGCGTTCTCGGTATGGCTGACCGCCGGCATCACCGCGCCGCTGCATCGCGCCGTGGGCTTCGCGCGCAAGGTGGCGTCTGGC
The DNA here is from genome assembly GCF_058794615.1 of Cupriavidus sp. GW823-FHT07A04. Lineage (NCBI taxonomy): Bacteria > Pseudomonadati > Pseudomonadota > Betaproteobacteria > Burkholderiales > Burkholderiaceae > Cupriavidus > Cupriavidus sp. GW823-FHT07A04. Next base: position 174,529 of record NZ_JBXAHA010000002.1, read on the forward strand.
GACCTGACCAGCCACATCCGCTCGGATAGCAAGGACGAGACTGGCCAGCTGCTGCGCGCCCTGGGCGACATGAATGGCAACATCCTGCGCATCGTGACCCAGGTGCGCACCGGCACCGAATCCATTGCGTCCGGCACGAGCCAGATCGCCGCAGGCAACACGGACCTGTCCCAGCGCACGGAAGAACAAGCGTCGTCACTGCAGGAAACGGCCTCCAGCATGGAGGAGCTGACCAGCATCGTCCGCCAGAACGCGGACAACGCCAAGCAGGCGAGCTCGCTCGCCGTCAACGCCTCCGAGATCGCGATCAAGGGCGGTGCGGTGGTTGGCCAGGTGGTCGACACCATGCAGGAGATCAACGGTGCTTCGCGCAAGGTGGTCGACATCATTGCCGTGATCGAGGGCATCGCCTTCCAGACCAACATCCTCGCCCTCAACGCCGCGGTGGAAGCCGCCCGCGCGGGCGAGCAAGGCCGGGGCTTTGCCGTGGTGGCCGGCGAGGTGCGCAGCCTGGCGCAGCGCAGCGCGACCGCCGCCAAGGAGATCAAGTCGCTGATCGGCGACTCGGTCGAGCGCGTGGAAAAGGGCTCGCAGCTGGTCACCAAGGCCGGCCAGACCATGGATGAGATCGTGGGCGCGGTAAAACGCGTGACCGACATCATGGGCGAGATCAGCGCCGCCTCGGCCGAGCAGAGCGCCGGCATCGAGCAGGTCAACCAGGCCGTCACCCAGATGGACACGGTGACGCAGCAGAACGCCGCGCTGGTGGAGCAAGCCGCGGCCGCAGCGGGATCGCTGGAAGAGCAGGCCCAGCGCCTGAAGGAAGCGGTATCCACGTTCCGCCTCGTGGCTGCCTGAACCGCCCGCCCCTCCTGGTCCTCCTATGGCGCGCCGCGAGCCGCTTGCCGGTCACGCCAGCGGAAAGGTGGCAACTGCCGTCGTCTTGTGAAGGACGACGGCATCGTACAGCGCCACCAGCGCTTCTTGAATGGCAGCGGCAATGGCCGGCGTCGATACCATGCCATCCTCATCCAGCCTGGCGCCCAGCAATGGCACGGTGATCGACGCCGGCTCGATAATGACGGCGGCCATCGTCTTCAAGGTCTCGCGCAGTGCCGCATCGGCATGGTGCGCGCGCGGCGATGCATTGAGCACGGCGACCGGCTTGAAGGCGAACGGCTCGTAACCCACCAGCCAGTCCAGTGCATTCTTGATCGTGCCGGTCACGCCGTGCGCGTACTCGGGGCTAGCGATCAGCAGCGCGTCCGCCTGCGCCACCTCGGCAAACAAGCGTGTCACGCTGGCATGCGGACAAGCCTCGTCGTCCGGGTTGAACAGCGGCAACGCCCCAAGACCGCTGAACACTGCAACCGACACATTCGCTGGCGCCAGCCGCGCGGCCGCGCGCAGCAGCGCGGAATTGATGGACACAGCCCGCAGGCTGCCGGATAGCGCAAGTACTTTCATCATTCCCGATTTGCACCGCATGGGTGGTGTCTGAGCCAGCGCGCATTCTATGCCGAATGCGCCTGGCTGCCCGCAGCCCTTTGCGCAAGCCCCGATTGCACCAAACCGCCCCGCCCCCTAAACTCCTGTGCCAGTGCCCCGCGCCAGCACCCGCCCGGCCCCTTTGCGGGACCAGAGCGCACTCGACCAGGAGACCATCGATGACCTTTGCCCCCTTGCTGCGTGCCCTCGCGGCTTGCAGCGTGCTTGCCATGGCGCCAACGCTTGCCCACGCCGCCGATCCCGTCAGGATCGGGCTGATCGCGCCCTTCTCGGGCAGCTTTGCCGACTATGGCAAGCAGATGGAAGGCGGCATCAAGGCGTTCCAGAAGCTCAATGGCGATACCGTGGCGGGGCGCAAGGTGCAGATCATCAGCAAGGACACCACGGGCCCGGCCCCGGATGTGGCCAAGCGGCTGGCACAGGAGCTGGTGGTGCGCGACAAGGTCGACGTGCTGGCCGGCTTCGGCCTCACGCCCGAGGCCCTGGCAGTGGCGCCGATTGCAGAGCAAGCCAGAAAGCCGATGGTGATCTTCAACGCGGCGTCGTCCTCGATCACCACCAAATCCGCGTATATCGCGCGGGTGTCGATGACCTTGCCGCAGATCTCGGCGCCGATGGCCACCTGGGCCATCAAGAACAAAGTGCGCAAGGTAGTGACGCTGGTGGCGGACTACGCGCCGGGGATCGACGCGGAGACCGCGTTCAAGACCAATTTCATCGGCGGCGGCGGACAGGTGGTCGAATCGATCCGGGTGCCGCTGCGCAACCCGGAGTTCGCGCCGTTCATCCAGCGCATCAAGGATGCCAAGCCGGAGGCGGTGTTTCTGTTCCTGCCCGCCGGCGAGCAAGGCGTGGCGTTCATGAAGGGCTTTCGCGAGCGCGGCCTGGCCGAGGCCGGCATCCGCGTGATCGCCACCGGCGACCTGACCGACGACCATGTGCTGCCGGCCATGGGCGACGCCACGCTGGGCGTGATCACGTCGTTCCATTACTCGATGGCGCACGATTCGCCCGAGAACAAGGCCTTCTTGAAAGCCTTTGCCGAAGCCAATCCCGGCGCCGGCCGGCCTAACTTCATGGCCGTGGCCGCCTATGACGGCATGCGCGCAATCTACGACGCGCTGAAGAAGACCGGCGGCGCGACCGACGGCGACAAGTTCGTCGCGGCGCTCAAGGGCATGAAGATCGTCAGCCCGCGCGGCCCGATCATGATCGACCCGGACACCCGCGATGTAGTCCAGACCGTCTATATCCGGCGTGTGGAGAAGGTTGGCGGCGAGCTCTACAACGTGGAGTTCGACAAGTTCGACAACGTCAAGGATCCGGGGAAGTAGGCCAGGCGGCGTGATGCGGCGAGTCTGCGTGCATCGCGCCTTCACGCTGCCGGAACTGCGATGGCGATGGCACGACACGGGCGGGCTGTCTGTGGGTCTCGCGGGACACGCCTGCCTCGCCATCGGGCTGCGCCGCTGCGCCCTGCACATCCCAGCCACGCTGCTCGTAGCATATCCACATCGCACGCTGCGGCACTTCGTTGAAATTGCTGTCGCTGGCGGCCAGCACCCGCGCCCAGACCTCGGGCGTGGAACTGCGCCAGACGCCGCACAGCAGGCGGCGAAAGCGCGGGGCGCGCGCGGCCTCCTGCTCGATGCGGCCGATGAAGGCCGGGCCGTGGTATTCGATCAGGTCTTCGAGCTCGCCTGCAGCGAGCGCGGCAAGGACACGGGGACTATCGGTGCGGGCCAGGACTTCCTGCACCAGCCGCCATAACCCTTCGGGGTCGTTGACGCCGAGCCAGTCGCAAGCCTGCCAGACCCAGAACGAGCGCACCTCGTGCCGGCCAATGGCCGGGTCGTAGCGGCTGTAACGCTGGATATAGGCGTTGACGAGCCGATTCTGCTCATGGGTTTCCATAGTTCCCCGTGACTACCCGCCTGCGAAAAATGGGCACTGCCGCTGGCCGAAGGCGGTGTTGCCGTCAACGGCCGCTGACGGCCACCAACGCTCGCCGCCTATCGCTTGCCGCCGGTTGACCATACCGGGGTTGGGCTCAGGCAACCGTCAGCAACCTGTCCAGATTGCCCTTGTCCGCCAGCAGCTCCGCGCTGGTCGACTCAAACACTACCTTGCCGCGATCGAGCACCATCGCGCGCCGCGTCATGCCAAGCGCCAGGCGAGCGTGCTGCTCCACCACGATCACAGCCATGCCGCCTTCCTCGATCAAGCGGCGGATCACATGCTGCAATTCCTGAACAATGATAGGCGCCAATCCCTCCATCGGCTCGTCGAGTAATAGCAGGGCCGGGTTTACCATGAGCGCCCGGCCAATTGCCAGCATCTGCTGCTCTCCCCCCGACAACTGGTTGCCCAGGTTTGCGCGCCGTTCCTGCAGCCGGGGAAAGACTTCGTAGACCCGAGCGACATTCCAGTGGCCCGGACGTGCCACCGCCGTCAGGTGTTCCTCCACGGTCAGGGACAGGAACATGCAGCGCTCCTGCGGCACCCATCCCAGGCCGGCGGCGGCGCGCTGATGCGCCGCCAGCCGCGCCAGGTCGCGCCCGCGCCAAGACAGGCTGCCGCGCCGCTGCCGGGTCAGGCCCATCAACGTCATCAGCAGCGTGCTCTTGCCCACCCCGTTGCGGCCCAGCAAGGCCAGGCTCTCGCCGGCATCCATCGCCAGGTCGATGCCGTCGAGCACGACGGCGTCGCCATAGCCCGCACTCAGCCCCTGCACCCGCAGCAGTTCAGTCATGGGCGGCCTCCCCGAGGTATACCTCCCTGACGCGGGGATCGGCGCCGATCTCGGCCGGCGTGCCCTCGGTCAGCACGCGGCCACCCACCAGCACCGTAATGCGCTCGGCAAAGCGAAATACCAGGTCCATGTCGTGCTCGATAAACAGGATGGTGATGTCGCGCGGCAAGCCGGCGATCACGCCGAACAGCTCTGCGCTCTCCCCGGCCGGGATGCCCGCCGCGGGTTCGTCCAGCAGCAGGATGGCGGGCCGGGTGGCCAGCGCCAGCGCGATTTCCACCAGACGCTGCTTGCCGTATGGCAGGCTGCGCGTCTCGGTATCGGCCTCGGCGTGCAGGCGCAGGCTGGCCAGCACCGCCATGGCCTCGTCGGCCAGTGCCCGCTGCGAAGCCACGGTGCGATGCCAGATCCGGGTGGCACCGCTGCGCTCGGCCACCGCCAGCACCACGGATTCGAGCACCGTCAGGCCGGGGAACAAGGTGTTGATCTGGAAGGTCCGGGTCATGCCGCGCCGCACCCGTGCGTGCTGGGGCAATTGCGTGATATCTTCGTCGCCCAGCCAGATCCTCCCGCTGCTGGCCGGCAAGGCCCCGGTAAGCAGGTTGATGAAGGTGGTCTTGCCCGCGCCGTTAGGCCCGATCAGCGCATGGCGGGCGCCCGGCGGAAACTGCAGGGAGATATCGCTGTTGGCGGCAAACCCGCCCCAGGACCTGGACAATCCCTCGGTACGCAGCAACCTGGTCATGGCCGCCCTCCTCCCGGCTTGCGGCGCATGGCACGGCGCAAGGCATCCAGCGCGCCCATCAGCCCGCCACGCGCAAACAGCACGATCACCACCAGCAGCAGGCCAATCCAGAACTGCCAGTACACCGGGTTGATGCCCGCCAGCACATCTTGCGCGACCATGAACACGGCCGCCCCGAGCAGTGCGCCGTACAGGCGGCCCGCGCCACCCAGCACCAGCATCACCAGCAGTTCCGCCGAACGCGGGAAGCCAAGCACGTCCATGCCGACGAACTGCGTCGTCTGCGCCAGCAGCCCACCGGCCACGCCGGCCAGCGCCGCCGCCACGGCGAACACCGCGCCCAGGCGGCGCGGCACGTCGACACCCAGCGCCGGCATGCGGCGCACGCCTTCGCGCATGCCGCGCAGCGACAGCCCGAAGGGCGAAGCCACCAGCCTGCGCACCAGCACGAACAACAGGAACGTCACCACCAGGCTGTAAAGGTAGGCGGTCTTGCCAAACAGGTCGAACTCGAACAGCCCGAGCAACGGCGCCATGGTGACGCCCGACAGGCCATCCACGCCGCCGGTCAGGAAGGCCGCCTTGTTGGCCGCCTCGAACAGCATCAGCCCGATGCCCAGCGTGACCATGAGCCGGGTCAGGTCGCCGCCGCGCACCACCAGGAAACTCGCCAGCCAACCCGCCAGGCCAGCCACCGCGCCGGCCGCGAGCAGGCCCGAGACCGGCTCGCCCCAGCCATGCGCGGCCAGCAGCCCGGCGGTGTAGGCGCCCAGGCCGAAGAAGGCCGCATGTCCCAGCGAGACGATCCCGGCGTAGCCCAGCAGCAAATCCAACGACAGCGCGAAGAGCCCGGTGATCAGCACCTGGCTGCCAAGGATCAGGTAGCCGGGCAAGAGGAAGAACACTGCCACCGGCACCAGCCAGAACACGATCTCGCCAACGCGCCAGCGCCCGTCGGGCAGATGGGTACGCCGCTCGATCGCGCGATTCGGCAGCTCGTCAACAGCGCTCATGCCCGCCTCCCGTAAAGGCCGGCTGGGAACAGCACCAGCAGCAGCACCATCAGCGCGTAGATGACAAAGGCGCCTACCGCCGGCACGTAATACTTGCCGGCCACATCGGCCACGCCAAGCAGCAGCGCCGCCACCAGCGGGCCGCGGATGGTGCCCGCGCCGCCCACCGCCACCACCAGCAGGAAATACACCATGTACTTGAGCGGGAACGACGGATCGAGCCCCAGCACGTCGATGCCCAGCCCGCCGCCCAGCCCGGCCAGCCCGGACCCAAGCGCGAAGGTCAGGCTGAATACCCGCTCCACGTTGATGCCCAGGCCGCGCGCCGCTTGCTGGTTGTCCACCGCCGCGCGCACCTGCGCGCCAAAGCGCGTGCGCGCCACCAGCCAGCCCAGCGCCGCGGTGATGACCACCACCACGCCGATCAGGAACAAGCGATAGGCGCCAAGGTCCAGGCCCGCCACGTGCACCTGGCCGAGCAGGAAGTCGGGCAGCGCCACCGGCTGCTGGCCCGGCCCGAACACGTAGGTGGCCCCCGCGATCGCCATGAAGGTCAGCCCGATCGAGAACAGCACCTGGTCGAGATGGCTGGCGCGGTACAGCCGCCGGTACAGGGTGCGCTCCAGCACCCAGCCCACCACCGCGGCCCCCACGAAGGCTAGCGGCAGCGTCGCCAGGAAGGGCACGCCGGCCCGGGTCATCAGGACCACCGCCACGTAGCCGCCGAACATGGCGAACGCGCCGTGGGCCAGGTTGACGAAATTCATCAGGCCCATGGTCACCGACAGCCCTACGCTGATCAGGAACAGCAGGCAGCCATAGGCCAGCCCGTCGAACAGCACGCCGAGAAAACTGGCGATCATCGTCGGCCCTCCCCCGGCCACGGTGGCGCGCAACCAAGCTTTGTCATGACATCTCCTGTATGGCGATCGGGACGGGCACTCAATCGCCCTCGAAGGTGGTGAATGGCAGCCCGACATAGTTTTCCGCGAGAGCCGCGGCGGCGGCGGGCGAAGCGGCAACGTATTCCAGCTCGGCTTGCTGCAGCCGCGCCATGAAGGGGGTCTGGTCGGCAAAGCGATGCAGCAACGCGGTCATCCACCAGGAAAAATGCTCGGCACGCCAGACCCGCCGCAGGCACGTGGCGGAGTATGCCGCCAGCAGGTCGTCGCGGCGCTCGCCATAGTGCGCGGCCAACGCGCGCGCCAGCGTGCGCACGTCGGCCACGGCCAGGTTCATGCCCTTGGCGCCGGTGGGCGGCACGATATGAGCGGCATCGCCGGCCAGGAACAGCCGGCCGTATTGCATGGGCTCCACCACGTGGCTGCGCATGGGCGTTACGCCCTTCTGCAGCACGGGGCCCTCGTTGAGCCGCCAGCCGTCGCCGGTCTCCAGGCGGGCGTGCAGTTCCTGCCAGATCCGCGCGTCGGGCCACTGGGCGAGATCCTCGTCGGGCCGGCATTGCAGGTAGAGCCGCGTGATCTGCGGCGAGCGCATCGAAAACAGCGCGAAGCCGCGCGCATGGCTGGCGTAGATCAGTTCCTGCGCGGCGGGCGCGGCCTCGGCCAGGATGCCCAGCCACGCAAACGGATAGCGCCGCTCGAACACCTGCAGCGCAGCCGGCGGAATTGCCTCGCGCGAGACCCCATGAAAGCCATCGCAGCCGGCGATGAAATCGCAATGCAGCGTGTGGCGCTTGCCGCCGTGGGTGAACGTGACGCTGGGCTTGCTGCTGTCAACGCCATGCAGGGCCACGCCGCTGGCCTCGAACAAGATGGGCGCGCCATCCGCCAAGCGCGCGGCGATCAGGTCCTTGACCACTTCGTGCTGGCCATACACGGTAATGGCGCGGCCGCCGGTTGGCCCGGACAGGTCGATGTGGTGCCGGACCCCGTCGAACAACAGGTCGATGCCATGGTGGCGCAGGCCCTGGCGCTGCAGGCGCTCGCCCACGCCGGATGCCACCAGCAGGTCGACGGTCCCCTGCTCCAGCACGCCCGCCCGGATGCGTCCTTCCACATGCTGGCGGCTGCGGTCCTCGATGACCACGGCATCGACACCGGCGCGGCGCAGCAGATGGCCCAGCAGCAGGCCTGCCGGCCCGGCGCCGATGATCGCGACCTGGGTGCGCATCGTGGTCTCCCGTCCCCCGTTTTTCGTTGCCTGCGTGGCCCGCCGGATGGGCCGTGGCGGCAGCGCCCGGCCTCTGGTGCTGGGCATTGTCAGACGCGCCACTTCATTTTGCAATCGGGGGTTCTTGCGATACGGCGCAGGCGGCTGCCAGGAATGCGGCGACGCTCAGGGCGGGAGGATCGCCACGTACGCCAGGCCAGCGGACAGCGTCAGGCACAGGGGAGAATAGACCCGCGTATCCAGCCAGGCAAACGAAGAGCCGGTGATGCGCTTGAAGAAGCCAACCAGCCGAAAATCGCCCACTGCCCTGGCCAGCATGGCCAGCGCGACCAGGCCGATGGCCCATTGCAGGACCGGCCCGGTGCAAGGCGCCGTGGCCAGCCCGGCGCGCGCGCCCACCATCAGGGCCACCACCGCCAGGCCGACGGCAACCAGCAGCGTGCCCGTGCGCGAGGGCGTGAAGGCGGGCACCATCGCGCTCGCCGTTGCCGGTGGCGCAATGTCGCCGGCGGCTACCTTGCGCGGCACACGGGGAACAGCGGCATCCTTTGCCAGGCGCCCGCCCAGCGCCCAGTAGACATGCACACCGGCAAGCAAGAAGTAGGTGCAGGCGACCAGCAGAGCGACCATGGCGGCAGGTTTCCTATCTGTGAGAATATGATCCGGATCGAGGCAACAGCTTAAGCTAGCCGGGCCGCTGCGCGGCGCGCAGTGACTAAATGCCGCAGCCCCGGCCGCCAGGTTCCGGGCCCACCAGCAAGGAGATCGTCATGTCATCCGATAGACGCCGTTTTCTTGGCCACGGCGCGCGCCTTGCCGCCGCACTTAGCCTGTCCTGCGGCGCCTGGCCCGCCAGCACGCTCGCGGCGCCGCCCGCTGCCGGGCCATTGCGCCGGGCACTGCCCGGCGGCCACGAAACCCTGCCGGTGATCGGCATGGGCACGGCCAATACCTTCAACGTGGGAACCGAACGCGCCGAACGCGCCCCGCTGGCCGAGGTCCTGGCCTTGCTGCTGCAAACGTCCGGCCCGGTGATCGACACCGCGCCCAGCTATGGCAGCGCGCAAGGCGTCACCGGCGAGCTGCTGCGCGACGCCAATGCCCGCAGCAAAGTCTTCCTGGCCACCAAGATATCCAGCCCGGCCGGCGGCGCGGCGCAGGCGCAATGGACACAGTCGCTGCGCGACCTGCATAGCGATACCGTGGATCTGCTACAGGTCCACAACCTGATCGACTGGCGCGACAACCTGCGCTTTGCGCGCCAACTGAAGGATCAGGGCAAGACGCGCTATGTCGGCATCACCCACTACCGCGAGGACGCGCATGAGGCGCTGGCGCAGATCGTGCGCAGCGAACGCCTGGATTTTGTGCAGCTGAACTATTCCCTGGCCGAGCGCAATGCCGAACGCGCGCTGCTGCCGCTGTGCCAGGAGCGCGGCGTGGCCGTGCTGGTCAATCGCCCGTTCCAGGACGGGCGCCTGTTCCGCGCAGTCAAGGACCGGCCGCTGCCGCCCTGGGCCGGCGAGATCGACTGCGCGTCCTGGGGCCAGATCTTCCTGAAATTCATTGTCAGCCACCCCGCGGTGACGGCAGCGATCCCAGCCACCTCCAAGCCCCGCAACATGCAGGACAACCTTGGCGCGGGCCTTGGCCGCATGCCCGATGCGCGCCAGCGCGAGCGCATTGCCGCGCTGCTGGCCGCCTGAACCCATCATGGCAGACCCCATAAACTCCGCGGACCCCAGGCAGGCCACCCGGCACGGGCTTGGCATCCAGCCCGGTGAAGGCAACGCCGTCGCGGCTGGCTTTCTGTTCTTCTTCTGCCTGTTCGCCAGCTACTTCATGCTGCGCCCGGTGCGAGAGACCATGGGCATTGCCGGCGGCGTGCAAAACCTGCAATGGCTGTTCACCGCCACCTTCGTGGTCATGCTGGTGGCCATTCCCTTCTATGGCTTGTGCAGCGCGCGGCTGCCCCGCCGGCGTTTCGTGCCCTGGGTCTATGCGTTCTTTATTGCCAACCTGCTGGGTTTTGCCGTGGCCACGCGTGGCGCGCCGGACAACATCTGGCTGGCGCGCGTGTTTTACGTCTGGCTATCGGTGTTCAACCTGTTCGTGGTGTCGGTGGCGTGGAGCCTGATGGCGGACGTGTTCCGCCCCGGCCAGGCGCGCCGGCTGTTCGGCCTGCTGGCCGCCGGCGCCAGCGCGGGCGGCCTGGCTGGCCCGCTGCTGGGCGGCTGGCTGGTGACGCGCATCGGCCTGACCGGGCTGATGGTGCTGTCGGCCGCGCTGCTCGCGGCCACGCTGCCCGGCGTGGGCTACCTGTTCGGCTGGCGCAAGCGCGCCGGCGCGGGCGTGCCGGTGACGGACGATCCGGTGCCGGCGCAAGACCCGGCCCGACCCATCGGAGGCGGGCTCTGGGCAGGGCTGACGCTGGTGGCGCGGTCCCGTTACCTGCTTGGCATCAGTCTGTTCGTGATCCTGCTGGCCACGGCCAGTACTTTCCTCTACTTCGAGCAGGCCAGGCTGATGGCGCAGACCTTTCCCAGCCGCACGCAGCAGACGCAGGTGTTCAGCGCCATCGATGCCATCGTGCAGGCGCTGACCATCCTGGTGCAGGTGCTCCTGTCGGGGCGCATCGCCAGGCGCTATGGCGTGACCTCCCTGCTCACGGCGGTGCCGCTGGCGGTGGCGGCTGGCTTCCTGGTGCTGGCGCTGTGGCCCACCTTCGGCGTGCTGGCCGGGGTGATGATCCTGCGCCGCGTGGGGGAATACGCCTTGCTGCGCCCGGGGCGGGAGATGCTGTTTACCGTGGTGGATGCCGAGACCAAGTACAAGGCGAAGAATGTGATCGACACCGCCGTCTATCGCGCCGGCGATGCCGTGAGTGCCTGGTTCAAGACCGCCATCGATGCGCTTTCCGGCCACCCGGCCGTGGTGGCGTTCACCGGCGCCGCGCTGGCGCTGGGATGGGCGTGGCTGGGATGGTGGCTTGGCCGGCAGCATGAAGGCCAGGCCGGGAACGCGCCGGCGGCGGCCCGCGTCGGGATGACGCCGGTGCCGCGTGATGGCAGCGGCGCTTAAGTAGCGCTAGTTGATGCAGGGAGCTACAAACACGATACGCGAATCAGGCTTTGTCCTACACCGCATCCACCGTCACAGTGCGGATAATTGTGACTGTTGTGACGGATTATTTTTTGAGGAGTACTGATGAAACCCGGAATTCCAAGCCTCAAGGCAGTCGCGCTGGCAGCCGCCCTTGCCCTGGGCGGCATCGCCCACGCCCAGCTTGCACCGCCCCAGCCGCAGCAGCCACAGGGCGAGCGGGCCACGGCAACGCCCATGCCGGCCCAGCCTGCGCGCCACAAGAAGCATAAGCACAAGCACCATCACAAGAAGGCGCCGCCGCCGGCCGCCCCGGGCGCAGACGCCGCGCCGCCGCCTCCGGCCCCGCAATCGCCCCCGCCGCCGCCGCGTCCCGCCCCCTGATCGGCGTGATCACGGTGGTATTGGCGTTACATCTGCTAACCGCGCCAATCTATTCCGCAGACGCCTGCCCCTTAAGATGACGTCATGGTCAGCCGCCCCCGCTGGCCGTCTCAAGGAGTCAGTCATGCGCAACACCCATCGTGCCACCCGCGCCATCGGCGCGGGCCTCATCGCCGCCGCGCTGCTGGCCGCAGGACCTGCCTCTGCACGCGACCGCTACCACGATGGCGGCTACCACGGCGGTGGCGGTTCCGCCGGCGCAGTAGCACTGGCCATCGGCGCCTTGGTCGGGCTGGCAGTCGTCGGTACCGCCGTGGCCAGCCAGCCGGTCGTGGTAGCCGCGCCGCCCCAGCCGGCATATGGCCCCCCGCCGGGATACTGCTATCGGGATTACGATCGCGCGTACGTGCCATGCGCGCCGCAGCCGGCGCCCTATTACTATCAGCAGGCGCCGCAGCCGCAATACCAGGGGTACCAGGGGTATCAAGGGTACTGAGCGCGGTTACCCCCAAGCACCGCACCAATCCCCCATCGTCACCATCTCCCGGATCGCCTGCCCGGTGCGTAGCCGGCCGAAGCCATCATTGATGCCTTCGAGCCCGAGCGTGCCGGTCAGCATACGGTCCACCGGCAGCTTGCCCTGGCGGCATGGCGCGATCTACGCGCGAGGCGCCCGCCGTCAGCGCGCCCAGCACGGCCCGCTTCATCGGCAGCTCGCACAGTACCACCGGGACCAGGGCCACAGGGCCCCTTGGCAAAGCATCGAATTTTCATTCAATGAAAATCTATAGCCTTTGTTTGACCTGCAAACCGGCTAATGCATAAGATCACCAAAAAGAAATTTCATTAAACGAAATGCTGTGGCGCACCCGCGCACACGGCAAAACCACCGGGCACTGCCGTCACGGCAGCGCCTGCGAGGAGACAACGATGCACCGACGTGCCACCCTGCGCCTGGCGGCCATGGCCTGTGCCGCCCTGTGCGCCCAGCTTGCGCTGCCGGCGCGCGCAGCGGACAACTACCCCGCCAAGCCGCTGCGGCTGGTGGTGCCTTTCACCCCCGGTGGCACCACCGACATCCTCGCGCGCCTGGTGGCGCAGAAACTGGGCGAGGCGCTGGGACAAACCGTGGTGGTGGACAACCGGCCCGGCGCCGGCGGCAACATCGGCGCCGAGGCCGTGGCCAAGGCCGCCCCGGACGGCTACACGCTGCTGATGGGCACGCTCGGCACCCAGGTCACCAACCAGTTCATCTATGCGCGCATGCCTTACGACTCGGCCAAGGACTTCGCGCCGGTGACGCTGGTCGCCAACTCGCCCAATGTGCTGCTGACCAATGCCACGCTGCCGGTCAAATCCGTGGCCGAACTCATCGCGCTGGCCAGGCAGCGGCCCGGCGGCCTCAACTACGCCTCCACCAGTACCGGCGGCTCGCCGCACCTGTCCGGCGAATTGCTCGACAGCATGGCCGGCGTGAAGATGCAACACGTGCCGTACAAGGGCGCGGCGCCCGCCATGACCGACCTGCTGGCGGGCCAGGTCAACCTCATGTTCGACAACCTGCCCTCGGCGCTGGCGCAAATCCAGGCCGGCAAGGTGCGCGCGCTGGCGGTGACCAGCCCTCAGCGTTCTCCCATCCTGCCGGATGTGCCCACCGTGGCGGAATCCGGCCTGCCCGGCTACGTGGTGAACTCGTGGTTCGGCCTGCTGGCCCCGGCCGGCACGCCACCCGCGCTGGTGGCGCGCCTGCAGCAAGCGGTGGCCAAGGTGCTGGCCACGCCCGAGGTCAAGCAGCGCATCGAGCAGCTTGGCGCGGTGCCCGGCGGCGACTCGCCTGCCGCCTTTGCCGCGGTGATCCGCGCCGATACCGAGAAATGGGCGCGCGTGATCAAGAGCGCAGGCATCCAGGCCCAGTAAGCCCAAGATTCCACGCAAAACGACAAACCAAGGATCCCGTCATGGCAACCAAGACCCTGCGCATTGGCTCAGGCTCCGGCTGGTGGGGCGACCGCGTCGAACCCGCGGCCCTGAGCGCGCAGCACGGCAAGCTCGATTTCCTCTGCTTCGAAACCATGGCCGAGGCCACCGTCTGCGCCGCGCAGGTGCGAAAACGCCGCGACCCCGCCTTCGAAGGCTACGACACCTACCTCGACGAGCGCATGCGCGCCGTGCTGCCGCACTGCATCGCCAACGGCACGCGCATCGTGAGCAACCAGGGCTGGATCAATCCGCTGGGCGCGGCGCGGCGCATCGCGCAGCTGTGCGCAGAGCTCGGCCTGCCCGGCGTGAAGATCGCGGCGATCACCACCACCGACCTGACCGGCACCATCTGCGACCAGCAACTGGAGATCCTGGAGACCGGCGCGCCCATCGCCACCCTGCGCGGCTCGCTGATCTCGGCCGAGCCATATGAGGGTGCGGAGCCGATCGTGCGCGCGCTGCAAGCCGGCGCGCAAATCGTGGTGACGGGCCGCGTGGCCGATCCCTCCCTGTTTCTCGCGCCGATGATGCATGCGTTCGGATGGCAGCCTGAAGATACCGAGCTGCTCGCGCGCGGCAGCGCCATCGGCCATTTGCTGGAATGCGGCGCACAGGTGACCGGCGGCTATTTTGGCGACCCGGGCTACAAGGACGTGCCCGAGCCGTGGAACCTCGCCTTCCCGATTGCCGAGGTGGACGCGAGCGGCACGGCCGTGATTTCCAAGGTGGCAGGCACCGGCGGCCGCATCGACCTGCAGACCGTCAAGGAGCAGATGTTCTACGAGGTGCACGACCCGCGCCGCTACATCACGCCGGACGTGGTGGTGGACTTCACCACGGCGCAGCTGGAGCAGGTTGCGCCCGACCAGGTGCGCGTGAGCGGCATCAGCGGATCGCCGCGCACGCCCACGCTCAAGGTCTCGCTTGGTTGCACGGAGGGCTTTATCGGCGAGGACATGTTCTTCTACGCCGGCCCCGGCTGCCTGGAAAAAGCGCAGCTGGCCAAGACCATCCTGGCGCACCGGTTCCAGCTGGCCGGGCTGGACGCGCAAGCGCTGCGCATCGACTTCCTCGGCGTCAACGCCATCCACGGCGAGGCCTCCCCGGCGCCGGCCTGTGAGCCCAACGAGATCGCCGTGCGCGTGGCCGCGCGCACCCTCACCCGCGCGCAAGCCGCCAAGGTCGGCCGCGAGATCGACAGCATGGCCGTGTGCGGCCTGGCCTCCACCGGCAAGCGCGTGCCGCACCAGGAGCGCACGCGCGAGATCATCGGCGTGTGGTCGGCCTTGGTGCCGCGCGCGCAGGTCAGTTCCGAGATCCATTTCCTTTGATCCATTTCCTTTGATCCGCTGCGAGGCACATCCCATGAAAGTTCTGCTAAGGCGCGTGGCACATACGCGGTCCGGCGACAAGGGCGATATCTCGAACACCTCGGTGATCGCCTACGACGCCGCGTTCTACCCGTATCTCAAGGCGCAACTCACCGCCCAAGCCTTCAAGAGCCTGTATGGCGGCGTGGTCGCCGGCAAGGTCGAGCGCTTCGAAGCCGATGGCTTGCAAGTGCTCAACTTCGTCGCGCATGGCGCACTGGGAGGCGGCGTGTCGCGCAGCCTGGCGCTGGACAACTACGGCAAGGCGCTAGGCAGCGCGGTGCTGCGATTCGAGGTGGAGGTGCCGCAGGCCTTGGCCCCGTTGTTGCGCGGACCGGCGTAGGCCGGCCTCTCCGGCTGGGTTCCTTGAAAAACTTGCGATCCGCAACTATTATGGTTGCGATACGCAACCAATGGAACCACCATGGATATCGTCGAGCCCCTGCCCGAGTCGCGTGATGCCACGATCGCCGCGCTCAGGGTGTTCTCCAGAAAGCTGGTCCGCGAGCTCGGCTTCATGCGGACCACGCTGGCCGATAGCCAGCTTGCGCCCTCCGCGGTGCACGCCATCATCTCATCGAGATCGGGCTGGCGCCGGGGCTGCAGGCGCGGGATCTGGCCAGTATCCTGCGGCTGGACAAGTCCAATACAAGCCGGCAGCTCGCCAAGCTCGAATCGTTGGGTCTCGTCGTCCGCACGGCCGCGACCGATGATGCTCGCTCGTCCCATCTGAACCTGACCGACGCCGGCAGGCACTTGCACCACCAGATCGATGGCTTTGCCACGGAACAGGTCTCCAGCGCATTGCGGCGGCTGACCCCGGCCGACCAGCAAGCGCTGGTCCGGTCCCTGTCGATCTATGCGGATGCGCTTGCCGCGGACAACGCGCAAAAGACCACCGGGGACGATGCCGGCGCGGGCAGCGGGATCCAGGAAGGCTACCGGCCGGGCTGCATCGGCGACATCGCCAGCCTGCATGCCCGCTTCTATTCGCAACTGGTGGGCTTCGGCAGCTTCTTCGAAAACAAGGTGGCCACCGAGCTGGCTGGTTTCGCGACCAGCCTGCCATCGCCGGACAGGCAACTGTGGCTGTGCCTGGAAGGCGGCCGGTCGCTGGCCAGCATCGCCATCGATGGCGAACCGGACGGGATTGCCCACCTGCGCTGGTTTATCGTCGACAACGCCTTGCGCGGCACCGGCGTCGGACGCCAGTTGCTGGAACGCGCGCTGGATTTCGCGGATGCACGCTACAGGCAAACCTACCTGTGGACGTTCAAGGGCCTCGACGCGGCGCGCCATCTCTATGAGTCCCACGGGTTTCAACTTGCGCAGGAGGCGCCAGGCGAGCAATGGGGGGCTGCCGTGACGGAGCAGCGCTTTGTGCGCAATGCCGCCAAGCGATGAGCTTGATGTCCGACCATTGCCGCAGCGATGCTGAGCGGCCGGCTTACCAGCTTACTCGCGCCCGGCCAGCTCCAGCGCAAACACAATGCGCTGCAGCCACTTTGCGGCCTGAACATCCATGTGGCCAAAGTGGCAGCCAAAATGATGGTGCGCCTCATCGCCGCGCCAGGCCTTTCGATGCCGCACCACCTGTAATGCCAGGTTCAGCCCGCCCAGCTCGCCAAGGTCCAGATGGCATTCAGCGATCCAGGTCCCGACCGGCAAGCGCTGCGGGCCGACACTGCGGGAGCGCAAGCCCACGCCGGACACCGACACGTCGGCGACTTCCATCTCCACGAGCTGGCCGTCGCTTAACAGGACCTGGCAGCGGCACTGTTTTTCCTCGTGCGGGCGGACGCGGAAATGCCTGCGGCGCGGGACTTGATAGATCCCGGTTGGGTAAGGGACGAGAAACGCCGGTCCGCCGTCGAAACGGGTGACGGCGGCAGAAGCGATGCGAAACTGGAACGTGATGTCGCCCATCGACGCCGAAGCCGCCATATCGCTGGCGTTCAGGATTGCCTCCAGCTCCACGCCATTGCGGCACCACGCGAGCACGCAGGTGTCTTTGGATGGATCGATAAACAGAAAGCTCGAAGCCACCCGGCACTGCTGCGCAGGATGGAGATGGAGCCGGATGCGCTTGCGAACCAGATCCTGCAGGATCTCAAGTACCTGGTCCGGATCGCTGATCCGCTCGACATCGCCGTTTGCCGCCGATGGAAACGGCAAGGACGTGCCTATGGCTGCCGAAGCCATGGTGATGGTGCCGGGTGGCCCAGGAGCATTGCCGCGCGCGCGCTACGATTCATCGCAACTAACTCATTCAAGACATTGGATATTGGATCGGACAACGCTGCGCGCATCCAGCTTCGAGGCTGCACTTTCCCGCTTTGTAACATTCTTTTATTCGTTTACTCGTTTGCATGCCGACGGCTCTAACGGCATTGCGAGCACGTTCTTTAGGCATCCGTCGCGCTCTCGCCCGGACTAAAGATTGGCAGATTCCTGCCGTTAGGCAACGTTTAGCAGCCATGCTTGCGGCCGCCTTTGCCTGTCAGCCACATCAGCCCATGAATAGACTTGATCCCGCTTCGATCGACCCGCCGTCACCGGATGGATACCAGCACGCGCTTGCGGATGAGATCCACGACATGCTGGATGTCCTGGCTACGCAGGAGCGCTACCTCGACTTGCGCTTGCCGGATGGGCGCACCTTGCGCTCACGGGTATTGTTCGTGGATGTCGCAGCGCGCCAGTTTACGCTTGAGGGATGCGAGAACGAATCTGACAACCAGGCGGTATTGGCCAGCGCACAGAGCGAGCTTTCGACCGTGCTCGACGATGTCTCGGTCACGCTTGCCCTGGGCGCCGCGAAGCGCTGCGTGTTCGCCGGTGCTACCGCATTCGCCGTGCCGCTCCCGGAGATGCTGTCCCAGGTGCAGCGGCGGCGCGACTACCGGGCAGAGACGCTGGACTACAACTACACGTTCGAGGCCCCGTTGCCTGACGGCACCGCACTCGTCCTGGACATTGCCGACTTATCGGCTTCCGGCGTGGGATTGCGCTCGCGCACGCCAGGGACAACTGCACTGGCCGTCGGGGCGGTGCTCCCCAGAGGCATCCTCAGCTTTGGCTCGCTGGCCAGGCTCGAAGTCAGCGTGCGCGTGGTGCGTTACCAACTGGTGAATACAGCCGATGATGTGGTACACCACTACGGCTGCGAATTCGTCGCGTTCGATCAGGCTGCCTTGCTCGCCTGAGCCCCCCTCCCGGAGCCATCCATGTACCACTCACATCGCGTCTTCGGCGCCCTGCTGCTTTCGATGTTCTCGCTGACGGCAACGGCGCGCGACTCCCTGTGCACGAAGGACGAACAAGTTGCGTTCTCCTGCACCGTCAAGGGCAACAAGCTTGTATCACTCTGCGCCTCGCCGGACCTGTCCAAAACCAAGGGGTATGTGCAGTACCGCTTTGGCAAGAAGGGCGCCGTCGAACTGGCGTACCCGAAACTCACGGATGATCCGCGCAAGCACTTCCGCTGGGGTGTCACGGCTTACTCAGGCGGCGGCACCGATTACTTCAGGTTCTCCAACGGCGGCTACGACTATGTAGTCTATGCTGGCAGCGGCAAGGGCTGGGAGAAGGAAGGGCTGGTCGTGGAGAAAGACCAGAAGCGCATCGCCAGCCTGCCTTGTCGCGATGGCGGGCTGGGTCCCGATAACTGGGCGGTGATGTATTCCGCAGGCTTGCCGGAACTGGACCAGGGCAAGCCGGCGGAACAGTTCGACATGCCTTGAGGCACGCCGGCGCAGAGACGCGCCGCGCAGACGCACTATTGCACTATTGCACTATTGCACTATTGCACTAGTCTCCCAGCGCCCGGCGCGCCCATGCGCCCGTGATACGCCGCGCCTCCTCCTTTAGCCGGCGCGCCATCTTCGCCTCGCGAGACAAGATCCGCTCGCTCAGTGCCGCCACGCTCAACGCGCCCAGCGGGCGGCCCTCGTAGTCAAGCAGCGGCACGGCGATGCCGCCCATCTTGTCGACCACCCAATCCAGGAACAAGGCATAGCCGCGCGCACGGGCGGCCTCGATCTGCTCGCCGATCACCTCGGCAGTGAGGCGCGGGTAACGCGCGCGCTGCGCCTTGCCAAGCCGGGTCCGCGCGGTGCGCTCGGCTTCCGGCATCCAGGCGAGCACCGCCAGGCTGCCTGCGCCCACCCCGAGCGGGCGGCGTGTGCCGATCTCGACATAGTTGGCGCGGATCGGGAATGTGCCCAGCTCGATATCCGCCACCACCGATTCGCCCCGGCTGGCCAGCGTCAGCACGGCGGTATCCTCGAACTCCTCCACCAGCCGCTGCAGGCTCGGCCGCGCCAGCGCGCGCAGGTCGACCCGGCGCTGGGCCACGTCAGCCAGCTGGAATATCTCCGGGCCAATGCCAAAGCGCCGGCTGGCATCGCGAGTGACAAAGCCTTCGGCCACCAGCAACTCCAGCAGGCGCGACGCGGTGGCCGGGTCCAGCCCGGTGGCGCGCGCCACGTCGGACAGGCGACGCACTTGCGGGTCGGACAGGGCACGCAGGATCCAGAGGGCGCGTTGCACTGGCGAGGCGCGGGAGGTGCGCTCGGCGTCGTGACTCATGTCCGCTCCTTGCGGGTGGTGGGCGAGGCCGACAGGCAATACGGCAAGGACATTGAGCGTGGGCGGCGGCGCGTGGGTGGAACCGGCATTTAAGCCGTAGCCGCCGCCCCGGTCAACCAACCCGGCCGGCCAACCCACGTTTTTGGCCAAACAGGGGGCGCCCAGGGCCAAATCCGCCGCTTCGGGCGTCCATGGCCAGCCGGATCGACGTATAGTCTCTGCTGACGAAAGACGCCGCGCCCGGGCTTGTACCGCGCGGCGCGGACTTGCGTCCCCAGACATCGGGCCGGCGCCCTGGCTGCCAGCCACTACCAAGGAAAACCATCATGAAGACCAAAGCCGCCATCGCCTGGAAAGCCGGCGCCCCGCTGACCGTGGAAGAAGTGGACCTGGACGGCCCGCGCGCTGGCGAAGTGCTGGTGGAGATCAAGGCCACGGGTATTTGCCATACCGACTACTACACACTGTCGGGCGCCGACCCGGAGGGCATCTTCCCGGCCATCCTGGGCCACGAAGGCGCCGGCATCGTCACCGACGTGGGCCCGGGCGTGACCTCGCTCAAGCCGGGCGACCACGTGATCCCCCTCTACACGCCGGAATGCCGCCAGTGCAAGTTCTGCCTGTCGCGCAAGACCAACCTTTGCCAAGCCATTCGCTCGACCCAGGGCAAGGGCCTGATGCCCGACGGTACCTCGCGCTTTTCCATCGATGGCAAGCCGATCTTCCATTACATGGGCACCTCCACCTTTGCCAACCACATCGTGGTGCCGGAAATCGCGCTGGCCAAGATCCGCCCGGACGCGCCATTCGACAAGGTTTGCTACATCGGCTGCGGCGTGACCACCGGTGTGGGCGCGGTGCTGTTTACCGCCAAGGTGGAAGCCGGTGCCAACGTGGTGGTATTCGGCCTCGGCGGCATCGGCCTGAACGTGATCCAGGCGGCCAAGATGGTGGGCGCGGACAAGATCATCGGCGTGGACCTGAACCCGGGCCGCGAAGCCATGGCACGCAAGTTCGGCATGACGCATTTCATCAACCCGAACGAAGTCGAGAACGTGGTGGACCATATCGTGCAACTGACCGATGGCGGCGCCGACTACTCCTTCGAGTGCATCGGCAACACCAAGGTCATGCGCCAGGCGCTGGAGTGCTGTCACAAGGGCTGGGGCAAGTCCATCATCATCGGCGTGGCCGAGGCCGGCGCGGAAATCTCCACCCGGCCGTTCCAGCTGGTGACCGGGCGCGAATGGAAGGGATCGGCCTTCGGCGGCGCGCGCGGGCGCACCGATGTGCCCAAGATCGTCGACTGGTACATGGAGGGCAAGCTCAACATCGACGACCTGATCACCCACACCCTGCCGCTGGAGCGCATCAACGAGGGCTTCGACCTGATGAAGCGCGGCGAGTCGATCCGCTCGGTCGTGCTGTACTGAGGCCGGCCATGCTCGAGCTTCTCTCCGAGCACGGCTGCTTCGGCGGCGTGCAGCGCTTCTATCGCCATGCATCGGCCACCATCGGCCTGCCGATGCGGTTCTCGGTGTTCCTGCCCGCGCAGGCGCTGGTCCAGCCCGAACAGCGCCTGCCCGCGCTCTTCTACCTGGCCGGCCTGACCTGTACCGAGGAAACCTTCATGGTCAAGGCCGGGGCCCAGCGCTATGCGGCCGAGCACGGCCTGATCCTGGTGGCGCCGGATACCAGCCCGCGCGACACCGGCATTGCTGGCGAGGCCGAGTCGTGGGATTTCGGTGTGGGGGCGGGCTTCTACCTGGACGCCACGCAGGCGCCGTGGAGCCAGTACTGGCGCATGGAAAGCTACGTGACGCAGGAGCTGTTCGACCTGGTCACCACGGTGCTGCCCGCCGATGCGCAGCGCGTTGGCATCTTCGGCCATTCGATGGGCGGGCACGGCGCGCTGGTGCTGGCGCAGCGTCACCCCGGGCGCTTCCGCTCCGTGTCGGCGTTCGCGCCAATCGCCGCGCCCACGCGTTGCCCCTGGGGCGAGAAAGCGTTCAGCCGCTACCTGGGCGAGGATCGCGCCAGCTGGGAACAGTACGATGCCTCGGCGCTGATGGCGCGCCAGGCAAAGGCACCCTTCCCCCGCGGCATCCTGGTCGACCAGGGCCTGGCCGACAAATTCCTCGCCGAGCAGTTGTATCCGGAGGTCTTCGAAGCCGCGTGCGCCGCCATCGGGCAGCCGCTGCTGCTGCGCCGGCACGAGGGCTACGACCACGGCTACTACTTCATCTCCACCTTGATGGAGAACCATATCCGGCACCACGCGGCGCAGCTCTGAAGTGCGCCGCCGGCAGGGGCGCGGCAAGCTGCCGCTCCCCTGCACGCACGAGCCATGTCGACATCGATCCGCGGCGCCGATGGCAACGTACTGACCCAACACGACAATGCCTGGATCGTGACGCGTGTGCAGCAGCGCTGGGGCATTGACCTGCGTTCCTACTCAAAACAAAAAGCCAACCACAGCCGCTCGTCCGGGCCTGGCCTGGCCTGGCCTGGCGGTACCCATACCATGAGCAACCTGTCCGCCATCGAACTCAAGGCCTTCGTGCCCGCCCGCGATTTCGCGCTCTCCAAGCAGTTCTACCAGGACCTGGGTTTCGTCATGCCGTGGAGCGACGACAGCCTGGCCTACCTGCATCACGGATCGTGCAGCTTCATGCTGCAGAATTTCTACGTCCGGGACCTGGCCGAGAACCTGATGATGCACCTGCTGGTGGAGGACGTCGGGGCCTGGTGGGACAAGGTCAACGCGCAGGACCTCGCCGGGCGCTACGGCGTAAGGCTGGTGCCGCCGCAGGACCAGCCGTGGAAGATGCGGGATTTCGTGCTGCTGGACCCATCCGGGGTGCTGTGGCGTATCGGGCAGAACCTGGAGTAGAACCGCTTCGCTTTGGGCAGGCGGCGCCGCTTGGTAATACGTTGAAACAAGCTGGTGGCCGCTGAAACGGAATCCGTCGGGCGCCGCGTTGCCCGCCGGCACGCCATGCTGCTAGCATCCCCCGGGAACGCGACAACCCCGAAGGACATCACGATGCTCCGCAGCGCCCGCACTTTCCGCCTGATTCCCGTGGCTGCCACGTTGCTGCTCTCCTGCGCCGCCTTTGCGCAAGGCTCGCCCGCCGGCGGCGACGAAGCCATGAACGCGATCCAGAGCAACTTCGCGCGCATGACGCCTTCGCCGCGCACGGTGGACAGCATCAACCAGGAGTTGCGGCAGAACCACGCCGCGCCGGTCGGGACCAGCGGGCGTGGCGGCGGCCGCGGCCGGGGTCGCCAGCGCTCGCAAGACAGCACGCAGAACGGCATCGGCGGCACGGGCGCCGCCGATACGCCGGCGAGCCAGGATCCGGGCCTTCACGCCAATGCGCCCGCCGCGGCCGCATCGCCTGCCACAGGCAATCAGTAACCCTGCGCTATGGCTGCACGGCCCCAAACCGCTCGCGATACTCGCGCGGCGTGATACCTAGCTGGCGCAGGAACGCGCGCCGCAGCCCTTCATCCGACCCGAAGCCCGTGCGCGCCGCAATGGCCTTGAGCGGCAGCTCACCCTGCTCCAGCAGCCGCCGCGCCCCTTCGATGCGCGCCGACTCGATGAACGCCATCGGGCTGGCACCCGCCTCCCGCGCAAACACGCGCCGGAAATTGCGCTCGCTCATCGCCACCCGCCCCGCCATTTCCTCCAGCGTGAAATCGTGCGCCAGGTCGGACAGGATCCAGTCCTGCACCCCGCGAATGCCGGCATGGCTGGTCGCCTGGCTGGCCAGGTGCAGGCTGTACTGCGATTGCCCGCCCGGGCGCTTGAGGTAGACCACCAGCTCGCGTGCCAGGTATAGGGCCAGGTCCCGGCCAAGATCCTCTTCCACCACGGCCAGCGCCAGGTCGATGCCGGCGGTCACCCCGGCGGACGTCCACAGGTTGCCCTGGCGGATGAAGATGGCATCCGCATCCACCTCCACGGCCGGAAAGCGCTGGCGCAGCAGCGTGGCCACGCTCCAGTGCGTGGTGGCGCGGCGCCCGTCCAGCACGCCCGCCGCCGCCAGGAAGAAGGTGCCCGAACACAGCGCAATCAATCGTCCGATGCGTGGCGCCACGGCGCGCGCCCACGGCACGATGCCCTCGGCGTCTCCCATGGCCCGCTCAATGTCGCGCGCGCCGACGATCACCGCGATATCCGGCAGCAGCACGGGATCGAGCCGCGCCGTGGCCTCCAGCGTCATCAGCGTGTCCGAGCGCACCGGGCCGGCCTCCAGCGCCACCACCCGCGTGGCATAGGCCGGTGGCTGCCCGAGCTGGGCCAGCCGCACATTGGCGTAGTCGAACACCGTCATCGGGCCGATCGCCTCCATGGCCTTGAAACCGGGGTACACCACGATATCCACCCGCCTTGGGGCGGCGACTGCCTGCGCTTGCATCGATCTGACCGGAGTGGAAAGCGGCGATCTTAACCCAGCGGGCCATCGGCCACCGCCTCGGTACAAGCATATGCAGCGGCCGCATTAGTCGCTGGGCGTGCAAGCTTGTGCCAACAAATTCGTTCTATTGCAGTGAACCTGTTCTTAGCATGGTGCATATCGTCCACATCCCACCACATCGGGCATACCGCCGCCTAACGAGGAGTGTCATGCATCAAGAGCCAGAGCAACCGTTGGCCGACCACCGTCCCGCGTCCGCGGACAACCCGCGCAGCACCGCCACCCTGAACCGCCGCGGCTGGCTACAGGCAGCCGGCACGCTGGCCGTGGCCAGCGGCATCGCACCCTTTGTCTGGACGTCCCGGGCCAGCGCCGCGGGGCAGCTCAAGCCGATCAAACTGGCCTGGAACGCCAGCGGCGTGTGCCTGGCGCCGGTCGCCGCGGCGGTGAAGGAAGGCATCTTCCGCAACCATGGGCTGGAGGTGGAGCTGATCAACTTCGGCGGCTCCACCGACCAGTTGCTGGAAGCCATTGCGACCAAGAAGGCGGATGCGGGCGTGGGCATGGCGCTGCGCTGGCTCAAGCCGCTGGAACAGGGTTTTGACGTGAAGCTGACCGCCGCCACCCACGGCGGCTGCATGCGGCTGCTCACCCTGCGCAATTCCGGCGTGACCGACCTGAAGAGCCTCAAGGGCAAGACGGTGGCGGTCAGCGACATGGCCAGCCCGGCCAAGAATTTCTTCTCCATCCTGCTGGCCAAGCGCGGCATCGACCCGGTGCGCGACGTGCAGTGGCGCCAATACCCGGCGGACCTGCTCGGCATCGCGCTGGAAAAGGGCGAGGCCCAGGCCGCCGCCGATGGCGATCCGCGCACCTACCTGCTGCGCAAGGAACGCAGCCTGGTCGAGGTGGCCACCAACCTGTCGGATGAATACGCCAACCGCTCCTGCTGCGTGCTGGGGATTCGCGGCAGCCTGCTGCGCGAGGACAAGCCGGCCGCCGCCGCGCTCACGCACGCCGTGCTGCAGGCGCAGGACTGGACGGTAGCCCACCCGGAAGAAACCGCCCGGCATTTTGCCGAGTTCGCCAAGGTGCCGCAGGCCGATGTGGTGGCCATGCTCAAGAGCCACACCCACGGCCACCATCCGGTCGGCGCGGACCTGAAGAAGGAACTGGCGCAATACACGGACGAGCTCAAGCTGGTGTCGGTCATCCGGCCGGGCACCGACTCCAACAAATTCGCGGAGCGCATCTATGCCAACGTTCTCGGCTGAAGGGCAACACGGTGCGCATGGCTTGCAGGATGCGCACGATGATTTCCTGGCCGTGCCCGCGCCCGCCGTGCCGCGCGTCTGGCTGGGTGGCGCGCTGGCCGCGGCGGCCTGGCTGAGCGTGGCGGCCATCGTCAAGTTCTGGCCAGAGCCGGAGGATTGGCCGCTGACCCATGAGACCGCCTCGCTGTTCGCGGGCATTGCCGTGGTGCTGCTGGTGCTGGCCTTCGTGCAGCACCGGCTGGGCGGCATTGGCGCCTCGTTGCGCCGCGCAGGGCCATGGCTGCTGGTGCTGGCGGTGCTGACCTTCATCTGGGAAGTGGTGACCGCCAAGCTCGGGCTGCTGCCGCGCCCCTTCTTCGCGCCGCCGCAGGCGCTTGTCGAAGTCTTTGTCGAAGACTATGCACGGCTGGCGGAGGCGGTGGCGCATTCGTTGCGCCTGCTGGCCACCGGCTACCTGCTGGGTGCGCTGGCGGGCTTCCTGACTGGCGTGTCCATCGGCTGGTCGACCCGCGCGGGCTACTGGGTCCATCCGGTGCTGCGCCTGCTGGGCCCGCTGCCGGCCACGGCCTGGCTGCCGATCGTGTTCTTCGCCTTTCCCAGCAGCGCCAGCGCCGCGACCTTCCTGGTGGCGCTGGCCACTTGGTTCCCGGTCACGGTGCTGACCTGGTCAGGCGTGGCGGCGGTCGACCCGGCGTACTACGACGTGGCGCGCACGCTCGGCGCCAAGGAGCGCTTCCTGGTGCTCAAGGTGGCGGTGCCCGCGGCGCTGCCCAGCGTGTTCGTTGGCTTGTTCATGGGCCTTGGCGCGTCGTTCTCCGTGCTGGTGGTGGCCGAGATGCTGGGCGTCAAGTCCGGGCTGGGCTGGTATCTGCAATGGGCCCAGGGCTGGGCCGCCTACGCCAGCATGTACGGCGCGCTGCTGGTCATGGCGATCATCTTCTCGGGGCTTATCACGCTGCTGTTCCGCTCACGGGATCGCCTGCTGGCATGGCAAAAAGGAGTGGTCAAATGGTAAGCGCCGTGCTCGACAAACCCGCCCAGGCCCAACCTGCGCAAGCCGCCACCGGCAGGGACAGCGCCAGCAACGGCGTGCGCCTGACGATCGACCAGGTGAGCCACCATTTCACGCTGCGCGACCAGGTATTGCCGGTGCTCAGCCGCGTCAGCCTGACGGCCGAGCCGGGCGAATTCGTGGCCCTGCTCGGCCCCAGCGGCTGCGGCAAGTCCACCCTGCTGCGGCTCGTTGCCGGGCTGGAGCCGCCGCGGCGCGGCACGCTGGCAGTGGATGGCGTGCCGATCGGCGGGCCGGACCCGAGCCGGGTGGTGGTGTTCCAGGACCCGACGCTGTACCCGTGGCGCACCGTCTGGGACAACGCCGCACTGGGCCTGGAGGCGCGCGGCTTGCTCGGCAGCCAGCGCGAGCGCGTGGACGATGCGCTGGCGCGCGTCGGCCTGACCGAGTTCGCGCGGGCCTATCCGCGCCAGCTGTCCGGCGGCATGGCGCAACGCGCCGCGCTGGCGCGCGCGCTGGTCAACGAGCCACGCTTGCTGATCCTCGACGAACCGCTGGGCAAGCTCGATTCCCTCACGCGCCTGAGCATGCAGGGCGAACTGGTTTCGCTATGGCAGCGCTCGCGCTTTACCGCGCTGCTGGTCACCCACGACGTGGAAGAAGCACTGCTGCTGGCAACCCGCGTGATCGTGTTCAGCGAACGCCCCGCCCGCATCACGGCGGAAATCAAGATCGATCGCGACTACCCGCGCCACCGCGACGATCCCGAGCTGATCCGGCTGCGCCGCGAGATCCTGGGCCTGCTGGGGCTGGGCCAGGGATGGTAAGCCATGCCCGATGAACTCTGGCATCTGAACGGCACCGGGTGGCTGGGCCCGCATGCGGTGCAAGGGCGCAACCCAGCGCGCGCCCTGCCCCGCATCCCGCCGGCAGCGCTGCGTGCTGCGCGCCGCGCGGCAGGCACCATGGCACTGGCCGCCGGTGCCATGGCCATGCCACTTTGGCTGTTCACGGGTGCACCCTGGCAAGCACAACCGGCCGAGCCCGGCCCACTGCTCCTGCAGGCCCGGACGCGCGGCGAGCTGGTGGTGGGCGTGCACGCTTATCCGCGCCCCACGCCACCGGGCCGGCCCCTGATCGCGGAGCCCGACCCGGGCGAGGCCGCACTGGCCGCCGAGCTCGGCCGCGCGCTGGGCGTACCGGTGCGGCTGCGCCATCTGCCCGTTGCGAGCTTCGGCAACGGTGCCAACACGGATATCGACCTCGCCTTCGGCGCGCCGCAGGACGCCGCACGTCCGCGCGCGGCTGCCGTGCCGGCACCGGCCACGCCGCGCGGCACCTTGCTGACGCTGCGCTACACGCCGGTCAGCCGGCTCGACGCCCTCAATGGCAAGACGGCCTGCGTGAGCGCGGGCAGCCCCTTCCAACCCGCGCTGGCGCGCGCCGGCGCCGTGCTGCGCAGCTATCCCTCCGCGCTGCAGGCACTGCTGGCGTTCCGCCGCGGCGAGTGCGCGGCGGTGGCGGAAGACGCCACGCTGGTCGCCCGGGTGATGCGCTTGCCCGAGTGGCGTTTCTTTACCGCGGCGCCGCTGGTGCTCGACGGCGAGGGCGCGGCGTTGGCGCTGCGCCAGCCGGACGCGCAATCCGCCCGCTACCTGGCGCAATGGCTGGCGCGCTGGCAGCGCGACGGGCGCCTTGCACGGCTGCGCGACGCGGCCGCCGGCGACGCCGCTTTCAACATGATGCTGGTGGAGAGCGGGCTGATTTGCCACTAAGCCCCCGCCAAGCAACACCAAAGACAAAACAGCACAAGCACACGACAGGAGCAACCATGAGCTTGCAGTCCACCGGCACCACCAGCCGGCAGCGGATTTCCCAGTGGCATCGCGAGAACGGCTTTGCCTCAGCCGAGCCGGCCACGCCACTGCCCGACGCGGCCCGCACGCTTGCCTCCGACGAAGCACTGCGTGCCTTGTCCGAACGCTTTGCCGCGCGTGCCGCCGCCCATGACCGCGATGGCAGCTTCGCCTTCGAGAACATCGCCGAGCTCCACCAGCTCGGCCTGCTCGCGCTGACCGTGCCGCGCGCGCTTGGCGGTGCCGGGGCGGGACTCGCCGACGTCCGCCGCATCGTCCATCACGTTGCCGCCGGAGATCCGTCTACCGCGCTGGTGCTGGTGATGCAGATCCTTGGCCACCGCAACCTGGCGCAGGACACGCAATGGCCGGCGCCCGTGCGGGAGCAGGTGCAGCGCAGCGCGGTGGAGCAAGGCGCGCTGATCAACTCGCTGCGCGTGGAGCCCGAGCTGGGGTCTCCCGCGCGCGGCGGCCTGCCGGCCACGGTGGCGCGCCGGCACGGCGATGGCTGGCGCTTGTCCGGCCACAAGATCTACTCCACCGGCATCCCGGCCCTGAGCTGGCTGGCCGTATGGGGACGCACCGATGAGCCGGTCCCGCGCACCGGCGTGTTCCTGGTGCCGCGCGATGCGCCCGGCATCACCGTGGTGCCCACCTGGGACCACCTCGGCATGCGCGCCACCGGCAGCCACGACGTGGTCTTCGACAACACGCCGCTGCCCGCCGCCTACGCGGTCGACCTGCGCCTGCCCGCCGCCTGGGGCGAGCGCTACGACCCGGCCTGGGCCGTGTGGACGTCGACCCTGCTCGGCACGCTTTATGACGCCGTGGCGCGCAGCGCCCGCGACTGGTTCGTGGCATGGCTCAACCTGCGCGCCCCTGGCAGCCTGGGCGCGCCGCTGGCCACCTTGCCGCGCTTCCAGGAAGCGGTGGGCCGCATCGACGCCTGGCTGCTGGCCAACCGCATCCTGCTGGAGCGCTTCAGCGCGGATGCCGATGCCGGCGCACCGGCCAGCGCCAGCGACAGCAACCTGCTCAAGCTCAACGTGACCGACAACGCCATCGCCGCCGTCGAGCTCGCGCTCAGGCACGCCGGCAACCCCGCCCTGTCGCGCGGCAACCCGCTTGAGCGCCACTACCGTAACGTGCTCTGCAGCCGCATCCACACGCCGCAGAACGACGCGATCCTGGCCGGCGCCGGCGCGCAGGCCCTGCACGCGGCGGCCGACATCGCAACCCACGCCGCGGCAGCCACACCGCCCGGCACCCAAGCCTGAGGCCATCATGACCCGACCCGATTCCCAGCCGCGCCGCATCGCCATCGTCGGCGGCGGCATGGCCGGCACCCTGAGCGCCATCCGCCTGCTGCGCGACAGCAGCGCCCCGCTTGCCATCCACCTGTTCGAGCCGCGCGCCGAGCCGGGGCGCGGCCTGGCCTACAGCACGCAGGACCCGGCCCACTACCTGAACGGGCCCGCGCTGAACTTCAGTCTTTATCCCGAAGCGCTGGAGGACTTCTCGCAATGGCTGGTGCGCCACGGGCATGCCAGCGCAGCCGAGGCCGACAATGCCTTCGCCCCGCGCAGCGTCTATGGCGACTACCTGCGAGACACCCTGGCGCGCGCCCTGGCCGGGGCCGCCGGACGCGTCACGCTGGAGCATGTACGCACGGAAATCACCGACGTGACCATCGGCGTGCCGCACCGCGTGCGCGGCGCCGACGGCCGCGCATGGGACGCCGACCACATCGTTCTGGCCACCGGCGTGCAGCAGGCACGGCCAGCGCTGGCACAAGACGACACACTGGAAACCGACGGCCGCTACATCCCGGATCCCTGGCAACCCGATGCACTGGCCCGGCTCGCAAGCGCGCGCGATATCGCCTTGATCGGCACCAGCCTGACCATGCTCGACGTGGTTGCCACGCTGGAGCGGCTCGGTTTCACCGGCACCTACCACGCGTTCTCGCGGCGCGCGCTGGTGCCCTGGCTGCGCCACAACGCCGGCCCCTGCGACGACTTCCTCGCCGCTGCCGGGCCCGAAGCGCTGGCCGCGCCCACCGCCCGCAGCGTGGTCCGCTGGGTGCGCCACCAGCGCGACAAGCTGGCCACCCAGGGCCTCGACTGGCAAAGCGTGCCGCCCGCGCTGCGCACCTACATCGCCCCGCTGTGGGCAGCCGCCAGCGTGCCGGAGCGCCAACGCTTCCTGCGCCACGTGCGCCCCTTCTGGGACAACCTGCTGCATCGCGCGGCACCGCCCACGCACGCGGTCTTCGAGGCAGTGCGTGCGCAGGGCCGCCTGCATGTGCACGCCGCCCGCGTCACCGCGCTCGAAGCCGTGGCCGGCAAGAATGAAGTGAATAACGCCAACGGCTGGCAACGCGGCCCCGCAGGCAAGGCGGAGAAACACGTCCGGGTGGCTCTGCACCTCTCCCGCGAACTGCAAGCCCCGGCCACGGTGGACGCCGCCATCAACTGCACCGGCGCGGAATACGGCTGGCACGCCGGCAACACCCGGCCGCTGGTGCGCAGCCTGCTGGCG
This sequence comes from Cupriavidus sp. GW823-FHT07A04, assembly GCF_058794615.1. NCBI lineage: Bacteria > Pseudomonadati > Pseudomonadota > Betaproteobacteria > Burkholderiales > Burkholderiaceae > Cupriavidus > Cupriavidus sp. GW823-FHT07A04. The sequence goes on from NZ_JBXAHA010000002.1 coordinate 205,217, forward strand.
CGCGGCCTGGTCCGGCAAGCGGCAGCCGGCTCCGGCCTGGACGGCGACGCGCACGGCCGCGTATTCGATCGCGGCGGCCGCCTCGTGCCGGGCCTCAGCGCACTGGGCGCGCCGCTGCGCGGGGCGCTGTGGGAATCCGGCACCATCATCGACGTGCGCAACCAGGCGGCAGCGCTGGCGGCGCGGCTGGTGGAGGAACTCGGACTAACGGCCGAGATCGAGGCGCAGGCAGCCTAGCAGGCTGGTGGGCTGGTGGGCTGGCATCCGGCCAAAGGGCAGGCGCACCCTGAAAGCGGCAACGCTTGCCAAGCGCACCCGCCGTTGGCATATAATCTCGCCCGGGCGCTGGCAGGGCGCCCGCTCCCGCAAAAGCCAGCGCACCTGCCTGCCCGTACCGTACGGCGCCGAGCGATCCAGCCCGGCACCGCCAGTTCGTTGCAAGAACCACACCGTTGACCTTTTTTGCCGCCGCGGGAAACGGCATTGCAAAGGACATGACATGTGGCTCACAACGCTCAACACACCAGCTCGCGCCCCCAATAGCGACTTCCTGCGCCGCCATGCACGCAGGCTGCTGCGCCAGCTCCACGCCGAACAAGCCATGCAGGCGCTACCGGTAATCCGGCGCATCCACCGCGCGCAGGTACGCACGCAAAGCGTCGCGGAACTCTACCGGCTGCGCCACACCCTGCAGCTCAAGCATTGCCTGCAACTGCTGGCGGCCGAACTGGGCTACGCCAGCTGGTCCGCATGCAAACGCGACATCGACGGCCGGCCCGCCAGGGTACTGGACCGCTACCGCCTCGACCTTGGACAGTTCGGCGACTACCAGCAACTCTGGTTCGCCGACCGGCAAGGCGCCCAGGCATGGCAAGCCTCCAACGGCGGTTACGTGGTGGCGTATGGCGAGCAAGCGGCGGTACTGCTGACTGGCAACGCCATGCCGGCGATGCGCGACTGACCGCGGGGCCGTATGGGGCGCCTCGGGGCACCTCCGGGCACCTCGGCGCCTACTTCGCCGCCGGGCGCCTTGCCAGCTGACGGTAGCGCGTCAGCGCCCATAGCGGGAAGTAGGCGGTGTAGCCGTGGTACTTCAGGTAGTAGATGCGGGGGAAGCCCGGCGCATTGTGCGACGGATGCTGCCAAAGGCCGCTGCCAGCCTGGCAGTCCAGCAGGTAAGCAATGCCCCTGCGCACTGCGGGCGTATCCACCTCGCCCACGGCGAAGAGGGCCAGCAACGCCCAGGCGGTGCTGTTGGGCGTGCTCTCGCCCCCATTGGTGCCGGCCAGCGAGCCATCGAAGTAGCTATCGTTGGTCTCGCCCCATCCACCGTCGGCGTGCTGGCAGCGTAGCAGCCAGTCGACTGCCTTGCGGATATAGGGCTGGCGCACGTCCTCGCCCACCAGCGCCAGGCCCGCCAGCACGCTCCAGGTGCCATAGATATAGTTGCTGCCCCAGCGTCCCCACCAGGCGCCGTCGGCGCGTTGCGTGCGGCGCAGATAGGCCACGCAGCGCTCGACGGCGTCGGCGTGCGCTTCGCGGTTTCCGCTCAGGCCGATGCATAGCAGCACACGCCCGGAAACGTCCTCGGTGGGCGGATCCAGCAGGGCGCCGTGGTCGGCGAAGGGGATGCGGTTCAGGTAATCGCGATCGCAATTGGCATCGAAGGCGCCAAAGCCGCCATTGCGCGATTGCAGGCCTACCATCCATTTCACGGCGCTCGCGACCGCGTCCTGGTAGCGCTCGGGCTGGCCGATCCGGCGCGCGTGCACGGCCAGCATGGCGGCTACCACGGCGCTGTCGTCGATGTCCGGGTAATGGGCATTGGCGTACTGGAACGCCCAGCCGCCGGGCTGCACGGAGGCCGGCACGTGCTTGCCCCAATCGCCGCGCAGGTCTCGCACCTGCCGCGCTTCCAGCCAGTCGTAGGCGCGCTGCACCGCCTGCTGCGTGCACGCGTCGGTGCCGGCGTGCTGCAAGGCCATGATGCTCCAGGCGGTATCCCACACCGGTGACAGACAGGGCTGGCAATAGGCCGAGCCGTCGGCGCGGCGCACCACGAGCTTGCGGATCGCGGCCAGGCAGGTAACGCGTGCCGGATCGGTCTTTGGCACGCCAAGCAGCGTCATCATCTCGTACCAGTACACCATCGGCGGAAAGATCCCGCCCAGGCCATCCTCGCCGTTCATGCGCTCCACGCACCAGGCTTGCGCCCGGGCGATGGCCCGCCGGCGCACCGCGGCGGGAATCCACGGCTCGATCGTGCGTGCCAACTTGTCGGCCACCAGAAAGGCCTTGCGCATCAGGCCCTCGCGGGAGAAATAGTGCCGCTCGTGCTCGGGCGGCGTGACGAACAGCTCGCTGACCCCGACACGGTGCGGATTGATGGCCTTGGCCCGCAACGAACACAGCACCGTCAGCGGCACCAGCGTGGAGCGCGCCCAGTAGGCCATCTTGTCCAGATGCACCGGCGCCCAGCGCGGGAACAGGATGAGCTCGACCGGTACGAAGGGCGTGGCGCGCCAAGGCACCTGACCGAATGTGGCCAGGAGGATGCGGGTGAAAACATTGGCCTTGGCGGCCCCGCCCTGCGCCAGGATGGCGCGGCGAGCCTGGGCCATGTGCGGGGCATCCGGGTCGTCGCCGGCCGCCTTCAGCGCGAAATAGGCCTTGACGCTGCATGACACGTCGAGCGCGCCGCCGTGGTACTGGTCCCAGCCACCATGACGGTCTTGCCTCTGGATGCTTCGCAGGTAGACCGCCATCGCCGCCTGCAAATCGGCGTCGATTTCGTCCACGAAGTGCATCATCAGGATGTACTCCGCAGTAATGGTGGCATCTGACTCGAGCTCGAAGCACCAGTGGCCGTCGCGATGCTGGTGGCTCAGCAGGGCGTCTCGGGCCGCGTCGATGGCCCGGTGCAAATTCGCGTCGGCGCCCGGCGTGGCCGGCGTGGGCGCGCCGGCGTCCTGCCAGGGGCCAAATTGAGCGCTTGGCTGGGTATTCAGTTGGGTATTCAGTGAGGTACTCAATTGAGCGTTCGATCGTGCGTTCATTGCGGCTGGCACCGCGTCATCTGGTCCAGCTGGCGCAGGACCTCGACCCTCAGCCCGGGTTCCATCGACTGGCTGCCCAGCAGGTCGGCGAGCCACAGCCCGTCAGCAGCCAGGCGGCAAATCATCAGCCTCGCCGCCTCCGCCGCGGGCAGCGGATCGGGGCGCGCGATTTCGGCAATGCGTGGTGCCCAGCGATCGCGTGTATCGGCATCGGTCAGCATCAGCGCCAGCAGCAGATGCAGATAGCTGGCGGCGTCCTCTTTCCGCTCTTCCTGCAACGTCGCCCGCATATAGGCCCGCGCCGCGCGGCCCTCGGCCTGCGTGTCGCTGGCGATCGCAGCGGCCACATCGGTGTTGAAGGTCTCAACCGCATCGTCGAAGAGCGCGTCCAGCAGCGCTTGCTTATTGCGGAAATGATGCTGCAACCCACCCTTGCTGACGCCGGCACGCGCCGCCACCGCATCCAGCGTCACGGCGCGCAGGCCGGATTCGAGGGCGAGCTGCGCCGCAGCGTGCAATAGCTGCGGGCGCAGCACGTCGGGCTGCTTCTTTCGGCGGTGTGCTTGTGTCATGGGCCCGGATCATACCATCCAGACGGATTGTTTTGAATCCGGTTGCACGGCGCGCCAAGAACCCGTTTCAGGATGAAGTCTCCTCGCGCCGGAGCAGCCCCGCCGGCGCCGCTTCGCCGCCGTTCCGGATTGCCAGGGCAAGCGCCAGGGCGAACGCGCAACCAACGCCCGCCCTGCCTCTCACACTCACTGCCTCCGCGTATCCCCAACGACCGGATCCATGCCGCTGCGCTCGATCTCGCCCCGCGCCGCGGGCGAAGCCAGATAGCGAATCAACGCGCGCCCGGCCTCAGGATGCTCCGCCCCCACCGGTACGCCGGCGGCAAATGTCGTGATTTTCTGCAAAGGCTCGGGAATCTTGCCAACAAAGCTGGCACCCTTGACCGGCAGCAGCTCGCTGACCTGCTGCAGCCCGATCTGGTATTCGCCCTGCGCCACCACGCTGCCAACCGGCGTCTTCTCGATCTTGTGGGCTCGGCCCTTGACCTGCGCCTCGATGCCTAGCTTCCTGAACATCTCCGTCTCGACATACACGCCGCTGGCGCTGTCCGAGTAGGCGATGGACCTGGCATCCAGCAGGGTCTTGCGGAATGCGTCGACGGTGCTGATATCCGGCTTGGGCGCGCCCTCGCGCACCGACAGGCCGATGCGCGAATCGGCCAGGTCGACCCGGCTGTCCGGCAGCACCTTGCCTTGCTTGATCAGGTCATCCAGCGCATAGGCCACCATGATCACCACGTCGGCATGCTCGCCGCGCGCGAGCCGGTTGGGAATGGCCTCGGGCGACTTGCCCATCGAGGGGCCCCATGCGGTGGACAGCGTATTGCCGGTGGCCTTCTCGAAGCCCGGGCCGAGCGCCTTGTAGGCCGCGGTAAAGCCGCCCGAATTCATGACCTTGACCTCGTCGGCCAGCGCATTGCCGGCGGCCAGCGCCATGCTGGCCACGCCGGCCAGCATGAGCGCCAGCCATGGCTGCTTGTGTTGCCGAGGGAGATGGGAAGGGGAAGCAGGCTTGCGGGCTGCCTTGACGGGGGACGGCACGGCAATGGTCAGCATGGTCGGCGTGGTCATATGCGCTCTCTGTGGGCATTGAAATGGAAATCGGCCTGCCCGCTTCAGTCTCCGCGGCGCAGGCCGACCATTCTATGCAAGCACCGCGCACGGCGATAATGCAATGTTTCTTGGATTTGATCGGTTTTACGCATCAATACCGGCGCTGCCGCCCCCGCCTTGCGCCGATGTGGCCGCGCTCCGGCCACGCCGTGCCACCGCCTGCCCGACCATGTCGTACAGCGCTTGCGCATGCGCCGGCAACGTACGCCCACGGCGGCGCAGGATGCCCAGCGTGCGGGACACGGCAGGATCGCGCAGGGGGACCGCGACCAGCGTGGCGCGCTCGCCACCGGGCAGCGCCAGGCGCGGCACGGCCGCTACCCCCAGCCCGGCCTCCACCAGCGCGAGCACGCTGCTGACATGGCGCACTTCGTAGAAGGCGGCCGGCCGCAGCGGCAGCTCGGCCAGGGCAAGATCCAGCATCAGCCGGTTGCCGCTCGACTTGGCTAACGCTACCAGCGTGTGGGCGCCAAGTTCAGCCCATTTCACCGAGCGGCGCCGGGCCAGCGGATGGTCGTGTCGGCAAGCCAGCACGAAAGGATCGCGCAGCAAGGGCTCGAACAGCAGGTCGGCCTCCTGCGTGCCGATGAAGTTCAGGCCAAAGTCCGCCTCGCCGCTGGCCACGCTGTGCAAGACGACGTTGGCGCCTTCGTCCACCATCTTGACGCGGACGTTGGGGAATTGCGCATGAAAACGCGCGATCACCGCCGGCAGGAAGTAATGCGCCGCCGACGGCACGCAGGCAACCGTCACCTCGCCTGAGCGCGTCGCGGCCGCGTCGCCGATGCCCATCAGGGAAGATTCCACTTCCGCCAGCAGCGCGCGCGCCTTACCGACAAACTCCCGGCCCACCACGGTCAGGGTGACGCGGCGCGTGGTGCGCTCGAACAGCCTGACATTGAGCGCCTGCTCCAGTTTGTCGATACGACGCGACAGGGCCGGCTGCGACAGGCTGAGAGCCTCGGCGGCAGCGCGGAAGCCGCCTTGCTCCACCACGGCCACCATCGCCTGCAGGTCGCCGAGGTCAAATCTGATCGGTTGCATTGTGTTCCAGGCTAGGGCAGTGATGAAGGGATCAGGCAGGCATTGATGCGCCCTGCCGATCAAAGCGTTCCGCCCCGCATTCTAGCCGTCCGGCCCCGGCGCGTCCTCTCGCACCGGCCTCCCGCAGGCGGTTGTCCGACACCCCACGTGCGTAGGTGAATGGGGACAACGCCATTGAGGTATTCTCGCGAGCTTCGCCGCCAGGCCCGGCGAGACTACCCGCCTCACCAAGCCTCATCACGCCCACCCACTGCACCGGAGGAAATTTGCAGATGTCCGACCCGTTCGCCCTGCTAGCCGTTACGACGCTCCTTAGCGTCATGATGCTGGCGATCGTCTGGTCGCTGCGGCGCTGCGGCCAGCCGGGCGTGACGCTGTGGTGGCAAGCCAACCTGACGGCCATGGTCGCGCTGCTGCTGATTACACTGCGCGACAGGATCCCGGATGCGCTATCGATCGTGGTGGCCAACGGCGCGCTGGCTTGGGGGCTGGCATTGTTTCATGCGGGCATCGCCCGCTTCTGCGGGCGGCAGCCACCCTGGCGCGCGATGATCGCCGGCACCCTCGCCGTGGTGGCCGGCGTCGTGACGTGGCGCTATGTATTCAATGATTTCAATACCCGCGTGGTCATCGTCTCGGCATTCCACGCCACATTCTGCGCCTGCGCAGGGTACGTGCTGGTGCGCTACCGCCCGCGCGCTCGCCCGGCCAGCCATTATCTGACCACCGCCGGGTTCGCCTTCTTCCTGTCCGCGGCGCATGCATTGCGGGGCGTGCTGTCCGCGCTCTCGGTCATGGACCACCCTGCCACGACGAGCACGCCCGGATTGAATGCCGCCTTCCTGGTGCTCGGCGCGCTGGCCATGCCGGGCCTCACCATGGGCGCCGTGCTGATGATCCACGACGCCATGGTGCGCCAGCTCGAGGCCGTGGCCAACACGGATTTCCTGACCGGCGTGATGTCGCGCAAGGCGTTCGAGAACGAGGCCGCGCGCGAGCTGGCGCGCGCCGGGCGCGGCGGCCCTCCGCCCGTGCTGCTGATCATCGACATCGACCACTTCAAGGCGGTCAACGACACCTTCGGCCATGCCGCGGGCGACGCCGTGCTGGTGGAGTTCGCGCGCCTGGCCGCCGCCAGCCTGCGCGCGCCTGACAGCATCGGCCGCATGGGCGGCGAGGAATTCGTCGTGCTGCTGCCCGCCAGTTCGCTGGAAGCGGCCCGCCCTGCCGCCGAGCGCATCCGCCTGCTGGCCGAAGGTAGCCGAGTCAGTGGCCCGTTCGGCACCGTGCACTACACGGTCAGCGGCGGCTATGCCCGGTGGCACCCCGGCGAGAGCCTGGCGCAGCTCACCGCGCGCGCCGATACGGCGCTCTACATGGCCAAGCTATCGGGACGCAACCGCATGCTGGCGCATGTGCCTGCCCCGGCAGCAGCCAGCGCGCCCTCCGAACTGGTCACTAGGCACTGACGCTCTAAGCCTGCAACGGCGTGCCCCGGTACGCCCCGGGCCGCAGCCCCGTCCAGCGCCGGAACGCGCGATGGAACGCACCCGGCTCGGCAAAGCCAAGCTCGGCCGCGATTTCCGCCAGCGGACGGCTGGAATGGCTCAGCGCTTCGATGGCCAGGTCGCGCCGCATCTCATCCTTCAGTTGCTGGTAGGTCCCGCCCTCCTCCATCAGCCGGCGCCGTAGCGACGATGACGACATGTGCACGTCGTGCGCCAGGCGGTCGAAGGTGGGCCACTGCTCCGGCGGCTGCGAGCGCAACTGGCGCCGCACGCGCGCCATGATGCTGGTGCGGTCGGTGTATTTCACCACCACGTTGTGCGGTGCGTCGCGCAGGAAGGCCTTGAGGCTGCGCTCGTCCTGGTGCACCGGCTGGTCCAGCCAGGCCGCGTCGAACACCAGCGCCGTGGCCGGCTGGCCGAACGCCAGGTGGCGCGAGTACATCAGGCGGTACTCGGCGCTATAGGCCGGCTCCGGATAGCTGAACGCCGCCAGCAGCACGGGCACCCGCCGGCGCAGCAGCCAGCTCATCAGCCCGTGCAGCATGATCAGCATGGTCTCCTGCGCGAACACGCTCGGCGGCTGGCTTGAGGTGGCCGTGAGCACCAGCGCAGCCCGTGCGCGCTTGCCGGCGCCCGGCTCACCGCCCACGCCTTCGCGCTCCAGCCGCACGCCGATATCGTCCAGCAGCAAGCCGAAGTAACGCACCACCCTCTCCAGCCCCTGCGCCAGCGTCTTGCTGCCCACGATGGCGTGGCACAGCATGGCAAAGCTGCCGCACTTCATGCGGCGCGAGTCCTGGCCAAAGAATTCATCGTCCAGCGCGGCGGCCACCTCCATCCACAGCGCGCTATAGCTTGCCGCTGACACACGCGCCTGCGGCACCGCCAGCAGCGCGGGCACGATGCCCGCCGCCTGCAGCACCGGCTCCGGCGCGATGCCGCGCGCGCGCAAGCCCGTGATGGCGTGATGCACGAAGCAAATGGCGACACTGTGTTTTTCCATGGAAAGGCAAGGATCTGGAACGGATGGCTTGCTGGCCCAGGCTTGCCAGCAGTGGCAAACGAGTTCAGCAAGGTTGGCGGATTCTGGCATAGGAGCGCCTCGCCTGTCTTCCTACACTTGCTGCCAACACTCCCGCCCAGTGCGGGCCACCAGACCGCCAGCCTCACCCGGATCGCGTGCCCCCACGCCAATCCCGGCCCAACCCGAGCCGCCATGCACCACGAATTCAGCGAACAGCAAGCCATGATCCGCGACACCGCTCGCGCCTTCGCCAGCGAGCGCCTGGCGCCCTGCGCCGCCGAGTGGGACCGTGCCGGCCAGTTGCCGCCGGAGGTGGTGGCGGAGATGGGCGCGCTCGGGCTGCTCGGCATGATCGTGCCGGAGGAATGGGGCGGCACATATACCGACTACATCGCCTACGCGCTGGCCATCGAGGAAATCGCCGCAGGCTGCGCCGCCTGCGCCACCCTGATGAGTGTGCACAACTCGGTGGGCTGCGGCCCGATCCTGCACTACGGCACGCAGGCGCAAAAAGAGCGCTACCTGCCGCGCCTGGCCAGCGGCGAAATCATCGGCGCGTTCTGCCTGACCGAGCCGCAGGCCGGCTCGGAAGCGCACAACCTGCGCACCCGGGCGCGCGCCACGGACAATGGCTGGGTGCTGTCCGGCAGCAAGCAGTTCGTCACCAACGGCCAGCGCGCAGGCGTGGCCATCGTGTTTGCCGCCACCGAGCCGGCACAAGGCAAGCGCGGCCTGTCGGCCTTCGTGGTGCCCACCGATACGCCCGGCTTCTCGGTGCACACGCCCGAGCGCAAGATGGGCATCCGCGCCTCCGACACCTGCGCCATCACGCTGGACGACTGCCACGTGCCGCACGACGCGCTGCTCGGCGAACCCGGCGAGGGACTGCGCATTGCCCTGTCAAACCTGGAGGGCGGGCGCATCGGCATTGCCGCGCAGGCACTCGGCATCGCCCGCTCGGCCTTTGAGGCCGCCTGCCGCTACGCTGCCGAGCGCGTGCAGTTTGGCCGCCCGCTGCGCGAGCATGCGCCCATTGCCAACATGCTGGCGGACATGGCCACCGAGCTCAACGCGGCACGCCTGCTGGTGCACCGCGCCGCGCACATGCGCACGGCCGGCCAGCCCTGCCTGTCGGAAGCCTCGCAGGCCAAGCTCTATGCCTCCGAGCTGGCCGAGCGCGTGTGCTCCAAGGCGCTGCAGATCCATGGCGGCTACGGCTACCTGGAAGACTACCCGGTCGAGCGCCATTACCGCGACGCCCGCATTACGCAGATCTACGAAGGCACCAGCGAGATCCAGCGCATGCTGATCGCCCGCACCCTTTGAGCTGCTTGCCCGACGACTTGCCTGACCACTTGCCCGAACACCTTCCTGTCTTGCACCACCCACACTTAGAACCGACGGAGACCACCCCATGAGTGCCCAGAACCCCAACGCCGCCGTGCCCACCGTCAAGCTGTTGATCAACGGCGAGTGGGTGGAGTCCGCTGCCACCGAATTCCGCCCCGTGGTCAATCCGGCCACCCAGCAGGTGCTGGCGCAGGTGCCGCTGGCCACCGCGGCCGAGGTCAATGCCGCCGTGGGCGCCGCGCACCGCGCCTTTGCCACGTGGCGCCACACGCCGCTGGGCGCGCGCCTGCGCATCATGCTCAAGTACCAGGCGCTGATCCGCGAGCACAGCAAGCGCATCGCCGCCATCCTCACCGCCGAGCAAGGCAAGACCCTGGCCGACGCCGAAGGCGACATCTTCCGGGGGCTTGAGGTCGTGGAACACGCGTGCTCGATCGGCACCCTGCAGCAAGGCGGCTTTGCCGAGAACGTGGCCGCCACTGTCGACACATACACCCTGCAGCAGCCGATTGGCGTGTGCGCCGGCATCACGCCGTTCAACTTCCCGGCCATGATCCCGCTGTGGATGTTCCCCATGGCGATCGTGTGCGGCAACACCTTCGTGCTCAAGCCATCGGAGCAAGACCCGCTATCCACCATGGAACTGGTCAAGCTGGCCATCGAGGCCGGCGTGCCCGCCGGCGTGCTCAACGTGGTCCATGGCGCGCGCGAGGTGGTGGACGCGCTGTGCACGCACCCGGACATCAAGGCGGTTTCCTTCGTCGGCTCCACCGCCGTGGGCACCCATGTCTACAACCTCGCCGGCGCGCACGGCAAGCGCGTGCAATCGATGATGGGCGCCAAGAACCACGCCGTGGTGCTGCCCGACGCGCACCGCGAGCACACGCTCAACGCGCTGGCCGGCGCAGCCTTCGGCGCGGCCGGCCAGCGCTGCATGGCGACGTCGGTAGCCGTGCTGGTGGGCGCCGCGCGCGAATGGCTGCCCGAACTGGTGGAAAAGGCCGCCACGCTCAAGGTCGGCGCCGGCAACGAGCCTGGCACCGACGTATGCCCGGTAGTATCCATCGCCGCCAAGCAGCGCGTGCTCGGCCTGATCGAAGCCGGCGAACGCGAAGGCGCCACGCTGGCGCTCGATGGCCGCAACGTGCAGGTAGCCGGCTACCCCGAAGGCAATTTCATCGGCCCGACCGTGTTTGCCGATGTCACCACCGAGATGTCCATCTACACGCAGGAGATCTTCGGCCCGGTGCTGGTAGTGATCGGCGTCGACACGCTGGACGAAGCCATCGCCCTGGTCAACCGCAACCCCTTCGGCAACGGCACCGGCGTATTCACGCAAAGCGGCGCGGCCGCCCGCAAGTTCCAGAGCGAGATCGACGTCGGCCAGGTCGGCATCAACATCCCCATCCCGGTACCCGTGCCCTACTTCAGCTTTACCGGCTCACGCGGCTCCAAGCTCGGCGACCTCGGCCCCTATGGCAAGCAAGTGGTGCAGTTCTACACGCAGACGAAGACCGTCACGGCAAGGTGGTTTGACGACGCAACGGTAAATGACGGGGTGAATACGACGATCAGCCTGCGCTGATTGGCAAGCATCGGCTTCGGCCAGCGCCCGCCCTCTCCCCCGGCCCCTCTCCCACAAGTGGGAGAGGGGAGCCAACCAGCAGGAGAGTCAGAGCACCGATTTGGTGTAGCCATGCGCGATGCGAAGCGAGCCGCCAAGGTTTACCTAGGCCGTATGGGGCGCCTCGGGATTCGGCGAAAAGAGCGGAAAAGAGGGACCCATGTCTGAGTATCGCCTTAAGGCGATGCGAGTTTGGGTCCCGGCCGCTCTTTTCGTCGAAGCCCGAGGGGTAGTCGCCCCATCCGGCGCGCCTTCTTTGCCTACTTTCTTGGCAAGACAAGAAAGTAGGTCGCCGCCCCGCAGGGGTGGTGAAACTGCAGTTGAAGTTCAGCAGTTTCAGTTAAGCAGTTCCAGTCGCCACAACCACCAAACACCAAGAGTAAGGACCCAACATGCACATAGCCTTCATCGGCCTAGGCAACATGGGCGCCCCCATGGCCCGCAACCTGCTCAAGGCAGGCCACACCCTGACCGTCTTCGACCTCAACCCCACCGCCCTGTCAGCCCTGCAAGCCGACGGCGCAGCCGTAGCCCCCTCCGCCCGCAAGGCCACCGCCGAAGCCGACTTCGTCATCACCATGCTGCCGGCCGCCGCTCACGTCCGCGCCACCTACCTCGGCCCGGAAGGCGTCCTTGCCGGCGTACGGCCCGGCGTACCGCTAGTGGACTCCAGCACCATCGACCCGGCCACCATCCGCGCACTGGCCGTCGAGGCCAAGCAGCAAGGCAACCCGATCGCCGACGCCCCCGTCTCCGGCGGCACCGGCGGCGCGCGGGCCGGTACGCTGACGTTCATGGTCGGCGCCGAACCAACCCTGTTCGAACAACTGAAACCTGTGCTGTCCGGCATGGGCCGCAACATCGTCCATTGCGGCGACACCGGCACCGGACAGGTCGCCAAGATCTGCAACAACCTGATCCTCGGCATTTCCATGATCGGCGTGTCGGAAGCGATGGCGCTCGGCGTCAAGCTGGGCATCGACGCCGGCGTGCTGGCCGGGATCGTCAACACCTCCACCGGCCGCTGCTGGGCCGCCGACACCTGCAACCCCTACCCGGGCGTGATCGAGACCGCGCCGGCCTCGCGCGGCTACAGCGGCGGCTTTGGCGCGGACCTGATGCTCAAGGACCTGGGCCTGGCCACGGATGCCGCTCGCAGCGTGCGGCAACCGCTGTTCCTCGGGGCACTGGCCCAGCAGATCTACCAGGCGGTGAGCCAGGCCGGCGACGGACAGCTCGACTTCTCGGGCGTGATCCGCCAGTACCTGGCCCAAGAGGAGCGGCAAGCATGATCGAGCACGTCATCGACGGACATATCGCCCGCCTCACCCTCAAGCGCCCGCCCGCCAATGCGTTCAACGCCGAGGGGCTGGCACAGTTGCAGCAACTGGTGGCCACGCTGAATGCGGACACGCGCGTGCGCGCCATCGTGATCACCGGCGACGGCAGCCGCTTCTTCAGCGCCGGCGCCGACCTCAATGGCTTTGCCGACGGCGATCGCGCCCATGCGCGGCTGATGGCGCAACGCTTCGGTGCCGCCTTTGAGGCGCTGCAAAACGCACGCCCCCTGGTGATCGCGGCGATCAACGGCTATGCCATGGGCGGCGGGCTGGAATGCGCGCTGGCCTGCGACGTGCGCATTGCCGAGGAACAGGCCCAGATGGCGCTGCCGGAAGCCGGCGTCGGCCTGCTGCCGTGTGGCTGCGGCACGCAAACCCTGCCCTGCCTGGTGGGCGAGGGCTGGGCCAAGCGCATGATCCTGGCCAACGAGCGCATCGATGCCGCCACCGCGCTGCGCATCGGGCTGGTGGAAGAGATGGTGCCCACGGGCCAGGCGCTGGACGCGGCGCTGCGGCTGGCCGAGCGCGCCAGCAATGTGAGCCCGCGCGCGGCTGCCTACAGCAAGCAGCTGGTGCACCTGGCGCGCCAGGGCGTGCCGCGCGGCCCGGCGCTGGCGCTGGAGCGCGAGCGCTTTGTCGACCTGTTCGACGACGAGGACCAGCGCGAAGGCGTCAACGCCTTCCTGCAAAAACGTGCGCCGCAATGGCGCAATGCCTAGGAGCCGCGCCATGCGCCTGAACCCGAACGATGCCGCCCAGGAACGCCCCGCAGCCGCGCCGAGCGCCGAAGACGAGGTGTGCTTCGTCGAGATCAACGGCATCGGCCTGATCACGCTCAACCGGCCGCGCCAGCTGAACGCCTTGTCCTACCCGATGATCGGCCTGCTCGATGCGCAGCTTGCCGCCTGGGCCGCGCGCGACGACATCGCTGCGGTGGTGCTGCGCGGCGCGGGCCCCAAGGCGTTCTGCGCCGGCGGCGACATCCGCGCGCTGTACGACAGCTTCCACGCGGGTACGGCGCTGCATCGCCAGTTCTTCGTGCACGAGTACCAGCTCGACTATCGCCTGCACTGCTACCCCAAGCCGGTCGTGGCGCTGATGGACGGCATTGTCATGGGCGGCGGCATGGGCCTGGCGCAGGCCGCGCACCTGCGCGTGGTCACCGAGCGCTCGCGCGTGGCCATGCCGGAGACCGGCATCGGCCTGGTGCCCGATGTGGGCGCGAGCCATTTCTTGTCGAAGCTGCCGCCGGCGCTGGCGCTCTATGTCGGGCTGACGGGCGTGACGCTTGGCGCTGCCGATACGCTGCTGTGCAAGCTGGCCGACATCGCCGTGCCTGCCGCAAGCCTGGAGCACTTCGAGCAGACGCTGGCAGCCATCAACCGGACAGGCAACGTGCTGGCGGACCTGCGCGCCGCGCTGCAGGCAACGCCTGTCGCCAGCGCGCCCGCGGCGCCGCTGCAGTCAGTGCTGCCTGCCGTGCTGCGGCATTTCCGGGCAGACGCCAGCGTGGCCGGCCTGCTCGAGAGCCTGGCCGCCGAATCCGACCCGGCCTATGCCGACTGGGCCGCGCGCACACTTGAGATCCTGCGCGGGCGATCGCCGCTGATGATAGCGGTCACGCAGGAATTGCTGCTGCGCGGCCGCGACCTGGATCTTGCCGATTGTTTCCGCATGGAGCTCGGCGTGGTGTCGCACGCATTCACGCAGGGCGATTTCATCGAAGGGGTGCGCGCGCTGATCGTCGACAAGGACAATGCGCCGCGCTGGCGCGTGAAGGATGCGAGCGAAGTCAGCAAGGCCATGGTGCAGTCGTTCTTCGACAGCGCATGGCCGCGTGAGCCCCACCCGCTGGCCATGCTTGGCCGATCAGGGCATGCCTGATGGTTGCACGCCGGCATGGCGCCGGCGTGTGGTCACGTGCATGCGGATACGGAAAAACTACGCACTCAGTCCTTGGGCTTCGGCGCGTGGCCGTGCGGCTGGTGCTCGTCCACCGGCACCTTCACCAGCCCATCCGCGCGGAACATCGCCTTGATGCCGCGCACCGCCTGCCGGATACGCGCCTCGTTCTCGATCAGCGCGAAGCGCACGTACTCGTCACCGTAATCGCCAAAGCCGATGCCGGGTGAGACGCAGACTTTGGCCTTGGCCAGCAGTTGCTTGGAGAACTCCAGCGAGCCCAGCGCGCGATACGGTTCGGGGATGCGCGCCCAGATATACATCGATGCCTTGGGAATCTCCACCGGCCAGCCGGATTCGATCAGCCCGCGCGCCAGCACGTCGCGGCGTGTCTGGTAGTGCGCGGCGATCTCCTTGACGCATTGCTGGTCGCCTTCCAGCGCGGCGATGGCGGCCACCTGCAGCGGGGTGAACGTGCCGTAGTCGTGATAGCTCTTCATGCGCGTGAGCGCGGCCACCAGATCCGGGTTGCCTACCATGAAGCCGATGCGCCAGCCCGCCATGTTGTAGCTCTTGGACAGCGTGAAGAACTCCACGGCAATGTCTTTCGCCCCTTCCACCTGCATGATCGACGGCGCCTTCCAGCCATCGAACACGATGTCGGCATAGGCCAGGTCGTGCACCACGAAGATATCGTGCTTGCGCGCCAGCGCGATCACGCGCTCGAAGAAGTCCAGCTCCACGCATTGCGCGGTGGGATTCGACGGAAAGCCCAGCACGATCATCTTCGGCTTGGGATAGCTGCCGCGAATGGCGCGTTCCATCTCGGCGAAGAAGTCCACGCCCGGCACCAGGGGCACGGAACGGATATCGGCTCCGGCAATCACCGCGCCATAGATATGGATGGGATAACTCGGGTCCGGCACCAGCACGGTGTCGCCGCGATCGAGCGTGGCCAGCATCAGGTGGGCCAGCCCTTCCTTGGAGCCGATGGTGACAATGGCCTCGGTGTCCGGATCGATCTCGACGTCGTAGCGCTCGCGATACCAGTGCGAGATGGCGCGGCGCAGTCGCGGGATGCCCTTGGAGGCGGAGTAACCGTGGGTATCGGGGCGTTGTGCGGCTTCGGTCAGCTTGGCAACGATATGCGGCGGCGTGGCGCCGTCCGGGTTGCCCATGCTCATGTCGATGATGTCTTCGCCACGGCGGCGCGCCGCCATTTTCAACTCGGCGGTGATATTGAAGACGTACGGGGGAAGACGATCGATACGCGCGAAGCGGCGCTTGCCTGCGGAGGCTGACATGGATTTTCCTTGAACGTAAGCGCCCGGAACCGTCCGAGCGACGCTGCCAGCCGTTGGTGCGGCTGACCGGAAAGATCTTAGCGGCGAATACCGGCCGCGTCTACGGCTTTTGCAAGCTGGGCGGCGGCACCGCTACGCACCGGGCACGCCGGCCGTGCGGATCAGGGCATCGATCTCGCTTTCGTTCCACACGCGCACGCCGGCCTCGGCCAGCAACGCCGCGGCCACGCCCTGGCCCGGGCGCAGCACGCCGCCAAACGAGCCATCGTAGTGCTCGTGATTGCCGCATGAGGGGCTCAAGGCCTTGAGCAGCGCGTGCCCGCATTGACGCTGCCGGGCGATGGCCAGCGCGTCGCGGGCGCCTGCCACGAACGGCGCGGTCACGTCGGCACCGGTGGCATCGCGCACGATGGCCGCGCCGGCCAGCACCTGCGCGCCGCTGCCGCCGACGATCTCCGCTGGCGGGCGCGGCGTCGGCAAGCCCCCCATGGACTCCGGGCAGACCGGAATCAGTTCGAAATGCCGCGCCAACATGGCCAGCGTGGCGTCGGGCTGGGCCTTGGCCTGGCCGTCATAGCGCACGGGCTGGCCTAGCAGGCAGGCGCTGACGAGAAGGGGCGGCGGGGCGAGAGATGTTTGCGGCATGGCGATGCGCGAGAGAAGGTGTCGGACAGTGTTGAACAGTATTGAACAGTGTTGAAGGGCGGGATGGTCGATGCATCCGGCGCCGGACTTACTGCAACGCGTCCTCGCCGACCTTGCGGACCACCGCATCGTCGGGCCCAAGCAACCGGCCATCCTCGGCACGCACCTCGAGCGGCCGCACGGGCTTGCCAGCCTTGCTGTCCACCAGCACGGAATGCGGCTCGCCAGGGGCATAGAAGAACGCTTCGCCCCACTGCCGCAAGCCCACCACCACCGGGAACAGCGCGCGCCCTTTCGGCGTCAGCACGTATTCCTGGTAGGCGCTGCCGTCGGAGGCCGGCACCTGTTCCAGGATGCCGTGCGCCAGCAACGTGCGCAGCCGGCCGGCAAGGATGTTCTTCGCAAGGCCAAGGCTGCGCTGGAACTCGCCAAAGCGCCGCAAGCCATCGAAGGCATCGCGCACGATCAGCAGCGACCACCAGTCGCCGATCACATCGAGCGAGCGGGCCACGGGACATGCGGCGCCTTCCAGGCTGGTTCGCCGGACCATAGTGCAACTCCGTTTCACTCGCCAGATGCGGCGCGCCGCGGAATGCGGCGCCAAAATGGCGAGGCGGTTGCATTGTAAAACCAGTTGATCCGGCCTTCAAGGCTTGCACTGCCCCCAGCATGCGCCGCTCAGTCGTCGATGTTCTCGTGCACGGCGGCGGCACCGGCCTTCCAGTAGCTGGCCGCGCGGATGCGGCCCTTCTCGATGCCGCGCTCGCCCACCAGGTACTGACGCACGGCGCGAATCGACGCGGCCTCGCCAGCCGCCCAGACATAGCCTTCGCCGCGCGGCAACGTGACCTCGCGCAAGGCTTGTTCCAGCAGCCCGGCGGCGCTATCTGCCGGTGCGCTGTCGCGGTGCTGCCAGTGGATCTCCACGTCGGCGCGGCTGGGCAGCGGGATTTCGGCGGCAGCGTTGTCCACCGCCAGCACCACCAGCGCGCGTACGCCGGACGGCAGTTCCTCGAGGCGGCGGCCGATGGCAGGCAGCGCGGTTTCGTCGCCTACCAGCAAGTGCCAGTCGAAGCCCTCGGGAATCACGAACGACCCACGCGGGCCGCCCACGCCCAGATACTGGCCGGGCGCAGCCTGCGCGGCCCAGGTGGAGGCGGGGCCATCGCCATGCAGCACGAACTCGATATCGAGCTCGCCGGCGGCGGCATCGTAACGGCGCGGCGTGTAGTCGCGCGCGGCGGGCTTCGGCTGGCCTTCGGGAAACACAGGGCCATTGGGGCCAAGCTCCGGCAGCGCGGGCTTGCTTTGCCCCGGCGCGGGGAGGAACACCTTGATGTGGTCGTCGAAAGACGCGGAGACAAAGCCCTTCAGGTCTTCGCCAGCCAGCGTCACGCGCAGCAGTTGCGGCGACACCGCCTGGGTACGCACCACTTGCAGCAAGCGCATCTTGAGTTCATGGCGAACGCGTTGCACGGTGAGATCGCGAGTAGTCATGGATTTCCTGGTTGGCGGGAATGAGGGGAATGAGGAATACGGAATGTGGAGTGTCGGGATGCGGGTCAGCACTAGGCACCCTGGCCGCCCTGGCCGGCGTTGATCTCGGCGGTTGCCCGCGCCAGGATGGCGGCGATGCGGCGCTGCTCGTCCGGCGTGGCATCGGTGCGCAGCAGCAGCGCCCGCTTGAGCGCCACGCGCGCCTCGACGAACTCGGGCAGCCAGCCGCCCGCGGCTTCACGCTCGTCGGCGGCTACGCCCGCCGCACCCGGCTCGGCGGCTTCGCCCGACAGCGCGCGCCGCACCCACTCCATCTTGCGCGCCACGTGCTTGAGCTTGTTGAGCATCAGGGCCAGCCGCTCACGGTTGGCGTCGAGATGGGCCAGGCCCGGCCCCGCCAGCTGATAGCGCTTTTTGTTGCCCTCGGTGTCCACCGTAGCGTAGCCAAGTTCTTCGAGGAAGGTCAGGGCCGGATAGACCATGCCCGGGCTGGGCTTGTAGAAGCCGTTGGTGCGGGCCTCCAGCGCCTTGATCAGCTCATAGCCATGGCTGGGCTTTTCTTCCAGCAAGGACAGCAGCATGAGTTGAAGATCATCCGAGCTGAACTTGCGGCCACGCCGCCAGCTATCGCCGTCGCCGTCGAAGCCATCGCCGCCGCCACCAAAGAAGCCGCCGGGGCCACCGCCGTGGTGGTGGCGGCCAATGGCTTGGCGGCCATGGCGCTCGCCGTGGTGCGAGGAATGGGACGAAAAGTGGGACGAAAAGTGGGAAGACAGATGGGCAAGCATGTGATGGCTAAGCCTGCCCAGAATGGGGTGGTGACGCATCGTCGCAGCTCCTACGTATCGAAAAACATATCTTACGATATATATCGTACGTAAGGATGTCAAGGCGAGATTTGCAGGCGAGACCGGGGGAATCGCAGACGGCCGGCCGCGTCATAGCGACAAATCCAGATCCTGCCTTCCGACTCGATGCGTCGGCGACCGCTGGGTTGTCGGACGCGATCACATCGGCAGGCAGGCAAAAGAATCGCCGCATCACGTTCCACGGGCAGGTGTCAGTGATGCTGGCTTCACTGCTCTCCTCCAGGCTCGTGACCAGAGGCGTTTTGGGCCCTCGATGGGCTGGTCTATTCGCGATACTGATCGAATGCCATGCACGCTAGACGTGGTAACGCCATTTTCCCTAGCCATCGGCCAAGCAGGTAACTCCCTCCATAAGCTCGCCTATCGCAGCGCGTGGCACAAAGTGCCACTGGCCGAATTCGGCATCGAACAACGCGAACTGGTTACATGGGATTCTCAGTTCTTGGTTCAGGGGCCTTTGACGTGCCAATGAAGCCTACTCGCGCCTTGTCTTTCTTAGTTTCCAGCCCGGATTTCTGCCAGCGCCTTCTCCAGCATCTTCAGATCCGGCGGGTTCTTCTGTCCCCCCTTGGAACCTAACCATCTATGCACGGGATTTTTGGGGCCACTGCTGAGTCGGTTGCCTTCCTCCGTTATCTGGCTTGCCATGATCTGCCGTTTAACCACCTGACCTTGCTCGTCGGTGACGCGACATGTAAGCAGACCCTCGGTCTCCATAAACTTGAACAACGCCTCCATACCCGTTCTCACGGTCTCGGCTAGGTCAGGGACGTTGGCGTACGCCGCCACCAACTCATCAATGTCCCAGACCGAATAATCCTTTGCCATCATTCAATACTCTCCATTTTCGACATACCGTTGACGGGCGTGTCGGGTGTTGGCCGGCACCTGCACGACTGCCCGTTGGTCCCGGTGGCCAGGAACGCGGCTTCGACCAGCGTTTCGTCCAGCCGCGCCAGCGGCACGAGCATGTGCGTCGTGGAACCAAAGATCTCCCATTGTTCACTAAGAGCCAATCCGAGAAAGATCTGGGTAGCGTGAGTCCCAATTCAGCCTCAGCAGCACGGATAGCATCTATTGATGTTCCAATTGCGCGCGCTTTAGACATCGCTCCTCACCTACGGAAGTGCGCCCGGTTTCGGCAGACTAAGCTCTCCCGTACCAGGAGAACCGGAGCTTGGCATTTTTGCAGACCAGCATCATTCTCGAACCAGGGACGGTGTGCAAGCTCGTATCCAGGCGGCGCCTTGATGTTGGCTTGTTTACCAGAATCCTTGACACCGCCGACAGCTCGGCGGCACTCGCCGCGCGGGCACCTCGAGGAAATAGGATTGCTGACCGCCCTTGCCGGTCGATTCGTTTGCCATGTCTGGGCCGCAGTGCGCGGCAATGGTAAAGGTGAGGGGCCCGCGAGCGACAACACGTCAACCAACGCAAACACGGGGTAGCGGGTCAGGCCACCGAAGAATGTTCGCCATTCACATCGGACAAGTCCGAAATCGCACCACTTTTAACAAGAATTTTGCATTGTGTAGCGCAATGTGGGCAGCAGATGCGTGCGCCATGGACCAAGAAGCGGGGCCCGTCCCAGCCCCGACCCGGTTCGCCCTTTTGGGCGGGGCTGTATGTCCAACGCTACTTGCCAGCCTTCACCGTGCTATAGCTCGCCATCAGGTTGCGATAGTCGGGAATGTGATTGGCAAACAGCGTGCCCAACCCTTCGATATCGTTGCGCCAGTCGCGGTGCAGTTCGCAGGCCACGCCGAACCAGCTCAGCATCTGCGCCCCGGCTTGCTCCATGCGGGCCCATGCGGCGTTGCGGGTGATCTCGTTGAAGGTGCCCGATGCATCCGTGACCACAAATACGTCGTAGCCTTCGGCCATCGCCGACAATGCCGGGAAAGCCACGCAGACTTCGGTCACCACGCCCGCGATGATCAACTGCTTGCGCCCGGTGGCCTTGACCGCCTTGGTGAAATCCTCGTTGTCCCAGGCATTGATCTGGCCGGGGCGCGCAATGTAGGGTGCATCGGGAAAGGTCTGCTTGAGCTCCTGCACCAGCGGCCCGTTCGGGCCATCTTCGAAGCTGGTGGTGAGGACGGTGGGCAGGTTGAAATACTTGGCCAGATCCGCCAGCGCGAGCACATTGTTCTTGAACTTGTCCGGCTCGATATCGCGGACCAGCGATAGCAGGCCGGCCTGGTGATCGACCAGGAGGACGGCGGCCTGGCTCTTGTCCAGGCGCTTGTAGGGGGTTGCCATGAGAATCTCCTTTCATTAACTCACGATTTGCGATTGACGTCGAATGGGTTAGCGTCCGACGCTGACTACGCCGCTTCGATCTGCCCGAAGCGGCCGCTGCGAAAATCCTGCAGCGCTTGCTTGATCTCTTCCTCGGTGTTCATCACGAACGGCCCGTAGGTCGCCACCGGCTCGTCGATGGCGTCGCCATGCAGCACCAGCACCAGCGCGTCGCTTGTGGCCGCCAGCGCGAATCCGGCGCCCGCGCGATCGAGCAGCACCATCTGCCCGGCTTGGGCGGCCTCGCTGCCGTTGACCAGCACATTGCCGCGCAGCACCACCAGTGCCACGGTGCGCCCCTCGGGAGCAGGCAGGTCCACGTCCGCGCCGTGGCGCAGTTGTACGTCCCATACGTCCATTGGCGTGAAGGTGTGTGCCGGCCCGCGTGCGCTTTCGCCTGTGCCCCGATACTCGCCCGCAATCACGCGCACCTGGCCGGCGCCGCCGGGCAACTGCACCGACGGGATCTGCGCCGACACGATGGTCTGGTAGCCGGGCGCGGCCATCTTGTCGCTGGCGCGCAAGTTCACCCACAATTGCACCATTTCCAGCGTGCCGCCGGTGCGGGTGAAGGCCTCCGAGTGGAACTCCTCATGCAGGATGCCGGACGCTGCCGTCATCCATTGCACGTCGCCGGGGCCGATGCGCCCGCCCTGCCCCGTGGAATCGCGATGCTCCAACTCGCCCTGGTAGACGATGGTCACCGTCTCGAAGCCGCGGTGCGGATGCTCGCCCACGCCGCGCCGCCGGGCGGCAGGCGAGAACTCAGCCGGGCCCGCATGGTCGAGCATCAGGAAGGGGCTCAGGTGACTGCCAAGGCTTTGCTGCGAGAACAGCGTGCGCACGGGAAAGCCGTCGCCCACCCAATGGGCATGCGGGGCACGGTAGGTGCCGCTGATCTTCTTCATGGGAACTCCTGAACGGTGGCGGGCAGGCTTTGCCCCTGACGAAGACCAGCTTAGGCCTGCGGCAGGAACGCCGGTAGCCTCCATGCGCTATCCTCAGTGTCCTATTGATAGGACGATGACCCGATGCATCCCGACCTCAACGACCTTTTCTACTTTGCCCAGGTGGTGGACCATCAGGGCTTTGCGCCGGCAAGCCGTGCGTTGGGCATCCCTAAGTCCAAGCTGAGCCGCCGCGTGGGCGAACTCGAAGAACGCCTGGGCACGCGCCTTATCCAGCGCTCGACGCGGCATTTCTCCGTGACCGAGATCGGGCAGAGCTACTACACGCACTGCAAGGCCATGCTGGTGGAGGCCGATGCCGCGCAGCAGGCCATCGACCTGACGCACTCGGAGCCCCAGGGCATCGTGCGGGTGACCTGCCCGGTGGCGCTGCTGCACGCGCGGATCGGCGCCATGATCGCTGAATTCATGGCGGCCTACCCAAAGGTCATCGTGCATCTCGAGGCGACCAACCGCCGCGTGGACGTGATTGCCGAGCGCATCGACGTGGCGATCCGGGTGCGGGTGCCGCCTTTGAGCGACAGCGACCTGGTGATGCGCACGCTGGCCACCCGCGCGTGGTGCCTGCTGGCCAGCCCCGCGCTGCTGGCGGGCCGCACCATGCCCGCCGTGCCGGCCGACGTGGCCGAGCTGCCCACGCTGGACTGGGGCCCGCCGCAGCCCACGCATAGCTGGCGGCTGCAGGGGCCGGAGGGCGCCAGCGTGGAAATCCGCCATAGCCCGCGGCTGGTCACCGACGACATGCTGGCCCTGCGCCTGGCCGCACTGGCCGGGGTGGGCGCGGTGGCGCTGCCGAGCATGGTGGTGGAGGACGAGTTGAAACTAGGCCAGCTGGTCATGCTGGTGCCAGAGTGGCGGCCAAAGGGCGGCGTCATTCATGCCGTGTACCCTTCGCGCCGGGGCCTGCTGCCTGCGGTGCGTGCTCTAATCGACTTTCTTGCCCTGCGCTTCGAGGCGCTTGTGGAGGCGTAGGCAAAGCGCTGGCGGGCAAGCCGACACATCGCTAGCCACACCACTGCCCAACCACCTTTTGCAGCACAACCACGGGCCAAAAAAGAAAACACTCAATTGCCCTGCCCGCAGTCATGATCGAACATGGAAAACGCGCGGTTGGATGGTGCAGCCAGCGCCATTGCATGAGGCACCGCCGATCACCCGAGGAACAGGCCATGCGACTGCAACGCCTAGCCGTTGGTCTTTTGCTATGTGCCACTGGGTCCACGCAAGCCCAGGCGCAGAAGCCCATCGTGTACCCCGCCAAAGGCAGACCCCGACCCAGCAAGCCCAGCATCGCCGGCACCAGCATGGGCTCGCTGGTGGGTGCCGCGTACGCCACCGGCATGGCACCGAAGGAGATGGCGCAACTGGTCGGCGGCTTGTCGACCGAGAAGCTGTTCAAGGAGCGTGCGCCCCGGCAGGAGTCTGGCGATTCGCCGCAAGCTCGACGACCATACCAACCTGTTCACCCCGGAAATCGGGGTCAGCGGGAATGGCTTGCTGCTGCCAAAGGGCATCGTGTCGGGGATTTTCGCGGGGATGCCTTTTTCAACCTGAACGCCAGCTACCGCCGCACGTGGATCAATTCGCTCGGCGCCGAGTGGCGCACCGATGCGCAAGTCGGCCAGACCAGCCGGCTTGTCAGCGCGCCTTACGACTTCGGCGCCGACGTCACCACAATCGAGATGACCTCGCGATAGACGAGCTTGGCAAGGCGGCCCGCCTTGAGCTTGCCCAGGTCGATGTTGGGGTCCTGGACTTTCACCGTGCGCAGCGTCTCGCGCGGACCACGGAAGGTCACGGTACGGTGCTTCGCATCGACCTTGGTGATCTCCGCCGTCACCGTGGTTGTGATCTCGCGCGCAAAGCCAGGCTTGTCGCCCTCGCCAGCGCGCGCGGTGCGCTCCACCGACTCCGCCAGCGGCATGTCCTTGCTATCGACCGGCTCCAGCGTGGTGACCACGGCCGCCGCGCGGGTCAGCGTGACCAAGTCGCCCTTCTTGATCTGCTTGAAATTCTTGACTTCGTCGCCACCGATCAGCTCGGCGACATTGCCGCGCGGGCCTTGCACCAGCACCGCCTTCGATTCCGGATCGATCGAAACGATGCGCCCGGAGATCACGGTTTCCTCCGCCACGCCGACGGGGCCCGGCGGCGCGGCGTGGACGAGCGGTGCGAATAGCATGGCCGCGCCAAGGCTCAGCGCGTGCAGGGAACGGGGAATCAACCGACGATTTGGCATGGCTGTCCTGACAAGTGAAAAAGCGTGGATACGAAGTAACTTGGAGGCCGCCGGGGCACGCGGCACGCAGCGGTACTTCGGAGTTGAACATAGCGCGCAATGGCGCCACGCGGCATGCCTGTTGAAAGATTTCATATCGGACGGGGTAGAAGGTGAAATCAGCCGAAAGTGCCGCCTGACTCACCCATTCCGGATATCGCGCTCGCCACAAGGCTTAATTCACACGGCGAGAACTGCAGGACGAAACCCGTGCCATTGCGAGGGATGCCTATATCTATGCATTCCCGATGATCGAGAACTACAACACAAAACTGCAGCACCATGGCCAAGCCTGCGGGCCAAGCGAGGCGGCGATGAATGGCACGTGGAAGCTGCCACCGTTGACACCCGCCACGGACTGACCTACCCCTCTCCATGCGTCGATGGACGCTTCACCATGCGTGATCGCTCAGGTTTTCCTCAGGTGCTCAATTCAACCAGGATCTGCTCAGCGAGATAATCGCAGGGAGGTCGCGCGGACCGGGAACTGCGGGCGAGGACGATTTCGAGTTCGGCCAGTGGTGGCAAGCCGTCGCTCTGGGATAGCTGAACAAGATGCCCGGGTACGCTGCATCTCGCCAGGGGGGCCACCGCAAGCCCCGCTTCGACCATGCTGACAAGGCCCAGCAGGCTCGGGCTTTCGTAGGACATGCGGTATTTTATGTTCTCCCGCTGCAGCGCACTGATGGCATTAGCGCGCGCCGTGCTGCCATGGGCGAAAACGGCGATGGGCAGCGGGCGCTCGTTCCACACTTTCCTCACGGCCGACCCGACCCAGACCATCGGCTCGAACCGGATGAATTCGCCGGCGATGCCCTTGGCTTTAGTCAGGCAGGCCAGGTCGAGCGTGTTGTCCTTGAGCAATGGCACGAGCGCACTGCTAGGCATGCCGATCACCCGGATTTCCACTCGCGGGTGCGCCACCGCGAACTGTCTGAGGACCGACGGCAGCAACGATGAGGCGTAGTCGTCAGGCACGCCGATGGTGACGCGCCCCTTCATCTCCGGGCGCACGATCGACGCCCACGCCTCCTCCCGCATCGCGAGCATGCGACGGCCATAGTCCAGCAGCGTCTTTCCCTCGGCGGTAATCGTCACGTGCCGCGTGGTCCGCACAAACAGCGGCTTCCCAAGCGACTCCTCAAGCGCCTTGATCTGCATGCTCACCGCCGACGCGGACCGGTGTACGGTCTCTGCCCCCCGCGCAAACGAGCCGGTGTCGGCGACCGCCACCACCATCTCAATGACGTCCAGATCAAGCTTTTTCATATTAATCAGAAAATCTGAATAAAAACGTCAGTTTAACCCGTTTTACTCGGCCACTCACCAAGTGGATACTGCGGTCAATGTCCACTGGGGAACCCCGAAAATGCACGGTGCGGAATCGATCTACGGATTTTTAGCGGTTGGGGGCATGCTAGCCGTGACGCCGGGCCCGAACATGGTCTACGTGATGTCACGCTCCATTGCGCAAGGACGCAAGGCCGGGCTCGTGTCCCTCGCTGGCGTCATGCTCGGATACCTTTTCTATATGTTTGGCGCGGCGTTTGGCATCACGGCATTTTTCCTGAGCGTGCCCTACGCCAGCAGCATCCTGGGCACGGTGGGCGCTGCCTATCTGTTCTATCTGGCATGGCAGGCCGTGAAGCCTGGTGGCCGCTCCCCGCTCGAAGTCCGCGACCTGCCGCACGAACGCCCCCGACGGCTGTTCGCGATGGGCGCCACCACCAGCCTGTTGAATCCCAAGCTGGCGATGACCTTCCTGTCAGTTCTGCCGCAGTTCATCAACTATCGGAACGGCAACGTCCTCGAGCAATCGCTCGTGCTCGGGTCCTCGTTGATTGTCGCGTTCGCCACCGTCAACGGCGCCGTGGCAATCTGCTCTGGCAGCATGGCAACCCTCCTGTCCCGCCGGCCGGGACTCCTGCTGGCCCAGCGCTGGGCCATGGGCGCGGTTCTGCTTGTGCTGGGCGCGAACATGATGCTCGACGCCCGAAGACTGGCGGGAATTGGCTGACTGTTGCGGTTGCCTGCCATTGCCAGCGCACCTGCCCCCGTAGCAGACCTGCGCGTCAGGTGTGAGCGAGCACATTGATCAGCTTGCCAAATGGGTCGCGAACATAGAAGCGCCGTACGCCCCATGGTTCGTCGACCGGGCCGTACTCGATGGGAATCCCTGCCGACTTTACGCGCTCAAGTGCAGCGACAATGTCGTCCACTTCGATCGAAAGATCCGGCGTCGGCGTGTCTGATCCGCCTTGTGAAGCGAAACTAATCTGCGCTTCCATCCTCTCCGATGACCCGTACGTGGCAATCCAGCCATGATCCATCAGCAGGTCGAGGCCAAATACTCTCCCGTAGAAGTCCTTCGCGTCGCCTACGGCTTGCGTGCTGATATTTGCAACGATGCGTTTGACTTTCATTGCGACCTCGATAGGCGTGTGGAGGGAAATATAGCGGGACACTACCATACGGCTTCGACCGCTCCCCCCCGGCAGCAGGCTGCGCCTATTGGAAAGGATGACATTCTTGAACAACTGCTTCTGGGTGAGGATTCAACCGGTCGATGCAACAGATAGCAGTTTGATGAAACCGATCAGCGGGAAGCGCCACCCCAATGCAGTCAGTCATCTCCCGGCTTCCGTTGTCGCAAGTAGGCAGCCATCGCAGCAAAGCGTCGACGCGTTTCCAACTCGAAGACCTTGGCCACGAATGGATCCAGAATGCGCCCCAACAGCTGTGGGCGTAGCTTGATGTTGAATGTGTAAATCAGCTCCGAGGCGCCATGACCAAGGTCACGGTGTCGCATCGAAGCGCCCCAGAATGCGAACAGGCCGGTAGGGGCAATGATGGTCGCTGCGGCAATTCTGGGAGGATCGTAGCTGACGAATTGCGTCCGCATGCCAAGAAGTTTCTTCCAGCCACGACCGAGATTCGTGGTGATGGCACCTACGTGGGGATGCGTCCCGCCGCCCTCCACATAAGCAACCGACAGCAATGTGTCCCATATCAACCGTTTCTCGTGATTATGGAAGGCCTCAAACGCTGCGGCGGCAGATGCCGGCATTGTAAGCACGATACGACGCTGAGCCATGATCAGGATTCTTCTATCGTTGCGTGGATTCCCCACTCGCGAAAGTGGGGTTCGAAATCCGTGAGCTACCTGAGACAGCCCGTAGATGATCGCAATACACTACAAGCGGCGAGCTTACCAGCAGCCCCCCGCTCTCACAGCCCTTAGTGTGCGGCATTGACCGGTTGAACCCACAGCCAACAGCGGCCGACGCGCTACGATCCGCTACAGTATCAATACAGCCGCATGACACTGGTACAGATGAACCACCGCCCTCAACAGCATCGAGCACAAGACCTCCTCACTTCCTATTTCTGGAGCGGCGACGGCATCCGCAGTCGATGCGTCAGTGACATCGTGTTATGCGGCACGGTCGACGTGCCTGTGCCCCCTGCACGCCTGCTTGCGGACTGGGCCAGGGAGATATCGTCCCGCATGGTCCTGGAACCCGGGGATGTCGAGGCAATGCCTTTGGCACGAGCGCGGGCGCGCTGGCCGGACTACGTGCACTGCGTGCAGGCGGCGTCCGATTGGGCGTGCGCGCTTGGACTGCCCGGGGTGCTTGCCGGCAGCGACGTCGCCCTCATGGCCTGCCGCGGCGCGAGGTACCACCATGATGGTGCGCAGTATGGCGGTGCGGCCTTTTGCAATCTCTTCCTGAGCGAAGACAGGGACCAGGACTTGCATTTTCCCTCGCTGGGTCTTCGAATTCCCCTGTCCCGGGGTACGGCGGTGATATTCGATACTTGCCAGCCCCATGGCGTGATTCAACGCCACAGCGGCAGTTTTAACGCGGCCGACTTTCCGCCCGACCAGGATTGCATCCAGCTATTCCTGACCTGGGAGCTTCCCATCGAAGATACCCATGTTGCGCACGCACTTCAGGTTGCCTTCGACACCGCCCCTTCGACCTCGTTGCCACTGAATGAAGAGCAAGTCTGGCTGAACGGTGCAAGGGCCGCTGTGTGCCCGGATTCTGGCCGGTGGTGCCGGGCCGCCTAATCGTCAGGGTCATGCAGCGGTTTGCCCTGACTGGGCGCACGGGTGCTGCCATCAACCGGACAGTCGCTCCGGATCCAAGGCATACAGCCCGCATGGCCCCTTGGACTCCCCTACTGCCTGCCAGACACAAGCCGCTCATTGCGCTCGGTCAGTGACTGGATCAGCCCATCCACCCCGCTTTGCTGAATCCTGTCGTTGAATTTCTGCCGGTAGGTCTGCACCAGCCAGGCGCCCAGCACGTTCAGGTCATACACGCGCCAGCCTTCCGGCGTCTTGTGCAGACGGTAATCGATCTGCACAGGCTGGCCGCTTTTCATATTGGTGGCGACCGTGCGCACCACCACATCCGTCTCGGCCGGCTCGATGCGCGACGGTGGATACTCGATCTGCTGGTCCGGGCGGAGTTGCGCGATAGCGCCGGCATAGGTGTGGATCAGCAGCAGCTTGAACTGCTCCACCACTTGTTGCTGCTGCGCCGGCGTCGCGGTGCGCCAGTAACGGCCCATGGCGAGCTGCGTGGTGCGGTTCAGATCGGTGTACGGAAGGATGTCCTTGTTCACGATCGTCGTGATGCGCTGGATATCGCCCGGCGCGACCGCGCGGGTGCGCACCTCACGCAGCAACTGCTGCGTCACGGTCTGGATCAGCGCCTGCGGCTTCGACTGGTCATCGACCTGGGCGCAGGCCGCACTGCCAAAGGCAAGCAAGGCCGAAACAACGGGAATCAGGAATACGTTCCTCATCGGTGGGAGTCCTGTCTGAATGTGCAGCCCGCATGTTAAAACAAAGCGCGTTGCGCTACACCCGCACGTCACCCGCCGCACCGCCAGCACGCTCCAACATCGTCCGTGCCCCCTTCAATATCTCCCTGGCCACATCCTGGTTGGCCACCGTGCGCGCCAGCATCAGCGCCCCGACGCACTGGGACATGACGCCCCAGGCCGCCTCCCCGCTCCCCAGCCTTACCGCCAGCTCCAGTTGCATGGCCACCATGCCATCCTCGCAGGCCTGGCGCGTGTCCGCATCGGCGCGGGCGATCTCCGCGCCCAGGCTGGGCAACGGGCAGCCCGTCTCCGGATGCCGCACATGGCCCATGGTGAGGTAGCAATCCAGCATCCTGGCCAGCCAGGCGCCATCGCCTGCCTCCCCGTCGGGCAGCAACAGCTCCCGGCTGCGCTGCAGCTCGCGCTCGATCACTTCGCGCAGCAATGCCTGCTTGGAATCGAAATGGCTGTAGAACGCCCCGCCGGTCAGACCGGCGGCGCCCATCAGCTGGTCAACGCCGGTCGACGCAAAGCCCTCGCGCTTGACCAGCGCGCCGCTGGCCTCCAGCACCCGCTCGCGGGTGGCAGCTTTGTGAGTTGCGGAATAACGCATTGCAGTTCCTGAGATTGTCCTGGGGCAGATGCCGCTTGACGCGACCCGCATTCATACCATAACGTTCGTTTAATAAACGATCGTTTATCTTATGCCGGATCCACTTCCGATGGAAGCGGCCAGCGTGGGCACGAACGCAGAAAGCCCGCCCGGCCATGGCCGGCGGATCATTCCAAGACTGGAGACAAGTCATGTCCAACAAGAAAGCCATCCTTGTGGTGGGTGCCGGCGACGCCACTGGCGGCGCGATTGCGCGCCGTTTTGCCCGCGAGGGCTATATCGCTTGCGTGACGCGCCGCAGCGCCGACAAGCTCACTCCGCTGGTCGAGCAGATCCGTGCAGAGGGCGGCGAGGCCTACGGCTTTGCCTGCGATGCCCGCAAGGAGGACGAGACGGTGGCGCTGATCGAGCGCATCGAGCGCGAGATCGCGCCGCTGGAGGTGGCAATCTTCAATATCGGCGCCAATGTACGGTTTTCCGTGCTGGAAACCACATCCCGCGTGTACTTCAAGGTCTGGGAGATGGCCTGCTTCGGCGGCTTCCTGATGGGGCGCGAGGCCGCCCGCGTGATGCTGCCGCGCGGGCACGGCTCGATTTTCTTCACCGGTGCAACCGCCAGCCTGCGCGGGCGCGATGGCATGAGCGCCTTTGCGGGCGCCAAGCATGCCCTGCGCGCGCTAGCCCAGAGCATGGCGCGAGAGCTGGGGCCGAAGAATATCCATGTGGCGCACCTGGTTGTGGACGCCGCCATCGACACCGATTTCATCCGCTCGAACTTCCCCGACCGCTACGCCACCAAGCAGGACGACGGCATCGTCAATCCGGAACACATCGCCGACACCTACTGGATGCTGCACCAGCAGCCGCGCGACGCGTGGACACACGAGCTAGATATCCGCCCGTGGATCGAGCCGTGGTAAGCGCTGCGGGCCAAAGCCTCAAAACCATGGAAGCCATGAAAGCCATGAAAGCCATCAGCAAAAAAACACCACAACAAGCGGAGACGACGACATGAGCAAGCAAGTGGAATTCTATTTTGACTTCGGCAGCCCGTATTCCTACCTGGCCTACAAGGAATTGCCGCGCGTGGCACAGCGCACCGGCGCGCAGATCGTATGGCGGCCCATCCTGCTGGGCGGCGTGTTCAAGGCCACCGGCAACCACAGCCCCGCGGAGATCCCCGCCAAGGGCCGCTGGTCGAAGACCGACACCGCGCGCTGGTCGCGCCGGTACGGTGCCAACCTGCAGCAGAATCCGCATTTCCCGGTCAACACGCTGGCGCTGATGCGCGCCGCGATCGGCTTCCAGTTGCAGGACGAAGCCGCGTTCCACCGCTATGTGGAGACAATCTTCGCCGCCATGTGGGAGCAGCAACGTAACCTGAACGACCCCGCCGAGATTGGCGCCGCGCTCACAGCCGCCGGGTTCGACGCGCGCCAGGTGCTGGCGATGATCGATGACCCGGCGGTGAAGGATGCGCTCAAGCAGGCCACCGAGGCCGCGGTAGCACGCGGCGTGTTCGGTGTCCCGAGCTTTTTCGTCGGCGACGAATTGTTCTGGGGCAATGACCGCCTGCTGTTTGTCGAGGAAGCGCTGGCCGCATAGCCGGCGCTATCCCTCGAAAGCGCGCGCCGTCAGAACGCCGGCAAGATCGCTCCCTTGAACTGCGTGGCCAGGAAGTCGCGCACTTCCTGCGACTGGTAGGCCGCCACCAGCGGCTTGACCCACGGCTTGTCCTTGTCCTGCGTGCGCACCGCGATCAGGTTGGCATAGGGGCCGCGCAGGTCTTCGGTGGCAATCGCATCCTTGGCCGGGCTGAGGCCGGCCTTGACCGCGTAGTCGGTATTGATGGAAGCCACGGCCAGGTCATCGAGCGAGCGCGGCAGGATGGCCGAGTCCAGTTCCACGATCTTCAGCTTGCGGGGATTGGACTTGATATCGAGCGGCGTGGCGTTCTTGCCGTTCTTGCCGGCGCCGTCGCGCAGCGTGACCAGGCCTTCTTTCTGCAACAGCAGCAGCGCGCGGTTGCCATTGGAGGGATCGTTCTGGATGCCCACCTTGGCGCCGTCCGGCAGTGCCTTCAGCGACTTGAGCTTCTTCGAGTAAAAGCCCATTGGCGCCACGTACGTCAGGCCGACATTGGCGATCTTGTAGCGCCGCGCCTCGATCTGGCTGTCGAGAAAGGGCTGGTGCTGGAAGCTGTTGGCGTCCAGGTCCCCGGCATCCAGCGCGGCATTCGGCTGCGCATAGTCGTTGAACTCGATGATCTTCACGTCCAGGCCGCTGCGCTTGGCCACGGTGCGCACGACCTCCCAGATCTGCGCGTCGGGACCGCTCATGGTGCCAAGGCGCACCACCTGGTCGGCGGCGTGCGCGGCCGGCAACACGATCATGGCGGCGGCCAGGGCGATGGATTTGAATAGACTACGGCGTTGCATGCAGGCTCCACACTCAGGGTTGCGGCTCTTCGCGCGCCGCGCCGATGCGCGGCGGCGCGCAAGCTGGCCGCTGTGATCAAGGCGCGACCGGCACTTGTGATGCCGGCTCGCTTGGCAGCGATGTTAGCGCCGCGGCCATGGGCAGGGAATGAAGGTGTTCGCCTATCGATATGCGTGGCGTGCGCGGCGCGGGCGCGCTCGGCTGCGGGTAGAATCGCGCTCCAGTTTCCTGCAGATATCCAGCCCGCCATGACGCAAACCCTTCCAGCATCGCCCGCCTGCGAGATTCTCTATGCCTTCACCGCAGCCGCGGGCACAGTACTGGAAATCAAGCGCCTCGGCTTGCCCGCCGATGCGCCGCGTTCGCGCAAATACCAGTGGCTGTGGATAGCCGCGGGCAATGGCCCGCAGCAAGCGCTGCCGTTGCAGTTTGTGTCGATGAGCCAGGGAGATTGCCAGGAGCGCGTGTTTGCCGAAGGCACGTTGCGTTTTGGCGAGCGGGATGCGGCAATGACGCTGCCGACGGGACAGACGCTGCATCTGCGGGCGTGCGCGGCGGATGCGGTCCCGCCCGATGTGGCGGCCCTGGTGGCGAGTTTTTTGGCTGCGGATTGAGCCAACCTCACTCGCCCAGAAACTCCGCCACCACTTCCAGCCCCTCCACATGGTCAGCCACCACCTTGGCGATCACGGCGATGGGAATCGCCAGCAGCACGCCCCAGGGGCCCCATAGCCAGGTGAAGAGCAGCAGCACGACGAACACCGCGACGGCGTTCATCTTGGCCATGCGCCCCGTCATCCAGGTGGTCACCAGCGCGCCGATCAGCGTGGCGACCAGCAGCGAGCCGCCTGCCGCCATGGCCGCCAGCGCGAAGTCGCCCGACTGCATGAAGGCGGCAAGCCCAATGCAAACCGCGATGAGCACCGCACCGAAGTAAGGCACCAGGTGCAACGCCGCGGCGGCCAGCGCCCACGTGCCGGCGTTCTCTACTTGCAGCCATTTCAGCAGGAACCAGGTCAGCACGCCCACCATGGCGTTGGTGACCAGCAGCATCACCATATAGCGCTGGATCTGCCGGTTGATCTCGTCGAGCATGTGCACGCTGATCTTCTTCTGCGACAGCGTGGTACCCGCCATCTTGATGAACTTGCGTTTGAACATGTCGCCGGACACCAGCATGAAGAAGGCGAGGAACAACACCACCGCGGCCTGCCCGGCGACGGCAAAGACGCCGACCGAACCTGCCAGCAGGATATTGTTGAGCGAATCCCCGGCGCGCTCCACCACGATCGGGGAGCCACGCACGGGCGGCCCTTGCCCGGTGCCGCCCAGCACCGTGGCCGCCCGCCGGATCTTTTGCACCATCGAGTCGTCTCCGCTGAGCAAGGCGCCCACGGAGCGCGACAGCTTGGTGGCCACTTCCGGCAAACGGTCGATCAGGCTAGCAACCTGATCCTGCAACAGGTATGCGCAGCAGACCACGCTGGCCAGCAGCGCCAGCAGCACCAGCGAGGCGCCGAGCACGCGCGGAATGCGCCGGCCGCACAGCACGGTGACCAGCGGATCGAGCATGTAGGCGACGACCACCGCCAGCACCACGGGGATCACGAAAGCGCTAGCCAGGTGCAGCGTGTAGAGCGACGCGAGCACCGCGAGGATGGTCAGTGGCATTTCGCCGCGCCTGGCCGGTACGGGAAGGTTTGCGGCCACCGCAGGCTGGGCCGCCGATGCGCCCGCAGCCGCGGCTTCAGGCGGCGCCGGCGGCTGGCTGGCTGCAGGAGCCCGCTGGCCTTCGCCGGCGCCGTCACTGGCATCCGCGGAGACAGACGACTGGCTAGCCACAGCGGGGCCGGCGTTCAGATCAGCCATTGGATTGCGGTTCCTGTCGTGATGGTCGCGTACGTGTCGCGTGAAGTGTCGCGTGAATGCCGGCGAGGCAATTGGCCTGTGCGCGCAGCGCGCGCCATGCTTCATCCAAGCATAGCCTTGCCTGCCGGCGTTTCTGTCGGAGAATGCCGCAAGCCTGTGTAGGACAACCACGGCTTGCCGTGCGGCGCGCGATGCACCACATTGAGAGAACACGGATGCGCCGCGAAAGTAACCTCCCTGCCAGTCATACAGACCTCCCAACCAGACAACCCAACCCGCAACGCGCCGTGGCCTGCGCTTTTTCCTGCTGCCCCTGCCATGACGAACTGACACATCCTCTGCCATGCAGATACTCGACGCGCGCGCCCGACTGGTGCTGAAACACCCGTGGCGCTTCGTACTGCGCACGCTCCGGCAATTCCGGGCCAACCAGGGCTTGCTGCTCGCGGGCGCGGTGGCGTACTACGCCCTGCTGTCGATCGTGCCCTTGCTGATCCTGATGGTGATCGCGCTGTCCCATGTGATCGACCCGGCATCGCTGCTGGCCACCTTGTCGCGCTACCTGGAATGGTTGCTGCCGGGACAATCCCGCGCGCTGGTGGGCGAGCTGGCCAGCTTCCTGGCGAACCGCGGGGTGATCGGCTGGGTGCTGCTGGCGAGCATGATCTTTTTCAGCTCGCTGGCGTTCACGGTGCTGGAGAACGCCATGTCGGTGATCTTTGTGCACCGGGTGGCGATCCGCCGCCGCCACTTCCTGGTATCGGCGGTGCTGCCGTACTGCTACATCGTCGTGCTCAGCGTCGGCCTGCTGCTGGTGACGGTGGTCTCGGGCAGCCTGCAGGCCTTAGGCGCGCGGCATGTGGAAGTGCTGGGCCACGACCTGTCACTCGACCGGGTCTCCGGCACCCTGCTCTACCTGCTCGGGCTGGCGGGGGAGATCCTGCTACTGGCCTCCCTCTACCTGGTGATGCCGGTGGGCCGCTTGTCTGTGCGCCATGCGCTGATCGGCGCGGTGAGCGCCGCGCTGCTGTGGGAGGTCTCGCGCCACGTGCTGGTCTGGTACTTCGCCACGTTGTCGCAGGTGAGCGTGGTGTATGGCTCGCTCACCACCGCGATTGTCGTGCTGCTGAGCCTGGAGATTGCCGCCACCTTGCTGCTGCTCGGAGCGCAGGTGATCGCGGAGTTCGAGCGCGGCGGCCTCGATGCGCAAGGGCAGGCGGAGGCGGAAACCGAAACCGAGACCTTTCACACCTGAGCCGCTGCGCACACGAGCCCAGGGCCCAGGGCTCAATGGCCAATCAGTGCAACGTCCCCAGCAGCTTCGGCAGCGAGGCAGAAAGCAGCGCCACGCCGGATGCGGTCAGCAGGCTCAGCACGATCCTGCGAAATGCGATCTCGCTGATGCCGATGTACAGCCGCGCGCCAAGGATGCTGGGCACCAGCATGGCCGGGCCCACCACCAGGAACATGGGCAGCATGTCGCGCGTGACGATGCCGGTGCCGACATAGGTCGCCATGGTCACCGCCAGCGTGGCCAGGTTGAAGTTCTGGATGATGGCGCGCTGCTCGTCCTTGGCCAGCCCGCGCAGGGTGCACCACAGCGTCGGGATGACGCCGGTAAAGCCGCCGATGCCGCCCATGATGCCCCCGGCCGCGCCGATCACGCCGTCAGCCACCCGCCCGCCGGCCCGGATGTGGGGTAGTTGCCTGGACATCAGCATCAGCGGACACCAGATGACCAGCAGCCCGCCCAGGCAAGCCTTGAACACACTGGGATTGAGCGCCGGCAAGATCGCCACGCCAATGGGAATGCCCAGGATGCCGCCGGCCACGAAGGGCAGCAACTGCCGAGGTGAAAAGCTGCGCCGCACCGTCACCGCCGCCACCACCTGGCCGGTCAGCGAGCCGAACACCGCCATCGCCGCGGCCAGGCGCGGCTCCACGGTCCAGACCCAGAAGGACATGGCCACCATGCCGAAGGCAAACCCGGACAAGCCTTGCACGAAGCCGGCCACGATGGCGCCCAGCGCCAGGATCAGGACAGGAAATTCCATCGGTAGCTCGAACGCCCGAAAGCCGGAAAGCCGGAAAGCCGCCCTATGCGGCACGAAAGCCGCAAACTATGCCGGGGATTGAGCGCTTTGTCACCTTCCGGTGGCCTTCGCGCCGCGTGCCTGCACGTCGAGCACCTTGGCCCGCGCCGCTTCGAAGCGCGCGCCCTCGGCAGCCAGCCAATCCTCCACCATGGCGATAGGCGGCGTCTGCCCATGCGCGCAGACGAAGAAGTAAGACGCCTGCGAGCGCGCATGGATGCCGAACAGGTCGACCAGCCGGCCGGCCTCGATATCTTCCAGCACCAGCGCCGAGCGCCCCATCGCGACGCCCTGCCCGGCCAGCGCCGCCCCCACGGCAAGCTGCGACAGGTTGAAGCGCTGGCCCGCGTCAAGTTCGCCCACCTCTGCCGCCACCCCCGCCACCTGCAGCCAGTGGCGCCATTCCTCGAAGGCTTGCGCGCCGTCCCACGGGCTCACGTCGTGCAGCAGCCAGGCCCCCCTCAGGTCCTGTGGCCTGCGCAACTCGGGATGCGCGGCCAGAAAGGCGGGGCTTGCCACCGGCAGCAGCCATTCGTCGAGAAACAGCCGGGCCTTGAGGTCGTCGTAGCCACCCAGGTCGAAGCGCACGGCGGCGTCAATGCCATCGCGTACCATCCGAGTGCGGTCCAGCGCGTGGAACTCGCCATAGACGCGCAGGCCCACCTCGGGGTGATCACGGAAAAAATCGCCCAGCCGCGGGGTCAGCCAGCGCATGGCAAACGACGGTGCGCAACTCAGCGCAATGGGGCCGGCCTCGCGCGGCTTGCGTAGCTGGGTGAGCGTGCCTTCGATGGCCTGGAAGGACTCGCGCAGCACAAAGCGCAACCGCTCGCCCTCGGGCGTCAGCACCAGCGCGCGCGGCGTGCGCAGGAACAAGGGCCGGTCCAGCCACTGCTCCAGCTGCTTCACCTGCTGGCTGACCGCGCCCTGCGTCACGCACAGTTCCGTGGCCGCGTGGGTGAAGTTGCAATGGCGCGCCGACGCCTCGAAGCAGCGCAGCCAGCTCAGCAAGGAAGACGATACCAAGGTGCTCATGACAAGGGGCTCATCAGTGGCCGCCGATACGCATGTCTGCTCTCAGCCAACAATTAGTAAAACTAATGCCTCACTAAATATAAATGGATTGCCAGCGAATCCGCGCAGGCCAACAATGAAGTCACCCAGGAACCCGCAGCAGCCTATCCCTTTCTGATGAACCAGCCTTTAGCCACGAACCCATCAACCGCAACCGGCCCGCACAATGCCGCAGCGCTGCGCGCCAGCCTGGCCGCCGCCACGCCGTTGTTCTGGTGCAATCCGGCGCGCGCCGGGACGCCGCCGCCCGTCCAGGCCGCCGGCGAGCATAGCATTAGTCTAGCTGATGTCGAGGCTGCACAGGCGCGCTTTGCCCGCTTTGCCCCGCTGCTATCGGCGCTGTTTCCCGAGCTGGCCGAGACCCATGGCGTCATCGAGTCGCCCCTGGTGGCCGCGGCGTCGATGCAGGCGGTCCTTGGGCTGCCACACAGCCAGGGCCAGCTGTGGGTCAAGGCAGACCACAGCCTGCCGGTGGCAGGCTCCATCAAGGCACGCGGCGGCATCCACGAGGTGCTGGAATTTGCCGAGAACCTGGCGCTGCGCCATGGCCTGCTTGGCCCTGGCCACAACGGGCCGGAGCATTACCTGGCACTGGGGGAGCCTGCGGCGCGCGCCTTGTTCGGGCGCTACCAGGTGGCGGTGGGTTCCACCGGCAACCTTGGCCTGAGCATTGGCGTGATGGCCTCGGCGCTGGGTTTTCGCGCGGCCGTGCATATGTCTTCGGATGCAAAGGCATGGAAGAAGGCGCGGCTGCGCAACCGTGGCGTGGAAGTCGTGGAGCATGCTGGCGACTACGAGGACGCCGTCGCCGCCGGCCGCCGCCAGGCGCAGCAGGACGAGTTCACCTACTTCGTGGACGACGAGCGCTCGCTGTCGCTGCTGCTCGGCTACAGCGCCGCGGCGCTGCACCTGCGCCAGCAACTCGCCGCGCACGCGATCCGCGTCGATGCCGCGCACCCGCTCTTCGTCTACCTGCCTTGCGGCGTGGGCGGCGCGCCGGCCGGCATCACCTTCGGCATGCGGCAACTGTTTGGGCCGCACGTGCACTGCGTGTTTGCCGAGCCGACTCAGTCGCCCTGCTTCCTGGTGCAGATGATGGCTGGCGCAGGCAATCCGTCCGTCTATGACTTTGGCCTGAGCAACCGCACGCAGGCCGACGGGCTAGCCGTGCCGCGCGCTTCGGAGCTGGCCGCTGCCGTCATGCGCCCGCTGCTGTCCGGCGTGTACACGGTGGCGGACGATACCCTGTTCGAGCACCTGGCCATGGCATGGCACACGCAAGGGCTGCGCATCGAACCCTCGGCCGCGGCCGGCTTCAGCGGGCCGCGCATGCTGTGCGAGAGCCCGGCGGGGCGCGACTACCTGGCCCGGCACCAGCTCGAAGCCGCGATGCCGCAAGCCACGCATCTGGTGTGGACCACCGGCGGGCTGTTCGTGCCGCCAGCGGAGTACCAAGGTTTTCTGGACCAGGCGGCCGCGCTCGCGGCCTGAGCCGCTCACCGCCAGCATCCATCCCCCCATCGTCGCACGCAGGAGAGTCAGCATGAAACCCGTCCATATCTTCAAGCTTGCATGCCTGGCCGCCTGTTGCCTGGCGGTGCCCGCCGGCAGCACGCTGGCCCAGGCCTACCCCACGCACCCGATCCAGATGGTGATCCCCTTCCCACCCGGCGGCGCGACCGATGTGATCGGCCGGCTGCTGGCCAAGAAGCTCGGCGACCACCTGGGCCAGACCGTGGTGATCGACAACCGGCCCGGCGCCGGCACCATCGTGGGCGCCGGCCTGGTGGCCAAGGCCGCGCCGGATGGCTACACGCTGCTGGTCAGCTCGGGCACCACATTCACGGTCAATCCGGCCATCCATCCCAAGCTGCCTTATGACCCGCTCAAGAGCTTCGAGCCGATCGGGCTGACCGGGCGCACCGGCCTGATCCTGCTGGCCAACCGCGATGTGCCGGTCAACAACCTCAAGCAGCTCGCGGCGGCGGTGAAGGCGACCCCCGGAAAATTCTCCTACGGCTCGTTCGGCACGGGTACCACCGCGCAGTTCGCCGGCGAGATGCTGCTGAACGATCTTGGCATCAAGATGCTGCACGTGCCCTACCGTGGCAGCTCGCCGGCCATGACCGACCTGATCGGCGGCCAGATCCCATTCTCGGTGGATACCGTCTCGGCCGCCGTGCCGCAGATCCGCGCCGGCAAGGTCAAGGCCATCGCGGTCACCACCGCCAAGCGCTCATCCTTGCTGCCCGACGTGCCCACCGTGGCGGAAAGCGGATACCCGGGTACCGATATGGATACCTGGCTGGCCGTGGTAGCGCCGCGCGGCCTGGCGCCCGAGGTGAAGGCGAAGCTGGAAAAGGCGCTGGCCGAGACCATGGCCGACCCGGACACGCGCAAGAAGCTGCTGGACAATGGCTTCGAGCCGTCCTACGGCACGGGCGCGGAGGTGACCGCGCTGATCACCAAGGAACTGCCGCGCATGCGCGCCATTGCGCAGCGTGCCAACATCACGGCGGACTGAGCGCACCCAAATGGCCCGTGGCGGGCTCGGTTTGACAGCGCCCGCCCCCAGCCCACATCATCGCAAGCACCGCCGCCCCCGAGGCGGCGCCACGCCCTCCAGAACGATCCGAGACAGCCCAAGACAGCCCGACATATGACGCTCCCCGACTCCACTTCCGCCACCCTGCAGCTTGGCGCCTGCGCCGTCGTCGGCCAGCCCGCGGCGGCCATCGACACGCCGGCGCTGATGCTCGACCTCGATGCCTTTGAGCGCAACCTGACGCAGATGCAGCAGGCCGCCGACCGCGCTGGCGTGCAACTGCGCCCGCATGCCAAGGCGCACAAATGCCCGGAGATAGCGCTGGCGCAGATCGCGCGCGGCGCGGTCGGCATCTGCTGCCAAAAGGTCAGCGAGGCGCTGCCCTTCGTGCAGGCCGGGGTCAGGGACATCCATATCAGCAACGAGATTGCCGGGGCGGCCAAGGCCGCGCTGCTGGCCCGCCTGGCGCTGCATGCACGGATGAGCGTTTGCGTGGATGACGCGCGCCAGGTCGCCGCGCTGGCGCAGGCCGCCGCGCAGGCCGGCAGCCGCATCGGGGTGTTCGTCGAGATCGACGTAGGCCAGGGACGCTGCGGCGTGGCCGACGCGCCTGCCGCGCTGCGCCTCGTCCAAGCCATCGGCGCGCACCCGCAACTAGCGTTCCGCGGCTTGCAGGCGTATCACGGCGGCATCCAGCATGTACGCGATTACGCTGCGCGCCGGCAGGCTGCGGCCGATGCCGCGGCGCGTACCGCCACCATCGTCGCCGAACTGGCCGAGGCCGGCGTGGCTTGCGCCACGGTGACGGGCGGCGGCAGCGGCAGCGTGGAGTTCGACCTGAAGAGCGGCGTCTATACCGAAATCCAGCCCGGCTCCTACATCTTCATGGACGCCGACTATGGCCGCAACGACTACAGCGGCGCACTGCGTTTCGAGCACAGCCTGTTTATCGCCACCACCGTGATGAGCGTGGCCGCGGCAACGCGGCCCTCGCCGCGCGTTGTGCTGGATGCGGGCCTGAAATCGATGGCGGTGGATTCGGGCCTGCCGCTGGTGTGGGGCGCCAATGCCCAGGACCACGCGCTGGCCTATGTGGCGGCCAACGACGAGCACGGCATCGTCGAGCCCGTGCCCGGCACCAGCGCCGCGGGCCTGCCGGGCCTCGGCAGCCAGGTGCTGCT
Organism: Cupriavidus sp. GW823-FHT07A04; assembly: GCF_058794615.1. Classification (NCBI taxonomy): domain Bacteria; kingdom Pseudomonadati; phylum Pseudomonadota; class Betaproteobacteria; order Burkholderiales; family Burkholderiaceae; genus Cupriavidus; species Cupriavidus sp. GW823-FHT07A04. The sequence continues at coordinate 246,265 of NZ_JBXAHA010000002.1, forward strand.
GGTGCCTGGCCATTGCGACCCCACCCTCAACCTGTACGACGAGATCGTTGGCGTGCGCGGGCAGGCCGTGGCCTGCTTGTGGCCGGTGTCGGCGCGCGGGCTGAGCCGCTAGCGCGATCCGGATGCAACGCCGCCGCACCTGCCATGCCGGCGCGGCGCTTCCCCCTACCTGCCAGAGAATTCACCATGACCCAGACCGATAACCTGCTTGCCCAATCCGCCGTGGCGCTGCGCCGCCTGATCGGCAGCAAGGAGATCTCGCCCGTTGAGCTGCTTGAGGCGTGCATTGCCCGCATCGAGGCGGTCAACCCCTTTATCAACGCCATCACCGCCACCTGCTACGAGCGTGCCCGCGCAGAAGCCCGCGCGGCTGAGCGCGCCGTGCTCGACGGCGCGCCGCTGGGCCTGCTGCATGGCCTGCCGCTGGGCGTGAAGGACCTGGAAGCCACGGCCGGCCTGCTCACCACCTATGGCTCGCCGCTGTACCGCGACAACGTGCCCAGCGCCGACAACGTGCTGGTGGCCCGGCTGCGCGCGGCCGGCGCCATCGTCACCGGCAAGACCAACATCCCGGAGATGGGCGCGGGCGCCAACTCGCGCAACGCGGTGTGGGGCGCCACCGGCAACCCCTTCAACCCCAACCTGAATGCAGGGGGATCCTCGGGCGGCTCCGCTGCCGCGCTAGCGACCGACATGCTGCCGGTCTGCACCGGCTCGGACACCGGCGGCTCACTGCGCATCCCCGCCGCCAAATGCGGCGTGGTGGGCTTCCGCCCGTCGCCTGGCGTGGTGCCGAGCTCGCGCAAGCTGCTGGGCTGGACACCCATCTCCGTAGTCGGCCCGATGGGCCGCACCGTGGCCGATGCCTGCCTGCAACTGGCGGCCTCGGCCGGCGTCTCGGCCAGCGACCCGCTCACCTATGCGCTCGACCCGATGTCGTTCCTGCTGCCGGCCAATGTCGACCTGGGCTCGCTGCGGGTCGGCTGGACCGAGGATTTCGGCGTGTGCGCGGTCGACAACCAGATCCGGCAGGTCTTTCGCGACAAGATCGGCGCCATGCGTCACCTGTTCCGCAGTTGCGACGAGATCCAGTTCGACCTGGGCGAGGCGCACCGCTGTTTCGACGTGCTGCGCGCCGAGAGCTTTGTCGCCGGCATGCACGAGGCCTATCAGCGCGATCCGCAGAGCCTGGGCCCGAACACGCGCGCCAACTATGAGATGGGCGCGGCCATGTCGCTGGTCGACAGCGCCTGGGCGCAAGCCGAGCAGACCCGCATCCTGGGCCGCTTCCAGGCCGCCTTTGAAGACTACGACGTGATCCTGTCGCCAACCACGCCGGTGTCGCCGTTCCCGTGGACCAACCTCTACGCCGAGACCATCAACGGCGAAAAGCAGGAAAACTACTACCGCTGGCTGGCCCCTACCTATGTGGTCACGCTCACCACCCACCCCGCCATCAGCCTGCCCTGCGGCCTGGACCATGCCGGCATGCCGTTCGGGCTGCAGGTGGTGGGCCGCTTCCGCGCCGATCACCATACGCTGGGCGTGGCGCATGCCATGGAGCAAGCCTTTGCAGGGTCGGAGGCACTGCGCCGTCCGCTGCCGCGGCTGGACCAGTTGCGCGCGGCGCAGCCGGGCCTGAAGTCGATCGTCACCGCGCCGCCGGTGCTGGATGGCTCGTCGGGCGGTGCCGCTTCGGTCTCGGCCGTCTAGCGCAGCCGCTGCCGCCCGCGCGCGCGGCAACAACGTGACGTGAAGCGAACGCCCCCGGCAAGGACTCCGCCTGTGCAAGTCCCCGGGGGCTTTGCTTCGAGCGCTCAGGCGGCAGCCCGCCCGGCGACGGCTCGGCCGCTGAGCCGTCTTCCGAAACAAGACACCGCTCTCAAATCTGATCCGGTCTTTTTCTGAGCCGTTGCTTCTGTTATCCACCGCAAGCTACCGGTAGCATGTTGTCCATGGCATGCCGCCAATCTCCCAGCCTCACTGCTGCCCCATCCATGGACATCCCTGCATCAAACCCGGCCGCCTCGGCGGGTTTCCTTTTGCGAGCCACATCCCCCGGCCTTTCGCCCCCTCAGTCAGCCCACGAAAAAGAGCACCTCTATGCGCTCGGCCTGTGGTCTACTCTATGTACGCGTGCGCCTGAAACGCAACGTGAATGGACCGCCCCCGAACTGGCCGGCCAAGCCTGTTCCCAATGCCCCACGGAGATCACGACATGTTTGGCTTGAGCGCGCTCGACCTGGCACGGATCCAGTTCGGCTTCACGATTTCCTTCCATATCATCTTCCCAGCCATCACCATCGGCATGGCGAGCTACCTCGCCGTGCTGGAAGGCTGCTGGCTGCGCACGCAAAACACGGTCTACCGCGATCTCTATCACTTCTGGTCCAAGATCTTTGCCGTCAACTTCGGCATGGGCGTGGTCTCGGGGCTGGTGATGGCGTACCAGTTCGGCACCAACTGGAGTTTCTTCTCGGACTTCGCCGGCAGCGTGACCGGCCCCTTGCTGGCCTACGAGGTGCTGACCGCGTTCTTCCTGGAGGCCGGCTTCCTGGGCGTGATGCTGTTCGGCTGGAGCCGGGTCGGCCCCGGCCTGCATTTCTTCGCCACGCTGATGGTGGCGCTCGGCACCCTGATCTCGGCCACGTGGATCCTGGCCTCCAATAGCTGGATGCAAACCCCGCAGGGCTACGAGATCGTCGATGGCCGGGTGGTGCCGGTGGACTGGCTGGCGGTGATCTTCAACCCGTCGTTCCCCTACCGCCTCTTGCATATGAGCGTGGCGGCCTTCCTCGCCACCGCGCTGTTCGTGGGCGCCTCCGCCGCCTGGCACCTGCTGCGCCGGCGCGACAATCCGGCCATCCGCAAGATGCTGTCGATGGCCATGTGGATGCTGCTGATCGTGGCCCCGATCCAGGCCGTCATTGGCGACATGCACGGCATCAACACGCTCAAGCACCAGCCGGCCAAGATCGCCGCGCTCGAAGGCCACTGGGAAAACCGCGGCGACGAACCGCTGCCGCTGATCGTGTTCGGCTGGCCCGACATGGCGCGCGAGGAAACCCGCTTCGCGGTGGAAATCCCGCGCCTGGGCAGCCTTATCCTCACCCATAGCCTGGATGGCCAGATCCAGGGCCTGAAAGAGTTCGCGCCGCAGGACCGCCCCAACTCCACCATCATCTTCTGGAGCTTCCGCGTGATGGTGGGCCTGGGCATGCTGATGATCCTGCTCGGCCTCTGGAGCCTGCTGCTGCGCCGGGGCGGCAAGCTGTTCCACGCGCGCGCGTTCCTGCGCATGGCGCTATGGATGGGCCCGACCGGGTTGATCGCGATCCTGGCCGGCTGGTTCACCACCGAGATCGGGCGCCAGCCGTGGGTCGTCTACGGCGTGATGCGCACCGCCGACGCGGTCTCGCCGCACGGCGTGCCGGAACTGGCGTTCTCGCTCGCGCTGTTCGTGGTGGCTTATTTCTTCGTCTTCGGCGTGGGCATCGCCTACATGATGCGGCTGGTACGCAAGGGCCCGGTCGAGCATGAGGGCGATCCGGAACCCGACGGCGGACACGCTGTGGAAGGCACGCCGGCGCGACCGCTCTCCGCGGTGGACGATCCAGGCGATGTGCCTGGCGCGGTCGCTTCCACCAACCGCCTGGCCGATAGCAGGAGCTGATCATCATGGGCATCGACCTCTCTCTGATCTGGGCCGTCATCATCTTCTTTGGCGTGATGATGTATGTGGTGATGGACGGTTTCGACCTGGGCATCGGCATGCTGTATCCCTTCGTGCCGGACCGCCATGACCGCGACGTCATGATGAACACGGTGGCACCCGTGTGGGACGGCAACGAGACCTGGCTGGTGCTGGGCGGCGCGGGCCTGCTGGCCGCGTTTCCGCTGGCCTACTCGGTGGTGCTCAGCGCGCTCTACCTGCCGCTGATCTTCATGCTGCTGGGGCTGATCTTTCGCGGCGTGGCGTTCGAGTTCCGCTTCAAGGCCAATGACCGCGAGCGCCACGTCTGGGACAAGGCGTTTATCTGCGGCTCGCTGGTGGCGGCGTTCTTCCAGGGCGTTTCGCTGGGTGCGTATATCGACGGCATCAAGGTGACCGGGCGCACCTTCTCGGGCGGCCCGCTGGACTGGCTGCAGCCCTTCCCGCTGTTCTGCGGCATTGGCGTGGTGGTGGCGTACACCGTGCTGGGCAGCACCTGGCTGATCATGAAAACCGAAGGCAAGCTGCATGAGCGCATGCTGGAGCTCACCGGCAAGCTGGCCTGGGTGTTGCTGGCTGTCATCGCGGTCATCAGCATCTGGACGCCGCTGTCGCAGCCGCGCATTGCCGAGCGCTGGTTCAGCCTGCCCAACCTGTTCTGGTTCTCGCCGGTGCCGCTGCTGGTGGCGTTTGCCATGTACCGGCTGATCCGCTCGTTGCAGCAGCATGCGCACCTGGCGCCGTTCATGTACACGCTGGCGCTGGTCTTCCTGGGCTATAGCGGGCTGGCGATCAGCGTATGGCCGAATATCGTGCCGCCGGATATCTCGATCTGGGACGCCTCCTCGCCAGCGCAAAGCCAGGGCTTTGCGCTGGTGGGCGCGCTGTTCATCATTCCCTTCATCCTGATGTACACGGTGTGGGCCTATTACGTGTTCCGAGGCAAGGTGAAACACGGCGAGGGCTATCACTGATGCCAGCGACGCAGCACCGCCGGCGACCGCCGGATGATGCGCCCAGGCCGTGGCTCAAGCGGGTCGGCTGGATGGTGCTGATCTGGGTGGCCAGCGTGGCCGCGCTGGGCGTGGCGGCTTTACTGCTGCGCCTGCTGATGCGGCTGGCAGGCATGCATAGCTGAGGGGCGTTTGCGGCCCGGCGCCCCGGCATCTGCGGGGCGCGATCCTTTGACCGTTGACCGTTGACCGTTGACCTTTGATCCTTGACCCTCAGCGGCTCACGCCGAAAGTCCACCATCCACGCCAATGCTCTGGCCGTGGATAAAGCGCCCGGCTGGCGATGCCAGCAACACCGCCAGCCCCGCTACATCCTTCGCCTCACCGATCCGCCGCATGGGAATTGCGGCGGCCAGGCGTGCCTCCTGTTCGGGGTTACCCCATAGCGCCTCGCGCGAGAACTCCGTGCGCACCGGCCCGGGGTTGATCGCATTCACGTTGATCCCCTTCGGCCCGAGCTCCAGCGCCAGGCTGCGCACCGCTCCGTCCGTTGCGGCCTTGGTGATGCTGTACATGCCGAGCATGGCCGAGCCGCGCTTGGCGGCGATGCTCGACATGAAGATGACGGCACCGTCACCACGCTCGATCATCTGCGGCGCCAACGCATTGACCAGCACCAGGTTGCCTCGCACATTGCCCGCCATGGCCTGCTCGAACACTTCCGGGCCCTGGCTCAGCAGCGCGCCCGCCGTGCCGCTGCCCGCCGCGTTCAGCACCAGCGCATCCACGCGGCCGTAGGCGTCCAGCGCTTGCCTGGCAAACGCCTGGACGCTCTCCACGTTGCCGATATCGCAAGCGATGCCCTTGGCCTTGAAGCCCTCGCCCTCCAGTGCGGCCGCTACCGCCTGGGAAGCGGCCTGGTCACGGCCGGATACCACGAGCGCGGCGCCGGAGGCGCCCAGCGCGCGGGCCATTTCCAGGCCCATGCCCTTGGTGGAGCCGGTGATGACGGCAACGCGGCCGGTGAGATCGAACAGGTTCTGCATGACGGATTCTCCTGATACAGAGGAAAAGAAAAGCGACGCTGCCCGCATCTGCGATGCCGCGCGGCGACGCCGGTTTAAATGATGACCAACATCTATTGAATAAATTATGGTCGTCATATAAAATCCGGTCAAGCAAAGTTTCAGCAGGAGAGATCAATATGGCGCGCGCATCACGAGAGCAGGCCGACAAGCATAGGGAAGCCATCGAGCAGGCCTCCTCCAAGCTATTCCGCGAGCGCGGCCTGAACGGCGTGAGCGTGGCCGAACTGATGGCCGGCGCCGGCCTCACGCACGGTGGCTTCTATGGGCACTTCTCGTCCAAGGACGCGCTAGCCGCGCTGGCGAGCAAGCGCGCCTTCGAGGAATCCGCGCGGCGCTGGTCGCGCCGCATCGAACGCGCCAAAGGCGACAAGCAAGCGATGCGCGCCAACCTGGTGGAGGCCTACCTCACCACGGCGCATTGCGCCAACCGCGGCGAAGGCTGCGCGGCGGTGGCACTCGCTGGAGACATTGCCCGCGAGCCGGCGGACAAGCCGGTGCGCCAGGTCTATATCGACGGCTTCAAGGTCATGGTCGATGACTGGATGAAGACGGTCGAGCACGCCGACCCGGCCGAGCGCCGCAAGCTGGCGCTGGGACAACTGGCCATGCTGGTGGGCGCCATGACGCTGGCACGTGCCACCGAAGGCGATGCCATCTCCGAAGACATCCTGGCCGCGGCGCGCGACATGCTCCTGGGCCCGAATCCGCAGTAACAGCAAGGGCCAGCGCCCCAAGACAAACCAAACGCCCCCCCCGGAACCCGACCCATGTTCGCTCAAGCACTTTCCAGCCGGCTCGACCGGCGCGGCATCCACTACGCGTGGCTGATCGCCGCCATCACCTTCTGCGTGATGCTCACCACCTCGGCCGCACTCGGCCTGCCCGGCGCCTTCCTCAAGCCGCTGACGCGCGAGATGGGCTGGGACACGGATCAGATCTCATCCATCCTCGCGTTTCGCTTTGCGCTGTTCGGCCTGATGGCCCCGTTCTCGGCGATCCTGATGGAGCGTTTCGGCGTGCGCAACGTGGTGTGGGCCGCGCTGGCGCTGATTGCCGGCGGCATGGCGCTGGCCACTGCGGCCACCGAGCTGTGGCAGTTGTTCATTGCCTGGGGCCTGATGCTCGGCATTGGCTCTGGCCTGACCGCGCTGGTGCTCGCGGCCGTGGTCGCCAGCCGCTGGTTCAGCGCGCGCCGCGGGCTGGTGATCGGCATCCTGACCGCCAGTTCGGCCACCGGCCAGTTGGCGTTCCTGCCCGTGGCCGCCTGGCTGATCGAACATATGGGCTGGCGCATCGCGGTGCTGCCGGTGCTGGGCGCCTGCGCGGTGCTGGCCGTGCTGGTGTTCTGCTTCATGCGCAACCGTCCCGCCGATGTGGGCCTGGCTGCGTTCGGTGAAGTGCCAGTGCACGTGCAAGCCGCGCCGGCACCGACCAGCGCGCCCGCGCCGCTGACCTTGCGCGGGCCCTTCGTGGTGCTGCGCGACGCCGCCCGCAACCAGACCTTCTGGATCCTGGCCGGCACCTTCTTCATCTGCGGGCTAAGCACCAACGGCCTGATCCAGACGCACTTCATCTCGCTGTGCGCGGACTTCGGCATGGCCGCCGTGCCGGCCGCCGGCGCGCTGGCGATGATGGGCGCGTTCGACTTTGTCGGCACCATTCTCTCGGGCTGGCTGTCGGACCGCTATGACTGCCGCAAGCTGCTGTTCTGGTATTACGGCCTGCGCGGCCTGTCGCTGTTCTGGCTGCCCCACTCCACGTTCACGCTGTACGGCTTGTCCATCTTTGCCATGTTCTATGGCCTGGACTGGATCGCCACGGTGCCGCCCACGGTCAGGCTGGCAGGCTCGGTATTCGGCAAGGAGCGTGCGCCGATGGTGTTCGGCTGGATCTTTGCCGCCCACCAGGTCGGCGCCGCCACGGCTGCGTTTGGCGCGGGTCTTACCCGTACCTTGCTGCTGACCTATACACCGGCGCTGTACGCCGCAGGCGCGGCGTGCGTGGTGGCCGCGCTGCTGGCGTTGATGGTCCGCCGCCCGAGCACGCAGCCTAGCGGTGCGGCCCCGCAGGCAGCCAAGGCCTGACATTCGCGGCGCTCGCCGCCGCTGCGTTGCCCACGTCGCCATGACAAGGGCAACGCAGCACGTTTGATCCCCGCACTACATCCCGCCTTACGCCTCGCTTCCTCTCCCTTCGTCGTCCTCCGCGGTCATTCCTGGCGCCGCGCTTTCCTCGTTTTTTCGTCCCCCAACCCGCCATCCAGGCAGGGCCTGTGCCTCTGCTCGCCTGTCCCATCAAGAATGCAAATGGGCGCATCAGCATTCTTTGCCTCCCTGTCACCCGCATGACAACCCCTTTTTTTACTCTGCCAACGCGTCACGGGGAGCGTGATCGGACGCGCCGCCGGAGCGGCGCGCCGCGTTGGACAACAGAAAAGAGGAACCGGATATGGCATGGAAACAGCAGGCACGCATGGCATGTGGCCTGGCCCTGGCGGGCACGGTAGCGGCATGCGGCGGCGGCAGCGACTCGCCGGCAGTGGTGGCACCCGATCAGAACAACTTGAGCGGCGCAAGTGTCGGCAGCAAGAAGAAGGTGCTGCTGGTCGGCGTGGACGGCGCCACCTATAGCCAGCTGCAGAGCGGCATCGGCCAGCGCACTTTGCCTAACCTGGCCACGCTGTCGATCACGCCAGCATCGACCGGCGGCCGGCTCGGCACCACCACCGAGCAGGCTCCGCTTGCCGGCCCGAGCTGGGCCACGGTCCTCGCCGGCAATTGGGCCAACCGCCACGGCGTCAGCGACGACGTTGCCGTGGCCAGCGGCATGCGCACGCCGAGCCTGTTCCAGTACTTGCGTGCCAACGCCAGCTCGAGCCGGCTGCGCCGCGGCGTCGCTTCCAGCGCGCCCGTGCTGCCGGCACTGCTCAAGGCCGACGTGACCGCGGGCAATCTCGATTCGATGCGCGACTGCACCGCCGACGACAACTGCGTGGCACAAGAGGGCGTGAAGCTGGTGCAGTCCGGCTACGACGTGGTCTTCACCCAGTTCAGCGCGCCCGGCCTGGCCGCTGCCGCCCAAGGCTTCCAGGGCGGCAGCTACGCCACCGCGCTGTCCGCCTTCGACCAGGCACTCGGCAAGCTGCTGGCCGCCGTGCAGGCAAGCCGCCAGGCCAACGCCGATGAGGACTGGCTGGTAGCCGTGACCACCAGTCACGGCCTGGACGCGACGGGTTCCACCACCACGCTGCCGACGGTGCAAAACCGCACCACCTTCATCGCGCTCAACAAGCCCTTAAACACCGCGGTGGCCAGCAACCTGCCGGCCGCGCCCGCCAACGCGGACGCGCTGGCGGCACTGCCGACCGAGGCCGACCTGCTGCCCACCATGCTCGCGCACGTCGGCGTGGCCCTGCCCGCCGCCTCGTACCAGATCGACGGCTCGGCCTTGGCTGGCACTGCGGGCGTGCGGGCCTTGCAGTCCGTGGTGGGCAGCACCAACACCTCGGTCGTGCTGTCATGGCAAAACCCCACCACCGCCACCGGCGACATGACGCTGCTGCGCGACGGCGTGCAGATCGCCACGCTGCCCACCGGCACGTCCACCTATGAGGACAAGACCATCACCGCGCCGGCCAGCGGCGTGTACCGCTTCAACTACACCTTGGTGCGCAACGGGGTGCCCACCGCGTTGCTGGCGCAGATCAACTACGTCAAGCCGATCGTGCTGGCCGACACGCTGCGCAACAACCTCGCGGCCTACTACAGCTTCGAGACCCTGCCGGCGGTGGACACTAAAGGCACCACCACTATCGGCCCGTGGGTAGCCGGCACAGACGGCGGCTCGCTCGGCAGCGACAACTTCGGCGGCAAGTCGCTGAAGGTCGATTCGAGAATCGATGCCTACCAGCTCACCCAGAGCGGTGCCGATATCGCGCTCAGCCCGCAGTTCACCATCGGCTTCTGGTTCAAGTCCGACTGCACCCAGGGCAATGGCACCGGCGAGCCGATCCTGTCGAACAAGAACTACGTCTCGGGCTCCAACGCCGGCATTGCGCTTGGCCTGTTCGGCAGCTGCGAGATCCGCTTCAACATCGGCAGCGGCGGCAAGCGCGATGACATCCAAGGCATGAAGTTCAGCGCCAACCAGTGGGCCTACGTGGCCTTGTCGGTCAACGCCACGGCCAAGACCTTCAGCGCCTACATCATCGACCCGGCGCTCGGCCTGCAGAAGACCGAGAACAAGGTCATCGCCAACACCGATGTGACCAAGCTCAACGGCCTCGCCACCAAGGTCTGGGGCATCAACGACGATGCCACGCACGCCTATGTGCCGAACAACAGCGGTGCGCTCAAGGGCGTGATGGAGTTCAACGACCTGGCCATGTGGACACGCCAGCTCAGCCTGGCCGAGCTGCAGACCATTGCCGGCTCGCGCCAGCCGCTGTCCACGCTCAACCCTTGATACCCATTCACCCCGAGAGCAAACATCATCATGAAGCCTTCGATCTCCTTCTTTGCCCGGCCAGGCTGGCTGGCGGCACTGGCGCTGTGCGCCGCGCTGGCCGCCTGCGGCGGCGACTCCACCGACAGCAAGCCCGCCGATCCTGCGCAGCCCGGGCAGCCGCCCGCAGCCACGCCGCAGCTGCGCTGCGCGCCTTAACGAGCAGCCGCCAACAGCGGCGACCCGTCCCTAACAGCAGCGCACCGCAGGGCACCGGCCCTGCCCACCGCACGAACCAAACAGTCCAGCTAAACACCAAGATGAGCCTTCACAGCAGACGCAAATTCCTCAAGATGGCCGGCGGCAGCGCCGCCGCCACCGCGGCGCTGGCCGCCTTCCCGCCGTCGATCCGGCGCGCGCTGGCGATTCCCGCCAACAACGCCACCGGCACCATCCGCGACGTGGAGCACGTGGTGATCCTGATGCAGGAAAACCGCTCCTTCGACAATTACTTCGGCACGCTGCAGGGCGTGCGCGGTTTTGGCGATCGTTTCCCGATCCCGCTGGCTGGCGGCCTCAATGTCTGGCAGCAGGCCTACACCAACCGCATCGTGCAGCCGTACCACCTCGACAGCACGGCCGGCAATGCGCAACGCGTCAGCGGCACGCCGCACAGCTACCCCGACGCCCAGAACGCCTGGGACCTGGGCCGCATGAACAAGTGGCCCACCTACAAGAACACCCAGTCGATGGGCTACTACACCCAGACCGAGCTGGACTTCCAGTTCGCACTCGCCAACGCCTTCACGCTGTGCGACGCCTACCACTGCGGCTTCCATGGCGGCACCAACACCAACCGCCTGTTCCACTGGACCGGCACCAACGACCCCACCGGCGCCAATGGCGGCCCGGTGATCGACAACAGCGGCGACTCCATGGGCGCTTCCACCGGCGGCTACCGCTGGACCACGTATCCGGAACGCCTGCAGGCGGCGGGCGTGAGCTGGAAGCTGTACCAGAACATGCCGGACAACTTCACCGACAACCCGCTGGCTGGCTTCGTGCAGTACCGCAAGGCCAATGAGGCGCGGGGCAATACGTCCAATGGCAGCCCCTACCCGGCCTATACCATCGCCGACGACGTCATCAACCCGCTCATCAAGGGCATCGGCAACACCATGCCGGACGGCGGCTTCCTGCAAGCGCTGAAGGACGACATCGCCGCGGGCAGCCTGCCGCAGGTGTCGTGGATCGTGGCGCCGGCGACCTACTCCGAGCACCCGGGGCCTTCCAGCCCGGTGCAAGGCGCCTGGTACACGCAGGAAGTGCTCAATGCGCTGACGGCCAACCCGGCCGTCTGGAGCAAGACCGTGCTCCTGATCAACTTCGACGAGAACGACGGCTTCTTTGACCATGTGCCGCCGCCCTGCGCGCCTGCCTACGACGCCAACGGCGTGCTCGCCGGCAAGTCCACCGTCGCCACCGACGGCGAGTACCACACCGACATGCATCCTTACGGCCCTGGCCCCCGCGTGCCGATGTACGTGGTCTCGCCGTGGAGCCGCGGTGGCTGGGTCAACTCGCAGGTGTTCGACCACACCTCGGTGCTGCGTTTCCTGGAGGCGCGCTTCGGCGTCGCCGAGACCAACATCAGCCCGTACCGCCGTGCCATCTGCGGCGACATGCTGTCGGCGTTCAACTTCGTCAGCCCGAACAGCGCGGCGCTGCCTGTGATCCCGAACCGCACCAAGACCGTTGCCGACAAGGTGCGCACGGATCAGGAAGGCATGGCACCGGTTGCGCTGCCGACCGTAGCCTTCCAGACCGCCAACCCGGCCACCCAGCCGGTGGGCACGCGGCCCTCGCGCGCGCTGCCTTACGAGCTGCATGTGAGCGGCCGTGAGGATCCGGGCCGCCAGGATCCCAACAGCAGGGGCATGTGGCTGCTGTTCAGCAACACGGGCACCGCCACCGCGGTCTTCCACGTATATGACCGTCTGCACCTGGACCGCGTGCCGCGCCGCTATGCGGTCGAACCAGGCAAGCAGCTTAACGGCCTTTGGGACGTCTTCTCCGCTGACAACGGCAAATACGACCTGTGGGTACTGGGCCCGAACGGCTTCCATCGCGCCTTCCAGGGCGACGTCAGCACCGTGACGGCAGCTGGCGGCACCGCGCCGGAGATCCGGGTGTGCTACGACATCGCCAATGCCGCGGTCTACCTGACCATGATCAATACCGGCGCCACGGCCTGCACCTTTACCGTCACGCCCGCCGCCTACCGCGACGACGGCCCCTGGACCTTCGACATCCCGGCAGGCAAGCAGCTCGACCAGCACTGGCCCGTCGGGCTGCAGGGCAACTGGTACGACTTCGTCGTGACAACCACCCAGGGCAGCTTCCGGCGCCGTTTTGCAGGCCGGCTGGAGACAGGCGCCGACGGCATCTCCGACCCCGCCCAGGGCAAGCCCGCACGGGCGGTGCCCTGAACGCAGCCTGGGCCGCACGCACCGGCCCGGGCTTGCCTGCCATCCCTGCTTCTTCGCCGCGCCGCCGCGCCCGTGGCCGCGCGGCGAAGAACTGTCATAAATCGCGGCTAGACTGGCGCGCTTGCATAATTCCCACGGAAATCCCCCATGCTCGGCGACCTGCTGACGACGTTCTATGAAGTGGCACGGCAGGGCAGCATCACCACTGCTGCCAAGCAGTTGCGCGTAAGCCAGCCCACGGTCACGGGCCGCATCCGCCAGCTGGAAGAGAACTACGGCGTGGAGCTGTTCTACCGGCGCGCTGGCCGGGTCGACCTGAGCGACGTCGGCGTGGCCCTGATGCCGGTGGTGGAGCAGTTGATGCAGCACGAAGGCAGCGCGGATTTCCTGCTGCGCAATGCCGGCAACCTGCATCTCGGCCATTTGCGCATCGGCGCTACCGGGCCCTACTACATCCTGAAGAGCGTGGCCGCGTTTCGCGAACGCTATCCCGCCATCGAGATCAGCATCGATATCGGCAACTCGCAGCAGATGCTGGATGCGCTGATCGAGTACCGCATCGACGTCGCCGTCTCCTCGCACGCCGTCGTCGACGATCGGCTGGCCCGCATCACGCTGGCCACCGACCCAATGGTGCTGGTGGTCAACCCAGCCCACCCGCTGGCGCGCGCGCCCAGGGTCAGCCTGGCGCAGCTGGCAACCTGCCACCTGCTGATCCGCGAGCACGGCTCGATGACGCGCAAGGCCACCGAGACCGCGCTGGACGACGCCGGCTTGCCACTGCCGGCCAGCACCGTCATCGGCAGCCGCGAAGCCATCTACGAAGCCATTCGCCAGGGCCTTGGCGCAAGCGTGGTGCCGCTGGGGGAAGTGCCGCGCGACCCGGCGCTGTGCGTTGTGCAGTTTGCCAGCCAGCCGCCCGTGCTGCACGAATACCTCTATTGCCTGCAGGGCCGCACGCATACGCGGCTGATCGGGGCCTTCCTGGAATGCCTTGCGCCGCGCAAGGCAGCGTAAGTGCCATCAGCAGCGTGAGCTAGCTGCGCAGCGCCGGCAAATATCCCTGATATCCGTATTGGGATTCTTGCGCCGCACTTCATCCGTGGGTCATTGCCGGTAGGCATGCTTGCCGCTTTTCCGACCGGAGACGGCGCATGTCCTGCCTTGCCTTGTTTGACCTCGACCACACCTTGCTACCGCTGGATAGCGAATATGAATGGGCACGCTACCTGGTGGAGGCCGGCGCGGCGGATGCCGCCGAAGTCGAGGCCAACAACGCGCTGTGGCTGGCCGAGTACAGCGCCGGACGCCTGGACTTCCACCGCCACGCCGCCTTCGCCCTGGGCCTGCTGGCGCGTCATCCGCACGCACAGCTGGAGAGCCTGCGCAGCGGCTTCATGCGCGACGTGATCGCGCCGGCCATCCGCCCCGAGGCGCGCGCGCTGCTGGCCGCGCACCAGGACGCCGGCGATCTTTGCTGCATCGTCACCGCCACCTGCCGCTTCGTCACCGAGCCGATCGCCGAAGCGCTGGGCGTGGCGCACCTGCTGGCGGTAGAGGCCGGGCGCGACGCGTCGGGCAATTTCACGGGTGCGGTAGATGGCGTGCCAAGCTTCGGGGTGGGCAAGATCACACGTGTGGCGCAGTGGCTGGAATCGCTCGGCATGGCGTGGGCGCAGTTCGAGCGCAGCGTGTTCTACAGCGACTCGCGCAACGACATTCCGCTGCTCGAAGCCGTGAGCCACCCGGTGGCCACCAACCCGGACGCCGCGCTGCGCGCGCTGGCCAACACGCGCGGCTGGCCCCTGCTGATGCTGTTTGCTTCGGCCGAGCCGGCGCTGGCCACGGCCTGACACCCGTGACACCCGTGACACCCGGCGCCAGTCACGGGGCTTTCACAAAACCGGGGGATGATGGCGGGCACGCTTTTGTTACCTGACCGGCCGCCAGCGCCTATATTGACGTTGACGCCCTGACAATCGACCATCGCATCGCCCCCCCAAGGAGCCGCCCTCGCCCATGGCGCAGCCACCCAACGCAGGCAGTTTTGCTGAAATGCAGCAACTGGAGAGCATCCTGGAAGCCGGCGCCAGCCGCCTGGATGCCCGCCGCGTTGGCGAGGTGCAGGCAGGCGGCCAGTGCTTTCCCTTGTACACCGCCAGCATCGGGTCGAACGATCCGCACGCGCCCGCCATCGGCTTTTTTGCCGGCATCCATGGCCTGGAGCGCATCGGCACGCATCTGCTGCTCGACTACATGCGCATGCTGCTGTGGCGCCTGGAGTGGGACGAACTGCTGGAGCGCCAGCTGCAATCCGTGCGGCTGCTGTTCATGCCGATCGTCAACCCGGGCGGCATGTGGGCGGGCGCGCGCGCCAACCCCAATGGCGTGGACCTGATGCGCAACGCGCCACAAGACGCGGTTGGCCGGGTGCCGCTGCTGGCCGGCGGCCAGCGCGTGGGGGCGTGGCTGCCGTGGTACCGCGGCAAGCTCGGCGCGCCCATGGAGGTGGAAAGCGCAGCCATGCTGCAAGTGGTGGAGCAACAGTTGCAGGGCCGGCCCTTGAGCTTCGCACTGGATTGCCACTCGGGCTACGGCTGGGGCGACAGCATCTGGTTTCCCTACGCGCGCACCGCCGCGCCAATGCCGCACCTGCCCGAGATGTTTGCCCTCAAGACCATGTTCGAGCAGGCACATCCTCACCATGGCTATGCCTTCGAGCCGCAGAGCCGCCAATACCTGCTGCACGGCGACCTGTGGGACTGGGCCTACGACCACACGCCGCCCGGCAATATCTTCCTGCCGATGACGCTGGAGCTGGGCTCGTGGCTGTGGATCAAGAAGAATCCCCGCCAGTTGTTCTCGCGCCAGGGCTTCTTCAACCCGGTCAAGGCGCACCGCACCGCGCGCGTGCTGCGCCGGCATGCCAACCTGCTGGATTTCCTGGCCCGCGTGGCCTATGCGCCCGAGCGCTGGCTGCCACGCGGGCAACACCGCCAGGAATTGCTCGACCGCGCCAACGCGCAGTGGCCCTGGGGGCCGCCCGGATGAGCGACTGGATATTGCTGCGCGGCCTGACACGCGAAACACGCCACTGGGGCGTCTTGCCGGGCGTGCTGCAAACCCACGCCGGCATCGGGCCAGTCACCATGCTGGACCTGCCTGGCAATGGCGTTGAGGCGACCGGGCGCGCGCCGGCCAACGTAGCTGCCATGGTGGCGTTCCTGCGCGATCGTGCCGCCAGGCAGGGGCTGGCGCGGCCGTACCGGCTGCTGGCGATGTCGCTGGGCGCCATGGTGGCGGCGCAGTGGGCGCAGCAGCACCCGGAGGAGATCGGCACGCTGGTGCTGGTCAACACCAGCATGCGACCCTTTTGCAGCGTGGCCGAGCGGCTGCCAACGCGCAACTGGCCCGC
The DNA here is from genome assembly GCF_058794615.1 of Cupriavidus sp. GW823-FHT07A04. Classification (NCBI taxonomy): domain Bacteria; kingdom Pseudomonadati; phylum Pseudomonadota; class Betaproteobacteria; order Burkholderiales; family Burkholderiaceae; genus Cupriavidus; species Cupriavidus sp. GW823-FHT07A04. The sequence goes on from NZ_JBXAHA010000002.1 coordinate 262,365, forward strand.
ACTGCTGGGCATGGCGCTGCGCTGGCACAACGCACCTTACTGCGAGCGCATCATCTACCGGCTGACCTGCAACGCCAGCGCGGCCTTCGCGACGGATGTGGCGCACTGGTGCGCGATTCGCACCAGTGCCCCGGTAAGCCGGGCCAATGCCCTGCGCCAGCTATGGGCCGCGGCACGCTATCACGCGCCGGGTGCGCCGCCGGCCTGCCCGACGCTGGTACTGTCGTCGGCGGCGGATCATCTGGTCGACCCGGTGTGCTCTGCGCGCCTGGCCGAAGCATGGGGCGCGCAGCACCGCCGCCATCCCTGGGCGGGGCACGATTTGCCGCACGATGATCCGGCCTGGCTGGCTGCCACGGTGGCGCGGTGGCTGGGCGCAACCGGCGCCAGCCACCGCTGAAGCCACGCCTTCATGCCTCACGCCTTCACGGACTTCACACCCGCGCGGCAGCGGCACGCCACATGCGTAGGGTGCTCCTGCAGCAGCCTGCGCACCACACCGTTGGTCCAGCCAAAGCCATCCTGCAGCGGATACTCGCCGCCCCCGCCGCCTACGGCGCCGTCCTCTGTGAGCTGCAGGGCGTACTTCTCCACCAGCTTGTACTCACGCTGGTAAAGGCTCGCCACGGTCAACAGCCAGCGATGGGCGATCTCGTGCGCAAGCGCCGCTTGCCCGGAACACGCAAAGCCGCCGATCGCCAGCCATTGCAGCGGCGCCCAGCCGTTGGGCAGGTCCCACTGCTGGCCGCTGACGTGCTCCGTGGTGGCAATGCCGCCGGGCTGCAGCAGCCTCGCGGCCACGGTTTGCGCCACCCGCGCCGCCTGCGCGGGAGTGGCCGCGCCAACGTAGAGCGGCACCACGGTCGCCGCCGTCAGGTTGGCGCGGGCGTGGTGGCGTTGCCAGTCGAAATCGAAGTAGGCGCCCTCGGCCTCGCGCCACATGAACCGGTCGATGGCCTCCCGGCGGGCCTGCGCGCGCTGGGCGAAGACCGGTGCGTCGGCGTCGCCGGCGGCCCGGGCCAGTTCGGCGAGCTTGTGCTCCAGCTTGAACAACAGGCAATTGAGATCTACTGGCAGGATCGCCGTGGTGCGAACGCTCTCCAGCCCGCCGCCGGGTTCCTGCCAGCGCGAGCTGAAGTCCCAGCCCGATTCGGCCGCGGCGCGCAGGTCGCGGAATACCTCGGCGGCCGGCCGGGCGGCCAATGCTGCCGTGCCGATATCTTCGATATAGGCTTCCTCGCGCGGGGTGTCGCGCTCGTCCCAGTAGCGGTTCAGCAGGCTGCCGTCGGCCAGCCTGACCACCCGCCGGCACGCCTGCCCCGGCGCAAGGCAGTCGGCGCCCCGCATCCAGAAAGCGTACTCCTTGCGCAACTGTGGCAAGAAGCCCAGCTCGGCCTGCACACCGTGTTCCTCGAACAGCTCCACCATCAGCGCGAACACCGGCGGCTGCGAGCGGCTCAGGTAGTAGCTGCGGGTACCGTTGGGGATCACGCCATAGGTGTCGAGCAGGTAGGAGAAGTTGTCCGCCATGCCGCGCAGCAAGCCGGCCTGCCCGCTGGCGGCCAGGCCCAGCATGGTGAAGTACGAATCCCAGTAGTAGAGCTCGGAGAAACGCCCGCCCGGCACCACGTAGGCATGCGGCAGCGGCAATAGCGAGCATTGCGGCGGGTGCTGCGCGGGATGCCGGGTCAGCACCGCCCACAGCCCGTCGATATGGTCGGCCAGCGGCTGGTTGGGGTCGGACTCGTAGCAGCTGCGCGGCACCTCGGGCAGCACGAAATGCGCGTGCACAAAGGCGGCAAGGTCGAAGCCGGCTGCGCTGGCGCGAGCTCGGTAGGCGGCCAGGATGGTGGCCGGGTCCTGCCGGGGCATGGCGTCGGTGAAGGTCTTGCTGTCGGGAAAAATGCGCCCCATCTGCACCGCCACGAACAACTCCTGGTAGCGATCGGCGGGCGTGAGCGGATCGGCGTGCGCACAACCTGCCAAGCGGTGCGGGGCGAGTGTCTGGCCACCGGTGGGGTCGTCCACCTCGCGCACATGAGGCTGGCCTGCCGGCTGGCCGCCTTCGACGGTGATGCGTGGCGCCACGGCCCCTCCCGGTTTTTACCTGTGCGGCAGCGCGGGAAGCTGCCGACAAGCAATGAGAGTGGCTGGCGGGCGGGCGAGTTCCACCGCCGCGCAAAGGCGCCGCGTGCGGCCCGGACCGCGCGTCAAGCGCACGGATCGCGACATGCGCGCACAGGAAGCATCGCATGCGCCGCATGCGCCGGATGCGCCTCTTAGCGTTCCGATGTCTGCGTCGTGACCAGCCGCGGCCCGACCACGGCGTGGGCGCGGCGGAAATACTCGAGCGGCTGCGGGCGCCCGAGCAGGAATCCCTGCGCTTCGTCGCAGCCCTCGGCTTGCAGCAGGCTGAGCTGCTCGTCGGTCTCCACGCCTTCGGCCAGCACCGGGATCGCCAGGCTCTGGCCCAGCGCCAGAATGGCGCGGATGATGGCCTTGGCCTGCTGGCTGTCGGAGATTTCCGCGATAAAGGTGCGGTCCAGCTTGATCTTGTCGAACGGGAAGGAGCGCAACGTGTCGAGCGACGAGTAGCCCGTGCCGAAATCGTCGATGGCAATGGTCACGCCCAGCGCCTTGATGCGGCGCAATATGTCCAGCGCCCGCTCCTTGTCGCCGATGATGGTCGACTCGGTGATTTCGAGTTCCAGCCGTCCCGCCGCCAGCCCGGTTTCCTCCAGCACTTGCGCCACCAGCGTGACCAGGTTGCCGTGGGTGATCTGCACCGGCGACAGGTTGACCGAGATCTTGCGCGGGAACGTCCACTGCGCGGCTTCCTGGCATGCGGTGCGCAGCACCCATTCGCCGATCGGCAGGATGGCGCCGCATTCTTCGGCCAGGGGAATGAAGCTGTCGGGCGCGATCAGCCCGCGCTCGGGATGATGCCAGCGCAACAGCACCTCGCAGCCGATGGCCTCACCACTGGCAATGGCGGTCTGCACCTGGTAGTCCAGCACGAACTGGTTGGCGGCAATGGCGGTCCACAGCTCGCCGGCCAGCGCGCGCCGCTCGCGCTCGGCCTCGTCCATCCGGCTTTCGTAGAAGCAGATCGATTCGGACAAGCTGCCCTTGGCGCGGTACATCGCCAGGTCGGTATTGCTGACCAGCTGGTCGCGATGGGTGCCGTCGCCGGGATAGATCGCAATCCCGATGCTCGCGCCCGTGGTCAGGTCAAAGCCATCGAGCCGCACCGGCTCGCTCAGGCATGTCACCAGGCGCGCGCTGAAGTCGCTCAGCTCGGCCTGCCGCTCGAAACGCTTCACGGCAATGAACTCATCGCCGCCGATGCGAGCGATGAACTCGCCCGGCTCCAGCTGGCTGGCGATGCGCTGGGACACCGCGCGCAGCACAGTGTCGCCGGCCGCATGCCCGTGCAGGTCGTTGATTTCCTTGAAGCGATCCAGGTCGATGCCAAGCGTTGCCACCCGGCTGCCCTGCCTTTGCGCGCGCTGCAGTTCTTCGTCCAGGTAGTCGTTGAAATAGCTGCGGTTGGGCAGGCCGGTAAGCCCGTCGTGGCGCGCCATGTACTGGATCTTGGCTTCGATGCGTCGCTGCTCGGTCACGTCCTCGCAGGTGGTCACCCACGAGCCGTCAGCCATTGCGCTGTGCGACAGCGCAATGGCGCGCCCGTCGGGCAACGCTTCCACGCTGCGCCATTGCTGGTGGCGGCGCAGGATCTCGCGGTGCCGCTCGCAAAGCGCCTGCGCGTATTGCTCCGCACGGTCGTCGGACTGGCCGGCCTCGGCCTGCATATCGCCGCCAAGGCGGCTGGCGAGCACGCCTGGTGCCGCGATTTCGCTCTCGCGCGCGCCAGCCATGGTACGGCACAGGGCGAGAAAATCCGCGCCTGGCACCAGCGCCGCGCCCGCGCCGCGGAAGATGTCTTCCATGCGGCGATTGGTCAGGATGATCGTGCCATGCGGATCGAACAGGCACAGCCCCTGCGACATGTTCGCAAGAGCCAGGTCCAGCGTGCGTGTCACCTCCGCAATGCGCTCGGCGTCGGCCTTTTGCTGCGTCATGTCGCGCGTGACCTTGGCATAGCCAAGCTGCTTGCCCTTGCGATCGAAGATCGGCGTGATCAGCACGTGGGCCCAGAAGCGGGAACCATCCTTGCGCAAGCGCCAGCAGCCTTCCGCCGCGAAGCGGCCTGCCTCGCGCGCCTGCCGCAACGCCTGCTCGGGCAGCCCTGCGGCGCGATCCTCCGGCGTGTAAAAACACGAGAAATGCGCACCCAGGATTTCATCCCGGGTGTATCCCTTGGCCCGCTGCGCGCCGGGGTTCCAACTGCTCACGGTTCCAGCGGGATCCAGCGCGTAGATCGCGTAATCGGTCACGCCGAGTACAAGCGTGCGAAAAAGTTCGGTCTCTCCGGGAGGGCCTTGGATGTGCGGCATGCAGGGTGCGGGTGTAGGGTCGATGCCGTCTCGTGCGGCGCTCGTCCCGACGAAAGGACAAGCCGCGTGCAAACGACAATCGACGGAACCGGCGCAGCCTGTGTGCCGGGACGTCGATTGGTATAACGGCAATGCGGGCGCGAAGTTTACCCTTGCGCCGGCAAAGCGCAACCCTGCGCGTCGCAAGCCGGGCCGCCGGCGCCATCCTGGCTGCCCGCCTCCATGCGCCCGCCCTGCCGCGCAACCGCCCGCGCCAGGCTCTCCTGCCACGCCCGCGCGTCGCCAAGGAACGGGCCCACGTCCAGCACCGCAAATTGATCGGTGCCGTTTTGCAGCGCAAACGTGGGGAAGCCATGCCCGCCCAGACGGTTCAGCAGCGCGCGGCTGGCGGCCATATGCGCCTGCGTCTTGTCACCGCCAATGTCCAGACAAAGGCCGGCAAAGCGCTGCGGGTCCAGTCCGGCCTGTCCGGCAAGATCGGCCAGCACCTGCGCATCGGCAATGCGCAGCCCGTCCACATAGTGCGCATGCTGCAGGCGCGCCAGCAGATCGGCGGCGGCCTCGACGCCGCCCAGCGCCTGCGCGGCCAGGATCGCGGTGGTAGGCGGCGCGGAGTCCATCATCGCGCTCTCGTCGCGCAGCAAGCCTTCGAAATAGCGCTCGCCGAACGGCTGGCCGGTGAGCGCGGCGATGCGGCGGTCGTGCGGCATCACGTAGTCGCGCCATTGCGCCGTGATGCGGCGGCGGTTGGCGCCCGTGAGCATGCCGCCGCCGTGCAGCGCGAGCGCGAGGCCAGGCACGTCGCGCGCGGCACGCACCAGCGGCGCGGCGCCGTAGCACCAGCCACACAGCGGGTCGTAGATGTAATGCAGGGTGAGACCGGACATGATCAATGCTTCCTGAGATTTGATGCAGGCGTCATGCGCATCGCGAAACGCGAAACGCGGCTTGGCGCACCGCCGTTATTTTGCGGGCCACTGCATTTCGCCCTTGATGACCTTGGCGCTCAGATCGAGCGAGTCCAGGCCGCCCAGCTGCGGATAGTGCTTTTGCATCGCCGCGCTCAGCGCCTTGGCATCCGGCGCGCGCGCCGCCTCTTGCTCAAACGTGCGCAGGTAGTCCCGCGTGAAGCGCACCGACGCCAGCGTCTGCGGCGCATCGTCCAGATAGTGCCCGGGCACGACCCGCGCTGGCTTCTTAGCCGCGATGCGATCAAGCATGGCGATCCAGTGCTGGCGCGAGGCCGGTGTTTGCGTATCGGCCACCCAGACGTGGCTCTTGCCGAAGACCACCACGCCGCCGGCCACGGTCTTGAGCGACGGAATCCACACCACCGTGCGCTCCGGCGCCTGGCCGTCCAGGCCCAGCACTTCCAGCTTGCTGCCCTCGAGCTCGATGGCATTGCCGGCCAGCGGCTCGGGCAGCACCAGCGCCTTGGGCGCATTGTCCTTCAGGATCGGGGCCCAGTAAGCCAGCTTGCCCGACATGGATGCCTGGATGGCCGCCACCGTTTGCGGCGTGGCAACGATCCTGGCCGCCGGGAACGCGGCCTTGAGCACGTCCAGCCCGAAGTAGAAATCCGGATCGCTGTGGCTGATGTAGATGGTGGTGAGGTTCTTGCCGCTGGCGCGGATGCGCGCAACCAGCGCCTCGGCGTCGTTGCGCTGGAACTGCGCGTCGATCAGCACCGCGTCGTGCGCGCCGGTGACGAGTTCGGACGAGACCGGGAAAATGCTCTTGGTGCCGGGGTTGTAGACCTCCAGCTTGAGCGCGGCTGCGGCCACTGCGGGCGTGCTGGCGACGATGCCCAGGCACAAGGCGGTGGCGAGGCCGCGCAGGAATCGGTTCAGGGTCAGGCTGGAGCGCATCGGGAGTCTCACATGGCTGGGGATCAAGGAAACCGCCAGCATAATTTGCACAGACCGGTACAAAAACCCCAAAGAATGAACATCTTTGTTGCATAAATCGATTAAATAGGGCAACAAGCTACACCAACGCCACCCGCCAACCCATCCCATGGACCGCATTACCGCCGCCGAAGTCTTCGTCGCCATTGCCGAACGCGGCAGCATGACGGCCGCCGCCGAGGCGCTGGACATGTCGCGCGCCATGGTCACCCGTTATCTCGCGCAGATGGAAACCTGGGCCGAGCAACGCCTGCTGCACCGCTCCACGCGCAGCCTGAGCCTGACACCCGCCGGGGAGCAAGCGCTGTTGCGCTGCCGCCAGATGCTGGAGATCGCCGCCCAGATGGCGCGGCCCGAGCATGAGCGCGCGGGCATGCCGCGCGGCATGCTGCGCATCAGTTGCGCGCAATCCCTGGCCGAGTCCGTGCTAGCCGCGGCCGTGACGGCCTACCTGAAACGCTATCCGGAAACCGCCGTCGACCTGCATATCGCCAGCCAGGCGGTCAACCTGGTGGAGACGCGCATCGACCTGGCGATCCGCATCACCAACGACCTCGACCCCAACCTGATCGCACGCCCGCTGGCAAGTTGCGCCTCGGTGATCTGCGCCGCGCCTGCCTACATCGCCGCCCATGGCATGCCACGCCAGGCGCAGGACCTCGCCATGCACAACTGCCTCACCTACTCGTACTTCGGCAAAAGCCTGTGGCAACTGGAACGCGCGGGGGAAACGCTGGCGGTGCCGGTGCAGGGCAACCTCAGCGCCAATGAATCGACCGTGCTGCTGGCCGCCGCGGTGGCTGGCGCCGGCATTGCCATGCAGCCGCTCTACTCTGCCGCGCCGCTGCTGCACAGCGGGCAACTGGTGGCCCTGCTGCCCGGGTGGCAACCGCAGGCGCTTGGCATCCACGGCGTCTACGCATCGCGCCGGCAAATGCCGGCAATCCTGCGCACCATGCTGGACTTCCTTGCGGAGCGCTTTGCCGCGGACCCCGGATGGCAAGGCGCAGGAACCGCAGCCAGGCTTCCGGGCTAGGCGGGGCGGAGCGCCCCGCCCGCCGCATCACAGCCCCTTCAAAAGCCCCTTCAAAGGCCCCTTCGCTCAGGGCAACACGGGATTCGCCTGCGCGTTCGCCACGCGCCGGTCGGCATCCGCCTGCAGCAGGAAGCGCCTGGCCACCAGCCCGGCGGCCACGCTCTGTACCTTGGCCACATAGCCGGCCTGGTCGGTGTAGAGCGACTCCAGCGAGGGCCGCGTATCGCCAGCCGCAATGCGCGCGGCCTCGGTCTTGTGGAAGGGAATGTAGCTGCCGCTCAGGTTGACCAGATCCACGATGCCCGGCGTGGCCACATAGTTGAACTCCAGGCTGGTGCCCACTGGCGCGTCCACGTCGACGCCGTGGATGCCGGCCTTGGTCAGCCCGGTCTGCGCGTCCACCTGCGGCACCATGATGGCGTAGTCCCGTCCCATGTACGACGGTGGCAGCAAGGTCGGGATGCCGGACTCATCCTGCGGGCGATAGGTCGGGCCGTAGTCGAGCAGCGGGAAGCCGTTATAGCGCGCCAGGTACTGCAGCGCGGGAATCGCAGCATTGCTGCCCGCGCCGGCCCAGGTAATGCCCTTGGTCACGGGGAAGGTCAGCTGATCGGGCCGCACCAGCGTGCCATCGGCGATGGCCGGAACCTGGCTGGCCGGCGGCGCGACATCACGAGCCACCCAGTCTTCCAGCGCGACGAACAGCGCGCGGAAGGTATCGGCAAAATCGACCATGGAACCTGCCGGGTACACCGTCGACGCTGGCGCGTAGCTGATCAGCGGCGACTTGCCGCCGTGCTGCGTGCTGGCGTAGTAGTAGATGCGCGCATTGTCAGGCTGCTTCAGGTCGGCAAAGCCGTAGGGATCGGTCAGCACCGGCGAGCCCTGCAATTGCCAGAACTCCGTGCCCGACAGGCCGAGGAAGAACTTCGGGCAAGTCTGCGTAGCGGTGCAGCGCTGCATGACGCCGCCGCTGCGGCCCGCCAGCGTGTCCTGGTAGTCGGCAGCCAGCCCGCGCGGCGCGGTCTGCCCGAAGGCGCGATGGTCGGTGCGCAGGCCACCGCCGCCACCCGGCACGGCGAAGCGCGTGTTGATATTGGTCTGGCGCGCGGCCACATGCGCGTAGATGCCGTCGAACACCTTGCTGCCATCCAGCGCCTGGTTAAAGCCAAGATGCAGGAAGGTCTTCATCGCGTTGCCCGATTGCGAAGTGCCCTGCCCGATGGCAAAGCGCACCGCGCCCGCCACCGGATTGGGCGTGCCCGCCGAATCCGCGGCCTGGTGCCGGAAAAACGTGATGGTGTCGCGCAGCGCCGCCAGGCCCACACCCATCACCTTCGGGTCTTTCGCCACGTAGGTGATCTCGTAGAGATAGCCCGGCACGAAGCCGCCCTTGAGGCAGATGTTGGCGGCGTCGGACTTGCCCGGGAAGGGGTTGCCTGCGTTATCGCAGGTGGCGAACTTCCAGTCCGTGGCGGGAATCGCCACGCGCGGGTCGGTTTCGTTTACGCGCCGCGTCAGCGTGTAGCCCGGCAAGGTGTTGTCGAGGCTGGCTGGCGCATAGGGAATCATCGTGCTGTTGAACACGCCGCCCGGCAGGCTCATCGACGGGCTGGCAGCGCTCGGGATCAGCTCCGCCGCATACGGGCCGGTAATGCTGGTGCCGTCCTTGTTCTTTGCCACCGGCACCGCCAGCGTGAGCCTTGCCGCCGAGCTCTTCGGCACATCGCCCTGCCAGGCCGAGTACAGCAGCACGTAGCCGCGTTCGAAGTAGAGCGAATCCCCGGGCACCGCGGTGGGGTTCGGCATGGTCAGGATATTGCCGCGATTGGGCGCGTCGTAACGCAGCACGCCACCCGCCTTGCTCATGTCCTTGGGCTTGAGCATGACGAATTCCGTGGTGTACTCCACAAGCCCGCGGCCATTCACCGGGGCCAGCGCCAGGTCCTGGATGACGGCGTTATGCGCATCGGCGGGATCGACCTCGCCCTTGAGCGTGCCCGTGAGTTTTTCGTAGGCGCCTACGTTGCCATAGGTGCCAGGCATGTCTTCCCGCGCGGTGATGGTCAGCGTCATGCCCGGGGTGGCCGCCGCGGTGGACGTGACGGCGGTGCCCGTGTTTGCGCTCTCATCGTTGCCGCCGCAGGCGAGCAACGGCAAAGCTAGCGCCAGCGCCGCCGTGCGGCGCGCCAAGGTGATCTCCATACTTGCTCCTCTCTTGTCGTACGCCCTGCTAAGGGGGGCGTTGGCGCAAAGTGTAGGGAGCGTGGCAATATAAGGTAAATGGATAGTTTCGATGGATTATGCGGATAAACCGCTGAATCGCTTTTTGGGGCGCGTAGGCATTGCGGGAAGAACGCGCTTGGCGCTGCTACCAAAAGCTCGGCCATGGCAACGTGTCCAGCCAGCTTGTCACCCGGCCCGCCGCATAAAGACCCAGGCCGAATATCCCGTGCGTGACGAGGCTATGGAAGCGCGCGGCGGCGGGACGCGGCGTGCGGCTTGCTGCGACGCCGGCGCCCATGGCTGGCTGCATCAAAAAGAAGGGAGCCGCCACGCTGCCAATGCCAACGATCAGCGCGGGGCCGAGCCTCGGATGACGGACCCAGCCGTGGCCCCAGAAAGCGAGCAGCACGGCCGCAAATGCGATGCCGATCAGATAATGGGCGACCCAGCCAATCAGGCGTTCGCCCCGTACGCGCGGCGAAGCGGCAATGGGATCGTGGCGAAAGCGCCCTCGCGCCAGATGGGCGAGCCAGCGGCCTACCAGGGCGTAGTTCAGTGGAGGAATGCCGAGCAGCCACTGTCGAGCCGCGGCCCAGATGTCCATCACCACGGTCGCGCCCGTCCCGATCAGGAAAGCGCACATCGGGTAGCCCACTGCGTCAGACATGGGTGGTCCCCTTCAGCGCGCCTGACGCAAACGGCGCTCGGGCGCTGACCATCCAGCAGGCCGCAGTGAAGCGAACTTCAGCGCCGTGCACATAGGGATCGAAGGCGGTGCGGGCCGTTTCGATGACCTGCATGCGCGTGCGCTCGTCCGCCTCTTGCAGGATCAGGCCAACGGGGCCGAGTTGGGACAGGTAGCCGACCAGTTCGTTCTCGGGGAAGGTGCATTCCACGTTGAGCGGCCGGATGTCGATCTCGGCCCAGCCGCTCTCCTCCAGCATGGAAGAGACCCAATGCCCTTCCGCGAAGGAGAACTGTCCCGGCGCACCTGGCCGGCGGGCGGGCATGCTCGGCAACAGCGGCGCAGCGGCGCGCTCGGCCGTCGTCATGAACGGATTTTCCGCGGCGCTGCGCCACGCGATAAAGCAGAGATCTGCGCCGTCCCGTGCGGCGTGGCGCAGGTTCTTGAAGGCCAGGACCGGGTTGTCGAAAAACATGACGCCGAAGCGCGAGATGATCAAATCGAAGCTTGCGGGCTCGAAGTCATGTTTCTGCACGTCGGCGCGGATGAAGCGTGCGGTGATGTCTTCGCGTTCGGCGCGCACCCGCGCAGCGGCGATCATCGGATCCGAAATGTCGGCGCCGGTGCAATGGCCCTTCGCGCCGAGCCGCCGCGCTACGGCGAGCGTGGTGCTGCCCGTACCGCAGCCCACATCCAGCACCCGGTGCCCGGCGCCGCCACAGACCGCTTTGACGAGCAGGTCTTCGAAGGGCTTGAACATCTGGTCGAGCAGCGCCTGCGCCTCGACCCAGGCGCGCCCGGAGCGGCCCCTCCAGAGCGCCGCCTGCTCGCTTTCGGCCTGTTGTGTGACGTCCATGATCGTTTTCCTTTGCTGCCCCAGGGAGCGGAAGCTAGACTGTGCCAGTTCAAGTCGACTTGAGGTCAAGAGGGTGAAAAGCCTAGACATAGCCGAAGTGGCGCAGCAGTCCGGCGTTCCCGCATCGACGCTGCGGTTCTATGAGGAAAAGGGGCTGATTGCCTCCACTGGCAGGCGCGGGCTGCGCCGCCTGTTCGATGCCGGCGTGCTGGAACGGCTGGCGCTGATCGCGCTGGGGCGCGCCGCCGGCTTCTCGCTCGACGAAATTGCCCTCATGTTCGCGCCGCAGGGGCAGCCGCGCATCGACCGGCAGATGCTCGCGGCCAAGGCGGATGAGCTGGACAGGACGATCAAGAAGCTCAGCGCCATGCGCGACGGCCTGCGCCACGCCGCCGCCTGCCCGGCGCCTAGCCACATGGAATGCCCAACCTTCCGCCGCATCGTGCAGGCCGCCGCGTCCGGCGCCCTTGGAGCGCCGCCGAAGAAGGCGCCGCGATCGCCGCGGAGTTAGCGCGGAGTACGCACCATCGGGGTGGTCATGCCCACGCTGTGATAGGCTCGCGTGCCGAGCATATCGCCTCAAAGTCGGATTCCGGCCCATGCCCCATGTCTCCTCCGATCCGACCGAATGCGCCAAGAGTTGCACCGCGAGCATCTAGGCTTGACCGCGCCGGCCCTCACCAAAGCTTGCGCAGCGCCTTCAGCCCCGCCGCGATGCCCGCCTCGTCGATCGCGCCGAAGCCAAACAGCAAGCCCGCACGGTCCTGCGGGCCAAGGTAGTACTCCTGCGTGGTCCAGACCCCGATGCCCTGCTTCCTCGCGCGCTCCGCCAGCGGCTCGATATCGGCATGGCCAACGCATAGCGCGGCCAGATGCAGCCCGGCGGCGCAGGGCACCGGATCGAGCCGGCCGCTGAAATCCGCGCGCAGCGTATCCAGCAGCAGCTGGCGGCGCACGCCATAGAGCCGGCGCATCTTGCGCACGTGGCGTGCCAGGTGCCGTTCGGCGATGAAGGCGGCGAGCGTGTCCTGCGCAGCGGCAGCGCAATGCCAGTCGCTGCACTGCTTGGCCAGCGTGAGCGCCTGCCGGGCCCACCGCGGGGCCACCACGAAGCCCAGCCGCAGCGTGGGAAACAGGCTCTTGGAGAAGGTCCCGACGTAGCACACGGATTCGGCGCGGTCGAGGGTCTGCAGGGCGTCGAGCGGGCGCTCTCCGTGGCGAAACTCGCCATCGTAATCGTCTTCGACGATGACCGCGCCGTGCGCCTGCGCGAACGCAAGCAAGGCCGCGCGCCGCGCCGCCGACATGGCATGGCCGAGGGGAAACTGGTGCGATGGCGTGACGTAGATCACCCGCGTATCGGCAGGCAGCCGGTCCACCACCAGCCCGTGCGCGTCCACCGGCACCGGCACGATCCTGGCGCCGGCGGCGGCAAAGGCAGCGCGGGCCGGCGGGTAGCCCGGGTCCTCCACCGCCACCACGGTGCGCCCGGGCGTCACCAGCACGCGGGCCAGCAGGTCGAAGGCCTGCTGCGCGCCCGCCGTGACCACCACGTCGCCAGCCTGGCAGGCGACCGCGCGCGCAAACGAGACGTGGCTGGCAATGGCCTCGCGCAACGCGGGCTGCCCCTGCGGGTCGGCATAGGCCACCGGCGCACGCGTCATCGCCCGCATTGCGCGCGCCGTCAGGCGCCCCCACAGATCTGCCCGGAATCCCGACAGGCTGGGCACGCCTACGCGAAAATCAAAGCGCGGCACCAGCGGCGAAGCTTCCCGAGGCGGCAAGGGCGGCGCGCGCCAGAACGCGGCCAGCCGGCGCTCAGCCTCGGGCGCGCCGGGCTGCGGGGCTGACTCACGCGTGGGCGCCAAGAGCCCCGCCACATAGGTGCCGCCACGATCGCGCGCCACCACATAGCCCTCGCTCAGCAGCAGGTCGTAGGCGGCCACGACGGTGTTGCGCGACACCCCACAGGCCTGGGCCAGCGCGCGCGTAGCAGGCAGGCGCAAACCAGGGCGCAGGCGCCCGTCCAGGATCGCCCCCTTGAGCTGGCCGTGCAGGCTGCGCAGCAAATGGCGCGAGCCGGGTGCCGGCAAGCGGATCGGGAAGGCGAATTCTGGATCCATAAACTTCCTTTTTCCTGGTTCTTTTCAGGTACCAGTTTGCCGTCTTATCCTGGCCCTGTCATCCCCATGAGGTGCCTGGAAATGAAACGCTCCGATCTTTCGATGTTGCTGTCGCTGGCCGCCCTGTGGGGCGCCTCCTACCTGTTTATCCGTCTGGGTGCGGGTGAGTTCGGCGCCGTGCCGCTGGCAGGCGCGCGCGCCGGTGGCGCGGCCCTGCTGCTGCTCCCGCTGCTGGCCTGGCGCGGCGGGCTGGCCGGCCTGCGCCGCCGCTGGTGGGCGATCGCCGTGGTAGGGATCACGAATTCCGCGCTGCCCTTCGTGCTGTTCAGCTTTGCCGCGCTGACGATTCCGGCCGGGCTCTCCGCCATGTTCACCGCGGCCACGCCGCTGTTTACCGCGCTGATCGGCTGGCTGTGGTTGCGTGAAAGCCTGGGGGCGCCACGCGTAGCCGGGCTGGCCCTGGGCTTCGCCGGGGTGCTGTGGCTGGTGTGGGATAAGGCCGGGCTGCACCACGGCGCCGCGGGCAAGGCCGCCGGCCTGGCTGCGCTGGCCTGCCTGGCCGCTACCCTGCTCTATGGCTTCTCCGCCAACTTTACCCGCAAGTACCTGGCGGAGGTGCCGCCGCTGACGGTGGCAGCGGGCAGCCAGCTCGCATCGGCTCTGCTGCTGTGCGCGCCTGCGGCCTGGCTGTGGCCGGCCACGCAGCCAAGCGCGCACGCGTGGCTGGCGCTGGGCGCGTTGACCGCCGCCTGCACCGCGCTGGCTTATGTGCTCTTCTTTCGCCTGATCGCCAAGGCAGGGCCAGCGCGGGCAATGACCGCGCTATTCCTGATCCCGGCCTTCGGTGTCTTGTGGGGTGCGCTGTTCCTGGGAGAGCGCATCACCCCTTCGATGCTGCTGGGCTGCGCCGTGATCCTGGCCGGCACCGCCCTGACAACGGGCATTGTGCGCGGATGGAACAAGCGCCTGGCAAGCTAGCAAGGCGCAGGGATGCGGCCTGGATTTACGGGGCTTGTAAAAAGCTTCGGCGCGCCACAGTGGGCGCGCCGTTTCGCATGCAGCGTGGGGACGCTGCGATATGCCTTCTTTACCACGGATGCTGTGGATCCCAGGGAACCCTCAGGCCGGGAGTGCCTGTGCCACCACGGTGGCCATGGAGCCGCTGGCAACGCAAACCAGCGCCCAGCCTGCCAACATCCGGAAACTCTGCCAACGGTTCATGATGTGCTCCAGGTATCCGCGCGTCGTTACGGTGACGCCGCGGGGTGATACATGCAATCCGGCGCCTCGGCCATCGAGACCTTTGAGGCACCGGTTTTCACTCAGGCCCTTGCGCCGTCGGTGTACACGTCCCGTGCGCCGCTGCGGGCACCGTCGAAGTACGGGTTGCGCTTGTCGTTGCGGGCGCCGTCGGTGTACGGGTCGAACTTGCGGCTGGGTTCAGACGACACGCCGCTGCGATCCAGGCCCGCGACGGTACGGAAACCATCCGTGTACGGGTCGGTCTTGCCAACGCGGGCGCCATCGGTGAACGGATCGGCCTTGCCGGCGCGTGCGCCTTCGGTGAAGGTATCGAACTTGCCGCTGCGGGCGCCGTCGCTGTAGACGTCGCGGGTGCGGTATTCATAGCCGTACTTGTCGGCGGTAACGGTTGCGGCGGCCTGGGCATGGCCAGCAGCGAATGCTGCGGCGAGGGTGGCGGCGGTGAGCAGGGACTTGGCAAAAAGCTTGGTGTTCATGATGTTCTCCAATCGAAGCATGGGTCCGGGGGTCTGCTTTGGCCGCGGGGACCGGGTTTTAGCTGGTTCGTCGTTTTTTCGCCCTCTTACCTATCACTAGGTAGAGAGGCGGAGCAAAAAAAATGACTTTCGTCTTTGTTCCTCATTTGCTGCATTGGAAACCGGCTGGCTGGGCCTTGTCTGCTTGGCGTTACCTTGCTGCGGGATCCATGGAACACATCTTATCTACCTGTAAGTAGATAGTCAAGGGTTTTTACTAGGTTGTACCTACGATATCCACCAATGGCATAAGCAGCACAAACCAAAGAAGGGGTTCATGAGTCGCTATTTGGCGCTATAGCCCTTTGATGCCCCGCGTGTACTACGCTTTTGGGGTGCGCGGACAACGAGGGATTGCCGCATCGCGGCATCGCGAGCAAACTCTCCGGGCCATGCCCGGGCATCCCCGCGCACGCATCAGCAGCACTCGACTCATCCGCACCGGCGCCCGCGCGGTGCCACCGGGAGGCCTTACAGCCATGAGCGCAGACACCGCTATCGGAAGCCTGGAACCCCCTGGCCCGCAAGCCATTGTTGCGGCGGGCCTGGCCATCGAGCAGGAGGCAGCCACCGCGGCGTTCTCCCCGATGGAGTCGCGCCGCCACCAGATGTGGCCCCTGCTTACCGCCGCCGAGATCGTGCGGCTCCAGCATTTCGGCACACTGCGGCAGTGGCGCGCCAATGAATACCTGTTTCGCACCGGCGACCCTGCCCACGGCATGGTGGTGGTATTGCGGGGCCGCGTGCGCGTCTTGCAGCGCGACGCGCGCGACCGTGCGTCGGTGGTCGGCGAGCACGGGCCGGGCAACTTCCTTGCCGAGGTGGGGCAGCTATCGGGCAAGCCCGCGCTAGTCGACGGCCTGGCGCTGGAGGACATCGAGGCCATCTCGATTCCACCCGATCGGCTGCGCGCGCTGATGGTCGCGGAAGCCGATCTGGGCGAGCGGATCATGCGTGCGCTGATCCTGCGCCGCGTTGGCCTGATCGAGCGCGGCAATGGCCCGACGCTGCTGGGCCGCGGCAGCGACGCGCGCCTGCTGCATCTGCAGGCGTTCCTGCGGCGCAACGGCTATCCCCACACCGTGGTCGACGCGGATACCGATCCCGATGCGTGCGCCCTGCTCGATTTCACCGCCGCCGCGCCCGGCGACTTTCCGCTGGTGATCTGCCCCGGCGGCGCGGTGCTGCGATGTCCGGACGCGGGCCAGCTTGCCACCTGCCTGGGCCTGCTGCCCGAATTCGACCCGGACTATATCTACGATGTGATCGTGGTGGGTGCCGGTCCGGCGGGTCTCGCCACCGCGGTGTATGCCGCTTCCGAAGGCCTGTGTGTTGCGGTGTTCGACAGCCTTGCGCCAGGTGGCCAGGCCGGCGCCAGCTCGCGCATCGAGAACTACCTGGGCTTCCCCACGGGTATTTCCGGGCAAGCATTGGCCGGCCGGGCCTTTGTGCAAGCCCAAAAGTTCGGCGCGCACCTTGCCATCCCCTTGCAGGTGAGCGCGCTGCATTGCGGCGAGCATCCGCAGCGCATCGAGCTGAGCGATGGCCGCAAGATTGGGGCCCGGACCGTGGTCATTGCCAGCGGTGCGGCTTATCGCCACCCCGCCATCGCGGAACTCGATCGCTACGAAGGACGCGGCGTCTACTACTGGGCCTCCCCGGTGGAAGCCCGCCTGTGCAACGGCGAAGAAGTCGTGCTGGTGGGTGGCGGCAATTCCGCAGGGCAGGCCGCCGTGTTCCTGGCCGCGCACGCCAAGCGCGTGCACATTCTCATCCGGGCATCAGGGCTTGAGGCCAGCATGTCGCGCTACCTGATCGAGCGCATCGCGGCCCAGCCCAATATCGAACTGCATACCGGCACGGAGATCGTCGCCCTGGGCGGGGAAGAACGCCTGGCCACCATCGGCTATCGCTCGCGCGACAGCGATCGCGTGACCGAGGTGCCGGTCCGGCATCTGTTCCTGTTTACTGGCGCCGACCCCAATACGGGATGGCTCGCCAGCTGCAATGTGCGCGTGGACGCGAAGGGATTCGTGCTGACCGGCACAGACACGGCGCATGAAGGCACCATGCCGGCATCCACGCTGGAGACCAGTGTGCCAGGCATTTTTGCAATCGGGGACGTGCGCTCGGGTTCCACCAAGCGGGTTGCGGCGGCCGTGGGCGAAGGCGCGGCGGTGGTCGCTCAGATCCACGGCTACCTGGAAAAAATGAAACAGCCGGAGCCGGGAACGCTTGCCATGTAAGCGCTGCCGGGCACCTTGCAAACACCGGACGATGAATTTACTCCTGCCGTTGCACGCCGGCAATCGACCGTGTGGACGGCGCGCGACAGGGCCTGAAATGCGCTTTTATTTACTATATTGGTTGCATGGCAGGAGCTTCAATTCGAAGCCGTCGATAGCGGGAGGTTGCCATGCGTTCGCTTGCAGACATGTTTAGTCCGCCCACCCCGGAGAAAATCGCAGCAAGGGAATTGCAGCAAATGCGGCTTACCTTATTCCAAGCCGAGCGTCGTCTGCTGGAGGCACAGATGCAGGTCGACTACTACCGCGACCTGGTCGCCTTCCTGGAGGAGGTGACCGCCTCTGGCGTCGAGAGCGTGGTGGACAAGCGGCGCGCACCCGTTGCCGCGGAGCATGCGCAAGCGCCCCGCTCCGCGCCCGGCCTCATCACGGTGCCTACCGTACCTTCAGCAGCCTGACGGTTTGCCGTCAGGCCATGCCGCGCGGCTTGAAGCCGCCGCGGCCATCCGCTCGCATGACACGCGGCGCTTGCTGAAGCGTTCCCGATTGCCCAGCCGCCGGCACCGCGCCGGCGCTGTGCGATACTTGCCGCCTCACGCGGCCACCCCCATGCCATCCGCACAGACACATTGCCCCGCACCGGGCAGTGGCGCCCAGCGCGCTCGCCGTGCCGGCAAGGGGGCCCGATCAGGATCCGGGAACAAGGAACATCGAAATGAGCGCACTGCTGCCAGCCATTGAAATCGAAACCGCGCCGTCACCCACGTGGTCGGTCATCTGGATGCACGGGCTCGGCGCCGACGGCAGCGATTTCGTGCCCGTGGTGCCGGAGCTGGGCCTGGCGTCCGCGCCCGGCGTGCGTTTCGTGTTTCCCAATGCGCCGGCCATCCCGGTTACCTGCAACGGCGGCTACGTCATGCCGGCCTGGTACGACATCCAGTCGCTCGATGACGCCCGCCGCCATGCGGACGAGGCCGGCATCCGGGTCTCCCGCGATGCCATCCGCGCCCTGATCGCGCGCGAGAACCAGCGCGGTGTGCCCAGCCACCGCGTGGTGCTGGCGGGGTTCTCGCAAGGCGGGGCCGTGGCCTATACCACAGCCCTGACGCATCCCGAAGCGCTGGGCGGCATCATTGCCCTTTCCACCTATATCCCCGCGCCGGCAATGCTTGCCGCCGAGTTCAGCGAAGCCAACCGCGCCACGCCGATCTTTGCCGGACACGGCAGCGAGGACGATGTGGTGGCCGTGCAGCTCGGCCTGCTGGCGCGCGAGACCGTGGAAAAACTCGGTTGCAAGGTGGAATGGCACACCTACCGCATGTCTCACTCGGTCTGCATGGAAGAGATCAAGGCGATCGGCGCCTGGCTGAATGCGCGCTTCGCGGCGGCCGGGAAATCCTGACCCGCACGCACGCCACCCCGGCACCGGATAGCGTGGTAGGCTCGCGCCCCACCGCACGATTTGCAAGTCATGATGAAAACCTCTCCCCCCGACGCTTCTGCTTCTGCTTCTGCTTCCGCTTCCGCCCCCACGCCAGCGCCCGCGCTCAAGCTCGACTTCAATACCCGCAAGGCCTTGCTGTTTGCGCTCGCCGCCGAGCGCTTGTCGGCATTCTACGAACACCGCCAATGGATGACCGATGCCCAGGGCGCCACCCTGGCGAGCCTGTGGCTGTCGCGCTCCAAGCTGCAACTGGCGCTGGCCGAGCGGCGCTTGCTGTCGCAACTGAGCGATCAGTTCGCGCGCCAGCTCGCCGGCACGCTCTCGCGCGAGGCCGGGCTGTACACCGCCCACGAAATGATGGAAGCGCTGGACCCCAATTACCAGTCGGCCTTTGCGCACGACCTGCTCGATGAGTGCGAGCGGCTGCTGCATGAGAACGGCGTGACTGAGTGATGACAGGGCAAGCCGGCGCGCGATGCGCCGCGTCCCGCCATGGGGCATCAGCGACTGGCTACGCTGGCCGGGCCGCGGCTCTTGTCGAACTGCTCGGCATCGAGCCGGCGGAACACCAGCGCCGATAGCAGCGTGATCATGCCCACGGTGAAGAACGCCAGCCGGTAAGCTGTGCCGGCCACGCCCAGCTGGGCTGTGAACATGCTGACCAGCCCGCCGCCGATGGTGACCCCGAGGCCGATTGCCAGCATCTGCACCATCGAGAACAGGCTGTTGCCGCTGCCCGCGTCTTCCACGCTCAAACCCTTGAGCGTCACGCTGTTCATGGCAGCAAACTGCATGGAGTTGGTGGCCCCGAACAAAGCGAGCTGCGCAATGGCAAGGCCCACGGGCCATCCCGGCGCAATCGCTGCGAACGAGGCGATCGAGCCACCTACCAATACCGTGTTGACCAGCAGGAAGTTGTCATAGCCAAAGCGCTTGACCAGCGGCACGATCCAGCGTTTGGCAACCACGCCGGCCAGTGCGGCCGGCAGCAGCATCAGCCCCGAATGCAACGGGGAATATCCCATCTGCAACTGCAGCAGCAATGGCATCAGGAACGGTACCGCACCCGAGCCGATGCGGCACACCAGGTTGCCGGCCAGGCCCACGCTGAAATTGGGCTCGCGAAATAGCGCCAGCCGGAACAGCGGACTTTGACGGCGCCGCGCATGCGGGATGTAAAGCAGCGCGGACAGCAGGCTCTGCGCGAACAGGCTGCCGCTCCATGCCGCGTGGCTTGCCTCGCGCGGGGTGTCCAGCGCCAGCGAGAACGCCACCATGCAAAGCGACAACAGGCCGCAGCCAACAAAGTCGAACGGTGGCGCACGGCCAATGGTGTGGTCGGGCAGGTAGCGCAAGACCGCCAGCATCCCGATGGCGCCCACGGGCACATTGATCAGGAAGATCCAGTGCCAGGCCACCGACTGCACGATCCAGCCGCCCAGCACCGGGCCAAAGATCGGCCCGACCTGCCCCGCCACCGAGACAAAGGCCAGCGCCGCGATGTAATGCTCGCCGGAGACGCTGCGCAGCACCGCCAGCCGGCCGATTGGCAGCAGCATGGAGCCGCCCACGCCCTGGATCACGCGGGCAATCACGAGCTGGTCCAGGCTCTGCGCACCCGCGCAGAACAGCGAGCCCAGCACAAAGATCAGGATCGCGGCGAAGTACACGCGACGGGTGCCGAAGCGGTCAGCCAGCCAGCCCGAGGCCGGCGTGAGCATGGCCATGGTCAGCGTGTAGGCCACTACCACGGGCTTCATGTCGAGGGGGCTTTCGTTGAGGCTGCGCGCCATCGCGGGCAACGCGGTGTTGACAATGGTGGTGTCGAGCGTTTGCATGAAAAAGCCCGCTGCGACGATCCACAACATGGCCTTTTGCGAGGTTTGGCTGGTCATCTGGTACGTCTCGAGGCAAGTGCCGGCAATCAGGGGCAATGACCGGCGCGGCATCTGGAGTGGACCGTGGAAGAAGCGATCGGGGCAAAACCAGTGCCAGGAATGCTGCCGATGTTAATACCGGCCATGCCAATCGGGAACCCCGCTAGGTATATTGACTGTCATCGGAAAATCCGATGACAATGCGGCATGCTCAATCCTGTCTGGATCAAGACCTTCGCCACCGTAGCCGCCGCGCACAGTTTTACCGACGCGGGGCGCCAGCTCGGCCTGTCCCAATCCAGCGTCAGCGACCACGTCCGTCGCCTGGAACAGCACGTCGGGCGCCGGCTCTTTGTGCGCGATACCCACACCCTGACCATGACCGCCGACGGCGAGGCGCTGCTGGCGCACGCGCGGCTGATCCTGGATGCCATTGCGCGCGCGGAGTCCCAGTTCAATGCGCCGCGCCTGCAGGGCCGCGTGCGCCTGGGTACTTCCGATGACCTCGCGCTGGGCCCCCTGCCCAATGTGCTGGCGGCGTTTCGCAACTCGCATCCGGATGTGGAGCTGGAAATCACCATCGGCATGACCGGCAAGCTCTACGAGCTGATGGATGCCGGCGCGCTGGACCTGATGATCGGCAAGCGCCGCGAAGGCGACCGGCGCGGGTCTCCGTTGTTCAGGGGCAAGCTGGAGTGGCTAGCCCGGCCCGGCACGGTGGCGGACCTGCGCCAGCCGCTGCCGCTGATCCTGGTGCCCGAGCCCAGTGTCACGCGCGCCATCGTGCTCGATACGCTGGCCAAGGCCGGGATGCGCTGGCAGATCGTCTGCACCAGCAGCAGTCACTCGGGCTGCATCGCCGCCGCGCGCGGCGGGCTGGGCATTACCGTGCGCGCGCAATACCTGTCCGGGCGCGGGCTGTCGCCGCTGGTCAACGGCGACAGCCTGCCGGCGCTGCCGGAGGTGGAGTTCATCTCGCTGCGCGCGGGCCGCCTGAGCCGGCCCGCCGAAACCTTGCTGCAACTGCTGCAAAAGAGCGATCTGCGCGGGTCCTGGCTGGACGAGTAGCCGGCCCCGGCGCATTGGACCGCGCGCGGCTCACGCATCCGCGCCATCCTGGTACACGTTGAAGCTGCGGGCCGGCGACGCCGAAACGCCGCGGGTATCCATGCCGGCCACTTTCTGCGCGCCATCGACGAACGGGTCGATATTGCGCGCCGGATCGGCGGAAACGCCAGTGCGATCCAGGCCAGCGATGCGGGCCCCATCGGTGAACGTATCGAGCTTGCGGGCGCCGTCGACGAACGGGTCGATGCTGCGCGCCGGATCTGCGGAGGGACCAGTGCGGTCCAGGCCGGCTATGCGCGCGCCATCGGTAAAGGGATCCACCATGCGGGCGCGGGCGCCATCGGTGAAGGCGTTCACGGGCGCAGTGCGCGCCCCGTCGCTGTAGATGTCGCGCACGCTGGTGGCGCCGTGGGCAGCCGGGCTGGCGGCTTGGGCGCTGCCCAGGGCAAGCACCGCGCCGGTGATGGCGGCGGCAAACAGTGACTTGGTGAACGACTTGGTGAGGTTCGGGTACATGGCAATCTCCAACTGGGTGAATGTGCCCATTCGTCGCCGCCACCCACAGGAACTTACAGGTTTTTTTAGATTGTTTGCGCCGATCCGTCCGCCGCATCCCCGTGCGGCGCCCCGGCCACCTAACCCCCCCGTCAAAAGTATGAACCCGGGGCTGAATCCAGCCAAAAGCATATCCCCCCAATACCGTGGCGATCTCCAACCTCCGGCCAGTGTCGGCAAGCGCACGCATGACGCTTAATACGTTAACGGGTCAAGCCCGGCTGCGTGGCATACCGAACAGAGAAAAAACCAAACGGCTGGCGCAGCAGCCGCGACCTTTCGACTTCGGGAGACAACGGGATGATCGATACCGAACTGGATCTGGCCGGCAATCACTTGCTAGGCGCCCTGCCGCCGCACGAGCGCCGCTTGCTGCTGCCGCGCCTGGATAGCGTCAGCCTGCGCACAGGGCAACTGTTGAGCGATTCCGGTCAGCGCATCCGGCATCTCTATTTCCCGAGCACGGCGGTGATCTCGATGATGTCGCTGCAGGAAAGCGGCGCCACCGTGGAACTGGCCTCCGTGGGCCGCGAGGGGCTGGTGGGACTGCCCGCGCTGACCGGCGCCGAGACCATGCCCAACCGGATCGAGGTACGCAGGAGCGGCACCGGGTTTCGCGTCGCCGCGAGCGACCTGCGCACGATCTACCCCGAGCTGCCCACGCTGCAGCGCATGGCCCTGCTCTATATGCAGGCGTTGCTCACGCAGGTGTCGCAGACGGCCGTCTGCATCCGCCACCACTCGCTGACCACGCAGTTGTGCCGCTGGCTGCTGCTGGCGCTGGACCGCTCGCCTTGCAATGAGCTCGACGTGACCCAGCAGACCATTGCCGACATGCTTGGCGTGCGCCGCGAAGGCGTGACCGAAGCGGTGGGCAAGCTGGCGGAGCTCCAGATGATCCGCCACAGCCGCGGCCATATCACCGTGATCGACCGGGCTGGGCTGGAGGGCTTTTCCGGCGAGTCTTACCGCATCGTGCGCAACGAGTTCGACCGTTTGCTCCGCCGCGCGGCCGGCTGATGCGGTGGTGGATCCGCCAGGCCGTCAATCCTGCGGCAGCGCCTGGTAGGCGGTGGCAAGGTGATATGGCGTGGTCGAAGGCATCTCCGCCCGCTCCACCTTGCCGGCAGGCGAGAGGCACTCATGCCAGCCGCCTGCGTGCAGGAATCGCGCCGGGTAGGCTTTCAGCCAGGCCTGCAGGTGCGCCAGCGCCACGCTGTCGCCGCGCACCGCCAGCGCCCGCGCGAATTCGGTCTGCGCCCAGATGCGCTGGATCGGGTCTCTGGGCGAGCCATCCAGATGCAGCGCCGCGGCTACGCCCATGGTGCTGGTGTCAACGCCGTGCTGCATGGCAAAGCCGAAGGCGCTTGCCAGCGCTTGCGCAAGCCCGGAGCCGTCGAACAACGCGGGCGCGCTGGCAAGCAGCGAGAACCACTCGAACTGATGGCCGGGCTCGACCCGGTTGCCAGCGCGATCGGTGCACATCGGCAACTCGGCAATGCAACCCGTCGCCGGATCGACAAAGGTGGCCAGCACGGCGGCGGCAATGCCCGCCAGCCGGTCCGCATAAGAGCGCTCCCCGGTGACCTCGAACGCCGCCAGGTAGGCCTCGGTCAGGTGCATGATCGGGTTTTGCTGGGGCGCCCCGCCCAGTGGGCGAAAGTC
Source organism: Cupriavidus sp. GW823-FHT07A04 (assembly GCF_058794615.1). NCBI lineage: Bacteria > Pseudomonadati > Pseudomonadota > Betaproteobacteria > Burkholderiales > Burkholderiaceae > Cupriavidus > Cupriavidus sp. GW823-FHT07A04. The sequence continues at coordinate 286,288 of NZ_JBXAHA010000002.1, forward strand.
CTGCGCTAGCGCCGCATGGTACAGGCCATCCGCGGTGGCGAAACGCGCCTCGATCAGCCGTGTGGTGCCATCCAGCAAGGCACGCGCCTGCGCACTGCCTGAACGCTTGAAATACGCCGCGCAGGCAAAGACGACGAAGGCGTGGGTGTACAGGTCCTTGGTGGTATCCAGAGGCTGTCCCTGCGCATCGATGCTGTAGATAAAGCCACCCTGCCCGCCATCGGCAAAGCAGCCCCCGAGCGATGCGAACAGGCGCGCGGCATGGGCGGCCTCATCGGTGCCATCGCACTGCGAAAACACATAGAGCTGGCGCGCGCAGGCCATGGCGCGGTAACGCGCCACCGGCAGAGGCTGCTGGTCGGCGCCGGACAGCGCCTCATAGGGCAGCTGCATCGTGGCGTTCCAGCCCGGCCCGGTCCAGAGCGGCAGGACGACGCCATCGTAGTGCGCGCGCAATGCGGCGAAGGAAGCGGCCTCGGGATCAGCACCAGTGGTGGCAAGGGGTGGCGTAACGTTCATGCGGAAAAGGAAATCGGTAAGAGGCGCGTATCTGCCACCCGTGGAATATACCTCAGCCCGCCAGTTGGCCTTCCCGAGCGGCGATGGCGGCCGCTGAGTGCCGCCTTCGTCCTACTAGCTCTTTTACGCCGACGGCAAGCTTGATCCCGCCAGTAAATCGCCTAACCTTACGGCGTGGCCCCTTGAATCGATCGCCGCGGTAAGCGGCTTTTGCGCCGTATTCCGCGCCTGCCGCGGCGTCCTGGCCACATTCCTGGTTTGTGCAGGTGACATGGACGGAAGGCTCCCCCCGCCTCCCGTCCAGTCCGTTCTCCAAGCACTTTCGGCCCGTCCGGAGCCCTCCGGAGGTCGCGCCCATGCTCCATGGGAGAGCAAGATGGAAAAGCCGGTTGTAAGCCCCTTGCGTTTTGTCGAACTACTCAACGCCAGGCTGCCCGCCCATCCCCTGTATCAGGAAGGGATGCGCGTGTACGCCATTCCCAATCATTCGGAACACCCGCACAGCCTGGTCTGCGTAGGCCCGCGTGGCGTCAAGGGCGTCTGCGCGACGGTGGAGTTGATCGTGCGCGGCGAGTGCGAGATCTTCCCCGACATACCAGGCGACTGGCACGGCTCCCACCACGGAACGGTCCGCGCGTCGCACCGCTAGGGCTGCTCCACCCTCACCCGTACCCTCATCCTCGCATCCTGCTCAAACCCGATCCAGCTTGCGGTGAGGCTCGGGCGGCAGCGTCACGCGAATCGCGTCGTGCGCGCGCACCAGTCCGCCGGCCAGGACAATGCCCATGATGCCGGCCTTGCGCACCAGCTTGCCTTCATCGTCCCGACCCAGCACCCGCGCAAGCAGGCCCGGCTGGAAGCGCTCGATCTGCGCGCAGGGATTGCGCAGCCCGGTGATCTCGACCAGCGCGGTCTCGCCCAGGTGCAGCCGCGCGCCCGTTGGCAGCGCCAGCAGGTCGATGCCCTGCGTGGTGATGTTCTCGCCCAGCGCGCCGGGCGCCACCGCATGGCCTGCGGCTTGCAGCATCGCCTGCAGCTCCACCGATAGCAGGTGAACCTGCCGCAGGTTCGGCTGGCTGGGGTCCACCGCCACGCGGGAACGGTGCTTGACGGTTTCCCCCAGATGCGCGTCACCCTCCACGCCCAGCCCGGCCAGCAGGCGGATGACTGGCGTCACCGTCTTGCTGAAGGTGTGCGTGGCACTCAGGCTTACCGCGGCCACACTGCCCGCCTGCGGCGATTCGGCCCACCCGTTGCCAATATCGGCCGCCATGGTCATGCTGCCGCGCGGCTTGGCTCGCCTGGTGCGTCGGGCGCCGGCATCTGGACCACCCCCGAGCTGTCAGCCGCCAGGGCGCCCGCCGGATAGCGCGCGGCAAACACCAGCCGGCCCGATGACCACGTATGCGTGACCAGCGGCTGGCCGGCCACCATGGCGACCGCCACCAGGTCGGCACGCAGCCCGGCCCCGATGCGCCCGCGATCGGACAAGCCGCAAGCCGCGGCCGGGTTGGCGCTGACCAGCGCGGCAGCCTGCGGCAGGCTCAGGCCAGCGAGGCGTTCCGCGGCAAAGGCGGCGGCAATCAGCGTGGATGGCTGGTAGTCCGAGCACAGGCAGTCCGCCACCCCGGCGTTGATGGCGTCGATGGCACGCATGGAGCCACTCTGGCTTTGGCCGCGCAGCACGTTGGGCGCGCCAAGGATGGTCGGCAGCCCCTTTGCCTTGGCGGCCTGCGCCGTCTCCAGGTTGATCGGGAACTCGCTCATGCGCACGCCCAGCGCATGCATGGTGGCAATACGCTGTGCCGAGTCGTCGTCATGGCTCGCGGCCGGCACCCCTGTGCGCGCGGCCAGTGACAGCAGGCGTTCAACCCGGTCCAGTGCGCCGTCCTTCTCCACCAGTTTCTTGGCGGCGGCGGCATGGGCCTCTTCGCGGCTCATGGCGTGGTTGCCCATCATGTAGGCCAGGTAGGCCTCCAGTGTCTTGAACTGGCCCTGCCCGGGCGAATGGTCCATCACGGAGACCAGGTCCACCAGGCCGGATTCCACCAGTTGCTCCAGCACCGGCAACGCGCTGGCGTCCGTGACCTCATAGCGGCAATGGATGCGGTTATCCACCAGGCTGTGGCCGCGAAAGGCGGCGACGGCGCGCACGAGCTCGCCGGCCGTGTCGAAATTGCGCACGCCGAACGAGTTACCCGCGAACGAGACCGCGTGGTAAGGCGTGGTGATGCCCGCTGCGGCGTTGCGGCGATCGATCTGCGCCACGGCAAAATCCAGCGGGAACATCACCCGCGAGCGCGGCTCGGCTTCTTTCTCGATGGCGTCGCAATGCAGGTCGACCAGGCCGGGAAGCAGCGTCTGGCCACGCAGGTCGATCACCTGGGCGGCACGCGGCACGGCGGCGGCATCGGGCTCGATGGCCGCGATGTGGCCGTTATCGATCAGCAAGGCGCTGTCGGCTAGCACGCCGTCGGGCAGGACGATTCGTGCATGAGTCAGGTAAGCAGGAAGCATGGTCGGTTCCGGGAGCGATTGGGAACGAGTGAATACGGGAAAAATGAATGGCTCAGCCCGCGACAGCCGCAAGCTTGCCTACCGGCGCAGCCTCCATGACAGCCGGCGGGTGCAATGGCAGCAGCCTGGTGGCCACCGTCTCGCGCACGGCTTCATCGTGGAAGATGCCGACCAGGCACCGGCCCTCGGCCAGCGCCTCGCGGATCAGCGCCACCACCACCGCGCGGTTATCCGCGTCGAGCGAGGCGGTCGGCTCGTCGAGCAACAGCACCGGATGGCCGCCGATCAGCCCGCGCGCAATGTTCACGCGCTGCTGCTCACCGCCCGAGAACGTCGCGGGCGGCAGGCTCCACAGCCGGCCCGGCACCTGCAGCCGCGCCAGCAGCACCGCGGCACGCTCGCGCGCTTCGTCGGCACTGGCGCCACGCTGCTGCAGCGGCTCGGCCACCACATCGAGCGTGCTCACGCGTGGGATCACATGAAGGAACTGGCTGACATAGCCAATCACCTCGCGCCGCAATTGCAGGATGCGTTGCTCCGGCGCGCGGGTCAGCTCCACCCACGCGTCGTTGTCACGGATGCGGATGCTGCCTTCGGTGGCCAGGTAGTTGCCGTACAGACAGCGCAGCAGCGTGCTCTTGCCCGCGCCGGAACTGCCGGCCAGCACCAGGCATTCGCCGGCGGCAGCGTCGAAATCGATGGCCTGCAGCACGGGCAGGCGCGTGCCGCCCTGGTTGTGCAGGATGAAGGTCTTGCCGAGGCCGCGCACCTGGATGCGCTGGGCGTCGGCGGCCGTGCTTTGATGGTGGTAGGCGTCTTGCGTCATGATCAGCCCTGCAGAATGGAAGACACCAGCAACTGGGTGTACGGGTGGTGCGGATCGTCGAGGATCTGGTCGGTCAGGCCGCTTTCCACCACGCGCCCGCCCTGCATCACCAGCGTGCGGTGCGCCAGCAGGCGCGCCACGGCGAGGTCGTGGGTGACGATGATGGCAGCCAGCCCAAGGTCCGCCACCAGCCGGCGCAGCAGGTCGAGCAGGCGGGCCTGCACGGAGACATCGAGCGAGGCGGTAGGCTCGTCCATGAACACCAGGCGCGGATGCGTCACCAGGTTGCGGGCAATCTGCAGGCGCTGCTGCATGCCGCCGGAGAAGCTGGTCGGCGCATCGTCCAGGCGGCCCAGGTCGAGCTCCATCTTTTCCATCCACGTGCCAGCCACTTCGCGCAGCTCGCCATAATGGCGCCCGCCCACCGCCATCAGGCGCTCGGCGATATTGGCGCCGGCGCTCACCCGCATGCGCAGGCCATCGCGCGCGTTCTGGCGCACGAAGCCCCAGTCGGTACGCGCCAGCAGACGCAGCCGGGCGTCGGACAGCGTGGCGAGGTCAACCAGCCCTTGCTCGCGGGTGTCGTAGCAAACGCTGCCGGATTCCGGCGCGGCCTGCCATGACACCGCCTGCAGCAAGGTGCTCTTGCCCGAGCCGGACTCGCCCACCACGCACAGCACTTCGCCGGGGAACAGATCGAAGCTGACATCGTGGCAGCCATGCACGCCGTCCCAAGTGCGGGTCAGGCCGCGCACGGACAACAGCGGCTGGTGCGGATCGGTGCGGCTCATGCGGCCTCCTTGCGTGCGTGGGCGGCGGTGCCGTTCGGCCCGGTCTCACCCTGCTCCTGGCGCGTGGCGCAGTACTCGGTATCGGAGCAGACGAACATGCGCCCGCCCGCGTCGTCGGTGATGATTTCATCGAGATAGCTGTCGGTGGAGCCGCATAGCTCGCAGCAGCCATCCCACGTCTCCACCGCGAACGGATGGTCGTCGAAGTCCAGGCTCTTCACGCTGGTAAAGGGCGGCACCGCATAGACTCGTTTCTCACGCCCCGCGCCGAACAGCATCAGCGCCGGGCTGTAGTCCAGCTTGGGGTTGTCGAACTTGGGGATCGGCGACGGCCGCATCATGTAGCGCTGGTTGACCATCACCGGGTAGTCGTAGGTGGTGGCAATGCGCCCATGGCGGGCAATGTCCTCGTAGAGCTTGACATGCATCGCGCCGTACTCGGCCAGCGCGTGCATGGTGCGGGTCTCGGTCTCGCTCGGTTCCAGCCAGCGCAGCGGCTCAGGGATGGGCACCTGGAACACCATGATCTGGCCCTTGGCCAGCGGCGTTTCCGGAATCCGGTGGCGGGTCTGCACGATGGTGGCTTGTGCGGTGCGCTCGGTGGTCTGCACGCCGGTCACGCGGCCAAAGAAGCGGCGGATATTGATGGCGTTGGTGGTGTCGTCAGAGCCCTGATCGATCACCTTGAGCACATCGTCGCTGCCGATGATGGAGGCGGTGACCTGGATGCCACCGGTGCCCCAACCGTAGGGCAGCGGCATCTCGCGGCTGCCGAAGGGCACCTGGTAGCCGGGGATGGCCACCGCCTTGAGCAGCGCGCGGCGCAGCATGCGCTTGGTGGATTCGTCCAGGTAGCCGAAGTTGTAGTGTTCGTCGCGCACGACGGTGTTGGCATTGGTGTCGGTCATGATGCGATGGCCTCCTGCGCCAGCACTTGGGAGATGACGGCATCGTCTTGCCCGGGCGGCGTGGGCGCCGGGGACGGCACGCCCTGACCGCGCTCGGCGCGCAGGCGGCGCAGCAGTTCGAGATTGGTCTGGAAATCCACGTAGTGCGGCAACTTCAAGTGCTGCACGAAGCCGGAGGCCTCCACGTTGTCGCTGTGGTAGAGCATGAACTCCACGTCGTTGGCGGGCGCGTCGGCGGCCTCGCCCAGTTCGGCGGCGCGCATGGCGCGGTCGGCCAGCGCCATCGACATGGCCTTGCGCTCGCCATAGCCGAACACCAGGCCGTAGCCGCGCGTAAAGCTCGGCCCTTCCTGCGCGTTGCCAGCGAACTGGCTCACCATCTGGCATTCGGTGACCTCGATCTCGCCGATGGTCACGGCAAAACCCAGTTCCTCCACGAACAGTTCCACTTCCACCTCGCCGTAGCGGATCTCTGCCGCGAACGGGTGCGAGTTGCCGTAGCCCCGCTGGGTGGAGTAGCCCATCGACAGCAGGAAGCCTTCATCGGCGCGGGCCAGGTTCTGCAAGCGCGCCGGACGCGCCGCGGGCAGCGCCAGTGGCTCGCGCGTGAGGTCGGGCGGCGCGGGATCGTGCTCGGGCACGGTCTCCGGCTCGATCAGCGACTCCTGGCGCAACAGGTCCGTCACGCGTGGCATGCGCGCATCCAGCGTGGTTGCCGCAGCCGGCAGCGGCGCATTGTCGCGCTCGGCTTCCAGTGTGAAGTCGAGCAGGCGCTGGGTGTAATCGTAGGTCGGCCCCAGCACCTGCCCGCCCGGCACGTCCTTGAAGGTGGACGAGATCCGGCGCTGCAAGCGCATGGCGCCGGTATCGAGCGCCACCGAATAGCCAAAGCGCGGCAGCGTGGTGCGATAGGCGCGCAGCAGGAACACGGCTTCGATCAGGTCGCCCGCGGCCTGCTTGATCGCCAGCGCGGCCAGGTGCGGGTCGTACAGCGAGCCTTCGGCCATCACGCGCGACACGGCCAGCGGCATTTGCTCGCGCACCTGCGCCAGTGTCAGCTCCGGCACGCGGCGGTCGCCGCGGCGGTAGTCGTCCAGCATGCGGTACGAATTGAGGATGGCGCGCTCGCCCCCTTTGACGGCAACGTACATGTCAAGCCTCCGCTTGGGTGGTGCGCGGCAGCGCGCACAGGGCGCTGCCACTGGTCAGCAGCACGTCCACGCCGAGCGGGAAACGCGCATGGTTGGCCTGCCACTGGGTCCAGAAATCGGCCGGCAAGCCTTGCACGGCCAGCGTGGCGTGGGTCTCGATGCCCGGGCCGCGCAGCGTGACCTTGGGGCCGCCGTTCAGCGAGGCGACCTCGATCAGCAACGTGGCGGAGCGGTCCGGGTACGCCGGATCGCCCTGGGCGCAAGCCACCAGATCGGGCACGGCATGGCCGGCCGGCACCGCCACGAAGGCCGCCTGCGCCACTTGCGCCACCAGCGGGCAGCCGCAATGGAAGCGCAGGAAGGCGCGCACGCCCTCGGGCGTCTCGGGCGGCAGCCACAGCGGCGTATCGCTGTCGACCAGCGCGAGCAGCAGCGCGCTCAAGGCCGGGGACAAGCCCTGCGGCACGCCGCACGGCTCGGCCAGTTCGCCGATGCTGCCCGGGTGGGACATGGCATGCAGCGCGGCGCGGAAGGTCCGCTGCGCCGATTGCACCGCATCGTCGAAGCCGGGCAGCAGCATCGGCGCAAGCGCGCCGTGCCGCCCCGGGGGCACGTTGTCGTATCCGGCCGTCTGGGCGGCAATCGTTTGGCCTGGCATCTCAGTCCTCTCCACGCACCATGGTAAAAAACTCCACCTTTGTCTGCGCCGCCACGGCGGCCTTGTGTTCGCCTTGCGCCGTGCGCGCCCGGGCCAGCGGCGCGACCACTTCGGCCTGCACGCGCGCATGCCAACCGGGCAACTGCAGCAGCGCATCCAGCACGGCGATCTGCTCCGCCTGGGCGTGGGTGCGGCCTTGCACGTAACCCACCCCGACCACGCCCGGCTCCAGCGTCACCGCGCAGCGCGTCACGCTGACCTCCCCGAGGTTGAACTGCGCCCCCGTGCCGCCGGCGCGCCCCCGCACCATGGCCATACCGCTCTCCGGCTTGCGCAGCAGGCGGTAGGCCGGCAGCGCGCCGAGGCGGCCCACGGCCTGCGCCAGGGCATCCGGAGCGGCCAGAGCCAGCACGCGCAGCCAGGCGGCTCGGGCCGCTTGAGCCGCTTGAGCCGCTCGCTGCTGGGCCGCCGCCCCTGCCTGCGTGCCCGCTTCGGTATCGGTTCGATCCATTTCACATCCCCTATACGTCTATACGTTTAGATGTAGAATACCATCCATGGCCGAACTACAACACAGCCAGATGAAGCTTTCATGACGCCCTGCCGTGCGCTTCGGCCCCGTGCACGGCATGGCCAGGTTGAGGCACAATCGCATCTTATTGAAGCATGCAAGTGATTAACGCAGGATGACGAAAAGGCAGGGCGCGATGGTGGAACAGGAAGTCGAGCGGGGTTCGGGAGTTGCGGTATGGCGCCAGATCGGCGAGGCCCTGGCGCTCGACATCCGCAACAAGCTCTATGTCCCGGGCGAGCGCCTGCCGCCCGAGCCGGAGCTGGCCACGCGTTTCGCCGTCAACCGCCATACCATCCGCCGCGCCATGGGCGAGCTGGAGCAAAACGGGCTGGTGCGCATCGAGCAAGGCCGCGGCACCTTCGTGCAGGAACACGCCATCGACTACGCCATCGGGCGGCGCACGCGTTTTTCGCAGAACCTGGCCAGCCAGGGCATGCGCGGGCACATCGAGGTGCTGGAATCGCAAACACTGCGCGCGCCCGAGATCGCCAAGCACCTGGGCCTGGCGCGCAGCGCGCCCATCCTGCGCGTGCAGATGCTGGGCAAAGCCGAAGCCCGCACCATTGACGTGGCCGAGCATTATTTCGATGCCACGCGGTTTCCGGACATGGACGCCGAGCTGCGTGCGCGCCTGTCGATCTCCAAGGCGTTCGCCCATTACGGCATTACCGATTACACGCGCAAGTGGTCGCGCATCACCGCCGCCATGCCGACGGCGCCGGTGGCCCGCCAGCTCAACCAGCCCAAGACGCGGCCGATCCTGCAGGTGGAGGCGCTCAACGTCGACCTGGAGGGCGCGCCGCTGCAATACAGCGTGGTGCGCTTTGCCGGCGACTGGGTCCAGCTGACCGTAACCGACCAGGACTAAAATGCGCAATCGTCCGCCGTTTGGGATACACGCCCTACCGATCAAATTGGTCTAGACATCTGTTTGTCATTTGCCCGCGCTAAGGTCGCCAGCATGGATACCAATCACGCACCTCACCCCACCCTTGCCGGCCTGAGCGGCCGCCGCGTTCTCACCGCCAACGGCATTGCGCCGGCCGCCTTCGCGTTCCGCGACGGTTGCCTGGCGGGGCCGGCCAGCACGGCAGGGCCTGCCCTCGATGCGGGCGACCTGCTGGTGCTGCCCGGCATCGTGGACATTCACGGCGACGCCTTCGAGCGTGCCGTGATGCCGCGCCCCGGCGTGAGCTTTCCGTACACCAGCGCGCTGTTCGACGTGGACCGCCAGTTGCTCGCGCATGGCATCACCACCGAGCTGCACGGCGTGACGCTATCGTGGGAAGGCGGCCTGCGCGGCGAGGCTTACGCCCAGCGCATGTTCGACGGCCTGGAGCGCATGCGCGGCACCCTTGGCGCGCAGCACCATGTGCACCTGCGCTTCGAGGCACATCACCTGGCCGGGCTGGAAACCGCGCTGGCCTGGATCGATAGCGGCAAGGTGCGCTTCCTGGCCATCAACGACCACCTGCCGCTGATGGCCACCCGCCTGCACGACGCGCGTAAGCTGGCGCAGTACGCGGACCGCGCGGAGTGCGATCCGGTCATCTTCCGCCAGCGCCTGGAGCAAGCAGCCGCGCAGGCAAGCGAGGTGCCCGAAGGCGTGGCCCGGCTGATTGCCGCCGCCCGTGCCGCCGGCCTGCAGGTCGCCTCGCACGACGACGGCGACGCCGCCACCCGCCAGCGCTATCACCAGCAAGGCTGCACCGTGGCGGAATTCCCGCTCACCGTGGATGTGGCCCGCGCCGCCCACGCGCTGCGCAACCACGCTGTATTCGGCGCGCCCAACGTGATCCGCGGCGGCAGCCACACCGGCGCCCCGGATGCCACCGAGATGATCGCCGCCGGGCTGTGCAACGTGCTGGCCTCCGACTACTACTACCCGGCGCCCCTGCAAGCCGCGTTCCGCGTAGCACAGCTCGGCGTGCTGCCGTTGCCGGCCGCCTGGGACCTGGTCTCGCGCAACCCGGCGCGCGCCGCCGGCATGAACGACCGCGGCGCGCTCAGCCCCGGCCTGCGTGCCGACGCCATCATCGTCGACGACCGCGATCCCGCCCTGCCCCAGGTCTGCGCCGCCATTGTCGGCGGTGTGCTGCACCACGCCACGCGTGCCTTCCCGCTGGTGCAGGCCAGCGGCGAGCGGCGCGCGGCCTGACCCGCATGACCAGGATGCCGAGCCCGATGTCGAACAATCCATTGCCACAGGCTTACCGCTACGCCATCTACCTCAACCCCGCCGCGCCCTTTCGGCTGGTGGGCGAGCAATGGCTGGGCCGCAGCGCCGAAACAGGCGAGGCAATTGCGCGTACCGTACCCGACGATGCCCGCCGCATTGCCCGCATCGCCCGCTGGACGGAAGCACCGGCCCACTATGGCCTGCATGCCACACTCAAGGCCCCGTTCCGGCTGGCGGATGGCCAGACGCCTGCCGGGCTGGACGCCGCCATGCGCGTCTTCGCGCTGGACCGCCAGCCCTTCGCGGTACCGCTAGCGCTGCACAACCTGCGGGGCTTCCTGGCCTGGTGCCTCGGCGGCGACGCCAGCGCCAATGCGCGCATGCACGCGCTGGCAGACGCAGCGGTGCGCGAGTTCGACAGCTTCCGCGCGCCGCCCACCCCCGCCGAGCTGGCACGCCGCAAGCCAGGGCAACTGAGCGAGCCAGCCCGGCGCATGCTGGATGCGTGGGGCTACCCGTACGCGTTCGAGACCTTTATTTTCCACATCACGCTCACGGGGCTGCTCGACCAAGCCGAGCAGGACAGCGCCATCGCCATGCTGCAGGCCGCGAGCGGCCCGCTGCTGCTGCAGCCGATGACGGTACGCGACGTCAGCCTGTTCGTGCAGAGCGCGCCGGACGCGCCCTTCCTGGCCGCCCGCCACTATGGCTTTGACGGCAGCACCACCGATGCCGCCGGAGCGGTCCTGCTGGAAGCCACGGCATGAGCGCCAAGGCCATGCGCACCGCGGTGCGCGCCAACATCGCCGCGCCCTGCGCCGAAGCCCCGCGCGGCAGCGGCCTGGTTTACCTGATGGGGCCCTCCGGCAGCGGCAAGGACTCGCTGCTGCGCGTGATGCGCGACAAGTTGCAGGATGATGCCGGCGTACGCGTGGCGCAACGCTACATCACCCGCGCCAGCAGCGCCGATGAAGACAGCGTGGCGATCACCCCCGCGGCGTTCGAGCACCGCGTGGCGCAAGGCGGCTTTGCGCTGCACTGGCGCAGCCACGGCTTGTGCTACGGCATTGGGACCGAGCTTGACGACTGGCTGGCGCAGGGCTTGTGCGTGGTCGTGAACGGGTCACGCGAGCACCTGGCCGCCGCCCACGCGCGCTATCCGGCCCTGCACGCCGTGCAGGTCAGCGTGCGCCTGCACGTGCTGGGAGAGCGCCTGCGGCTGCGCGGCCGCGAGGACGAGCAAGCCATCGTGCGGCGCCTGCAGCGCGCCGGCGAGCCGTTCGCCGTGCCGGCAGGGTGCCGGCTGACGGTGATCGACAACAGCGGCGCACTGGAGGACGCGGCAAGCGCGTTGATGCGGCTCACGCACGAGCGCACGCGCCAGCACCAGAATCAGCAACAGCCGTAGGGTCCCGCTCCGGGCCCGCCACCACCCCGGCATCATGCAGCCGGCCTACGGCGGCGCCATCGAGCCCCAGGACTTCATGCAGCACCTGGTCGGTATGCGTGCCCAGCAACGCAGCAGGCATGGTTGCCTCGCGCTCCATCGACGCAACCCGCACCGTCGCGCCGGCCGCAAGATGTTCGCCGATCCCTGGGGTCGCAATGCGCTCGAACACCGGATTGGCAAGGCTGACACGCGGATCGCCGGCCAGCAACTCGCCGACCGTGCTGTAGCGGCCCCAGCAGACCTTGCGCGCTTCCAGCAAGCGCTCCGCCTCTGCCTGCTTGCGGGTGGCAAACCAGGGTGCAACCAGTTCGGCAATGGCCTCGCGGCAGGCAAAGCGATCGGCCTCGTCGCCCAGGTTCAGGCCCGTGCGCTGCTCCAGCGCAGTCACCTGCCCGGCGATGCCGCAAGCCTCCACCAGCGCCTTCCATTGCCCCGCCGAGATCGCCGCCACCATCAGGCGGCCACCGTCCAGCGTGCCAAAGTCGCGGCCGAAGGCGCCATACAGGTGATTGCCGATCGACGGCCGCTCCTGCTGCAGCAATTCGGCCTCGGCCAGCAGGCCAAGATGCGACAGCATGGTGAAGGCCATGTCGGACAACGCCAGCTTCAGCTGCGCGCCTGCGCCCGTGCGCCGGCGTTGCTCCACCGCGGCGACCACGGCAAAGGCGGCCTGGTAGGCGCAGGCAATGTCCCAGGCCGGCAGCACATGGTTGACCGGCCGCTCGCGCGACCCGCCGCCGGTGACAGCCGGATACCCGGTGGCGCAATTGACGGTGTAGTCCACCGCCGTGCTGCCGTCGCCGTTGCCCTGGATGGTGCAGCTGATCATGTCCGCGCGCCGCGCGGCCAGCGCCTCGTGCGCGAGCCACGCTGTGCCGATATTGGTCAGCAGTACGCCCGCATCCGGCCCGGGCGCCGTCGCCAGCGCCTGCACCAGTTCACGCCCTTCGGGCTTGTGCAGGTCGACCGCGATGCTTCGCTTGCCCTTGTTCAGCGCGGTCCAGTACAGGCTGCGTCCCTTGCCGCCGGCCTGCGGCATGCGCGGCATGCGCATGTAGTCAATGCCGCCGCCGATCATGTCCACGCGGATCACGTCAGCGCCGAACTGGGCCAGCGTGAGGCCGGCCAGTGGCGCCGCGATAAAGGCCGAGCTTTCGATCACGCGCAGCCGGTTGAGGAATGGATAGGTCATGGGAGCGGTCCGGTCCGTAGTGGCGTAGTGGCGTAGTGGCCGCGTCAGGCGCGCTCGAATACGGCGGCAATGCCCTGCCCGCCGCCGATGCACATGGTTTCCAGGCCGTAGCGCGCACCGCGCCGGCCCAGCTCGTGCATCAGCGAGGTCATGATGCGCACGCCGGTGGCGCCCACCGGATGCCCCAGCGAGATGCCGGACCCGTTCACATTGAAGCGATCCGGATCATTCCAGCCCCAGCCCTTGGCGCAGGCCAGCGCCTGGCAGGCAAAGGCTTCGTTCAGTTCCACCAGACCCATGTCGTCAAAGCCCAGCCCGTTCTTGCCGAACAGCTTCTTGACGGCTGGCACGGGGCCAATGCCCATGTGCGACGGCTCGCAACCAGCCACGGCCCAGCTATGCAGGTAGCCGATGGGCGCCAGGCCAAGCGCTTCCAGCTTGTCTTCGGCCACGATCAGGCAGGCGGCGGCGGCATCGTTCTGCTGGCAGGCGTTGCCGGCAGTGACGATGCCGTCCTTCATCAGGGGCTTGAGCCGTGCGAGCTGCTCGATGGTGAGATCCCCACGGATGCCCTCGTCCTCGCTCACGATCAGCGCCTCGCCCTTGCGCTGCGGCACGCTGACCGGCACCACTTCCTGCGCGAACTTGCCGCTGGACCAAGCGGCAGCGGCGCGCTGATGGCTGCGCAGCGCAAAGGCATCGGCCTCCTCGCGCGAGATGCCGTAGTCGCGTGCCAGGTTCTCGGCTGTCTCGATCATGCCGGAGATGCGGCCGAAGCGGGCTTCGGGCTGCGAGCGTTCGCGCCCGCGCTCCAGACGGTCGTGGAACTTCACGGTGCCGGCGCGCTTGCCCCAGCGCATGTCGGTGGTGTAGTACTCCACGTTGCTCATGCTCTCGACGCCGCCGGCCATCACGACATCGGCGACGCCGGTCTGCACCATCATCGCAGCCGTGGCGATCGCCTGCAGGCCGCTGCCGCAGCGGCGGTCCAGCTGCATGCCGGCAACGCTGATCGGAAAGCCGGCCTGCAGCGCTACCCAGCGGCCGGTGCAAGGCACTTCGCCGTTGGCGTAGGAATGCGCGAACACCACATCCTCGATACGGGCCGGATCCAGGCCCGTGCGCTCGACCACGGCGCGCGCCACGGTAGCGCCGAGTTCTTCGACAGAGATACTGCGCAGGCTGCCGCCGAACGCGCCGATGGGCGTGCGCAGCGGGGAGACGATTGCGGCTCGTTTCATGATGGCATCCTTTGTTCTTGATGCAGTTCGTCAGTGCCGAACCGCGGGGTTTCCCTGGCGAAGAAGGCACGCACGCCTTCCTGCGCTTCCTTGGAACTGAAGACGCGGTCCGACAGCGGCAGCGCCTGGCGCATCGCCTCGTCTTCGGTGGTGTCAAAGCTCAGGTCGATGGCCTGCTTGCACAGCGCCAGCGCCAGCGGCGGGCGCTGTGCCAGCGTGGCCGCCAGCGCCAATGCCGCTTGCAGCGCCTGGCCCGGCGGGGCCACGCGGTTGACCAGGCCCCAGGCCAGCGCGGTGGCTGCATCGATAGGCTCGCCCAGGAACATCAGCTCCTTGGCGCGCCCTTCGCCCACGCGCCGCGTGACGCGCACCGGGCCGCCGCTGCCGGGGAACACGCCCAGCTTGATCTCGGGCAGCGCGAAGCGCGCCGTCTCGTCCGCCACGATCAGGTCGCAGCAGACCGCGATCTCCAGGCCGCCGCCGAACGCCAGGCCATTGACCGCCGCCACCGTCGGCTTCGGGAAATCGTCCAGCCGCCCGAACACCGCATGCTGCAGGGCGAGCTTGCCCGGCACGATCTGCCCGGGCCGCATCAGCGGCCGGAACTCGGCGATATCGGATCCCGCGCAGAAGGCACGGGTGCCGGCGCCGGTCAGCACCACGGCGCGCACGGCGGGATCGCGTTCCAGCGCATCCAGCGCACGGTCAAGCGCCTCGGTCAAGCCACGGAAAACCACGTTCAGCGGCGGGTTGTCCAGCGTCAGCGTAGCAATGCCGTCTTTGGCGGAGCAACGCACCGGCCCTGCCGAGATCTCAGCCATAGCGCCCACCGGTGACGTGCAGCACCTCGCCGGTAATGAAGCTGGCGCGCTCCGAAGCCAGGAAGGCCACCGCATCGGCGATGTCGCCCGGCCGGCCAACCCGCTTGATCGGCTGCGCGGCGACGGCCCGCTCCTTGATGGTCTCGTAGGTGGGCAAGGCCTGCACCATCTCGGTTTCCATGAAGCCAGGCGCCACGCAATTGACTGTCACGCCGTAGCGCCCTTCCTCCAGCGCCAGCGCCTTGGCCATACCGATCAGCCCGGCCTTGGCCGCCGCGTAATTGGCTTGCGTGGGATTGCCGAAGTGCGCGCGCGAGCTGATATTGATGACCCGCCCCCAGCCTTGTTCGATCAAACGCGGCATCACGGCCTTGGTAGCCAGGAAAGCGCCCTTGAGCATGACCTCCATCACCAGGTCCCAGTCCTCCTCGGTCATCTTGACGAGGTACTTGTCGCGCGGAAAACCGGCGTTATTGACCAGGATGTGCACCCCGCCAAAATGCGCGACGGCTTCATCCACCAGCCGCTGCACGTCGGCGCCCTTGGTGATGTCGGCGACGATGCAATGCGCCTGCAAGCCATCGGCGCGCAGCGCGGCGGCCGTGGCTTCGGCCTGCTCGCGCAGGATGTCCGTGATCACCACCTTGACGTCCTCTTGCGCCAGGTGGCGTGCCGTAGCCGCGCCCAGCCCGCGGGCCGAGCCCGTGACGATGGCGACTTTGTCCTTGATCTGCAGATCCATTCGGTTCTCCTCGGAATACGTGTGTCGGGATGGCTGCGCAAGCAGCGTCAGATTGGAGCCGGCGGCTGGCTCAGGTCCACGCGCCCGGCGTTGAGCACCACCACACCGCGTTCCAGCGCCGTGGTGCGCAGCGACACCACCGGGCCATCGACCCAGATCGCCGTGCGCAGCGTTTCGCCGGGCAATACCGGAGCGGTAAAGCGCACCCGCATGCCGCGCACCGTGGCGGCGTCGTAGGCCAGCACGGTTTTCAGCACGGCGTGCATGGCGATGCCCATGGTGCACAGGCCATGCAGGATGGGCCGCGAGAACCCGGCCGCCTGCGCCACCGCCGGGTCGGCGTGCAAGGGATTGAAGTCCCCGTTGAGCCGGTACAGCAGCGCAGCCTGCGGCAGCGTCCCCAGATCGCACACGGCGTCCGGTTCGCGCTCGGGCATCGCATGCGGCGGCGGCGGCGTGCCCGCCCTGGCGCCGCCGGCGGCAAAGCCGCCATCGGCGCGCAGCATGGTGGTCTGGGTGACGGTGGCCAGCAACTCGCCGGTGGCCGCGTCATGCACCTGGCGCTCCTGCATCATCAACGCGCCTTTATCCGGGCCTTTGTCGTACAGCGCGGTGACCTTGTTCCGGCCAACTACCCGCCCCTGCGCCGGCAACGGCCGGTGCAGCACGAACGCCTGCTCGGCGTGCACCAGCTTGCGCCAGGTGATGCCGGTGTCCGGCTGGTCGGCCCAGAAGCCGCTGTAACCCAGCACGTTGACCAGCGTGGGCAGCGCCTGCAGGCCGCCGCGCGCGTGCTCATAGACGTAGCGCAGCTGGCCAGCGTCGAGCGGATCGGCGCCCAGGCCGATGCCCAGCGCATAGCACATGCTGTCGCGCGCGCTGTAAGCCTGCTCGACGGGCGCGAACTGGCGGCTGAGGAGATGCTTGGGGTCGAGTGGCATGGCGTGTTGTCTGCAGTTGTCTGCTGGATGGTGACGGCGTCAGGCGCGCGGCGTACAGGCGCTCGGCGGGTACCAATTCCTCGCGCACAAAGCGCCGGATGCTGTCGCCCAGGGCGTTGAGGGTTTCGGCGTCGCGAATCATCCGGGTAGCTCCGTCACCTCGATCACGGCGTCGACGGCAAAGGCGCCCCGTCCTTGCGGCATCGCAAACACCGGATTCAGGTCCACCGATTGCAGGCGCGGGCCGGCCTGGTGCGCAAACACAGACAGCCGCGCCAGCATGCCCGCCAGCGCCTTGATATCCACTGGCGGCTTGCCGCGCGCACCCAGCAGCAGCGGCGCGCCCTTGATGGAGCGGATCATCTGCTCGGCCACGTCCTCGCCGAACGGGCAACGGTGCAGCACCACGTCCTTCATCACTTCCACAAAGATGCCGCCCAGCCCGAACATGGCCACCGGGCCAAAGACGGGATCGCGCTGGATGCCGAGAATGCATTCCACGCCGCCGCTGAGCTGTTTGGCGACCAGCACGCCTTCGAGGCGCGCGCCCGGCACGGCCTCCTTGCCGCGTGCAATCAACAGACCGAAGCCAGCACGCACGCCTTCGGCATCGGTGACGTTCAGCAGCACGCCGCCGATCTCGGACTTGTGCTGGATGCCCGGCGACAGGATCTTGAGCACCACGGGATAGCCCAACGCCTCGGCCGCCGCCACCGCCTCGCTGGCCGTGGCGCAAGCGCGTTCTGGGGCCACGGCGATGCCAGCCTGCGCCAGCACGCGCTTGGCCTGCGCCTCGCTAGGCATGCTGTCAGGCAGCTCCACCGCGGGCACCGAGGGCGGCGGCAAGCTGGGAGCGCGCTCAAACGCTTGCCCAAAACGGCCCATGGCTTCGATGGCCACCACCGCGCGGGTGGGATCCTCGAACACGGTGAAGCCGTCGGCCTCGTACTCGCGCACACGCTCGGGCGAGGCCAGCACCGACAGCAGGTACAGCCGGTCCGGATGCTTGTCGCGCACGCCCTTTAGCTGCTCGCGCAGGCGCGGCGCGATGGAGTCGGCGCCGCCTGTGTAGGTAAAGAAACCCAGCACCGACTGGTAGCCGCCCTCGGCCACCACCGCTTGCGTGAAGCGGCCCGCGATGGTCATGTCGTTCAGGAACTGCGCCGTGCAGTCCACGGGGTTGCGCGGCGCGGCAAAGGGCAGCAACGCTTTCAGGCGCTCCTGGGCCGCCGGGGGCATCTCCGGCATCGGCAAGCCAACCACTTCCGCCGCATCGGAAATAATGACGCCGGCGCCGCCACTGACGGTAATCACGCCCAGGGAATTGTTGGCGGGATAGATGCGGCGCGTGGCCAGCCGTGCCACGTCGAGCATATGCTCGGTGGAGCGCGCCCGCACCACGCCGAACTCGGCCAGCACGGCATCGGTCACCGCGTCGTTGCCGGCCAGCGAGGCCGTGTGCGACTGCGCCGCCGCGCTGCCCACCGCGCTGGTGCCGACCTTCATCATGACCACCGGCTTGCGCGCCTTGCGCGCGGCCTCCAGCGCCTGCATCAGGCGCTGCCCGTCGCGTATGCCCTCGGAGTAGACCGCGATCACATCGGTGTTGTCGTCGTCCACCATGGCGTGGACGATGTCGCCCAGGCTGATGTCGCTCTCGTTGCCGCTCATCACGCAGGCCGACACGCCAATGCCTGCATCGCGCGCAATGCCCAGGATGTGGCTGCCATACGCGCCGGACTGGCTGGCAATGCCGACCCGCCCCGCCGCCGGAAAGCCCATTTCCACCACCGAGGTGAAGCTGCCGTAAAAGCCGGTGCCGGGATTGACCACGCCCAGCGAGTTCGGGCCAAGCAGGCGCATGCCGGTTTTGCGCGCCGAAGCCACCATGCGTTGCTGGATCTGCGCGCCCTCGTCCCCGGCCTCGGCAAACCCTGCGGAAAACACAATGGCCGCCGCCGTGCCGCGTGCCGCTAGTTCCGCCACCACGTCGGGCGCCAGCTTGGCGGCCACCGCCACGATGGCCACGTCCGGCGTCTGCGGCAGGTCAGCCACGCTGGCGTAGGCTTCCAGGCCCTGGATGGTGGCGCGATTGGGATTGACCGGCATCAGGCGGCCCTGGTACCCCTGGCTGCGCATGTAGTCGATAGGCCGGCCGCCGATGCGCAGCGGATCGTCCGAGGCGCCGATGACGGCGACGGAACGCGGACGAAGGAGACGCACAAGGGGATGACGGTCTGGCATGGCGAGATCGCTTGCAAGAAAAACAGTGGCGGCGGAAGGGGAATAGGAAAAAGAAGAGGAGCGGATCGGGTCGGGGCGGCACCCGCCCCTGCCTTCGCAAATCCGGCTTACTCGACTTTGGCGCCGGAAGTCTTGACGACCTTTGCCCAACGGTCGATCTCCGAGCGGATCAACGCGCCGAATTGCTCTGGCGTGCCCGGCGACGGCTCGAAGCCCTGGGCGCGCAGGCGCTCCTTCATCTCCGGCGCGTCCAGCGCCTTGTGGATCTCGGCGTTGAGCTTGTCAATGATCGGCTTGGGCGTGCTTGCCGGCGCCATCAGCCCGTTCCACGCCAGGGTCTCGAAGCCAGGCACGCCGGACTCCGCCACCGTTGGCACGTTAGGCAGCAGCGGCGAGCGCTTGGCGCCGGTGATGGCGATCGCACGCAGCTTGCCGCCATTGACCTGCGGCAGCGCCGAGAACATCAGGTCCATCACCAGTTGCGCATTGCCCGCCATCACGTCCGCCATGGCAGGCGCGCTGCCGCTGTACGGGATGTGGGTCATCTTCACACCAGCCATCGAACTCAGCAGCTCGGTAGCCAGGTGCGTGGACGAGCCGTTGCCCGCCGAGCCGAAGTTGATCGATCCCGGCTTGGCCTTGGCCGCGGCGATCACGTCCCGCACCGTCTTGTAAGGCAGCGACGGGGTCACCATCACCAGCATCGGGCCGCGCGTCAGCTCGCTCACCGGGGTGAGGTCGGTCTTGATGTTGTAGCGCAGGTTCTTGTAGAGCGAAGGGTGAATCGAATGCCCCGTCGTCACCAGCAGCAGCGTGTAGCCGTCGGGCGCCGCGCGGGCCACCTGCTCCGCGCCCAGGTTGCCGGAGGCGCCGGGCTTGTTTTCGACCACGAACGGCTGGCCCATGCTGTCACCCAGCTTCTGCGCCAGCAGGCGCACAACGATGTCATTGGTGCCGCCCGGCGGGTAAGGCACGACGATCTTGACGGGCTTGGCAGGAAAAGCCTGCGCCAGGCTAAGCGCGGGCAAGGTGAGAGCGGCGGTGGCCGCAACGGCAGCGGCAAGCCAGCGTTTCGTGCTGATCATCGATTGTCTCCGGTCTGAGGTCAGGCGCAGCCAAACGTGTGTTCGGCGCCCTCGGCTTCTTTGTGCCTGTTTCAGAAACAATCGTAAGCAATGTCATATACTTAATCCAATACTTTACATACGCATAGCTATACACGAGGTATATGGATGGACCTGCGTCAACTCAAGCAATTCGTAGCCGTCGCCGAGACCAGCAGCTTCAGCCGGGCGGCAGAGCGGCTGTTCATGGCACAGCCGCCGCTTTCCGTCGCCATCCGCAAACTGGAGGAAGAACTCGGCACGCCCTTGTTCGAGCGCACTGCCCGCGGGGTACGGCTGACCGCCCCCGGCGAAGCCGCCCTGCAAGCCGCCAGGAAATGCCTGCAGAATGCGGAAGAAGTCAGCGCGGCCGCGCGTGCGACCGCCACCGGCGAAGCCGGACGGCTACGCATCGGGTTTATCGGCTCGGTCACGTTCGGTTTGCTGCCGCGGCTGATACAGGCGTTCACCAAGCGCCACCCGCAGGTCAAGCTGGAGTTGCGCGAAGGCACCAACCTCGAACTGCTATCGCTGGTGGAAAACGGCGAGCTCGACGTGGGCTTCGTGCGCGTGCCCACCGCCCGCCCGGAGAACGTCCGCTTCCAGCTGATCCAGACCGACGTGTTCTGTGCCGCGCTCCCGCGCGGCCACGCACTGGCCAAGCAGAAGCAGGTCGCCTTGCACGACCTCGCCGACTGTCCCCTGATCGGCTACACGCCCTCACGCGTGGGCGGCCTGCAAGCCGCGGTGTCGCACCTGTTCGCACGCGCCGGCATCAGCCCCTACATCGCGCAGGAAGCCGTACAGGTGCAGACCGTGGTAGGGCTGGTGGATAGCGGGCTCGGGGTCGCCCTGGTGCCATCGGTCAACGCATCGCACTCATCGGGCCGCGTCGTGTTCCGCCCGATCTCCGACCTGCCGCCGGATGCGTCGATCGGCATTTCCCTGGCGTATCACGCGCTGGCCGAAACCGCTGTCACGCAGCGCTTTCGCGAAAGTATCGAGGCGCCGGCGGAGAAGGCGCCTAGGGCCGAGGGGGAAACGGCCAGGCGGAGTGCGGGCAAGCGGATGGGATAGCGCTACTGTCAGAGGTGCACCGCGGCCACCGGCAACCCGACGCTAAAACTGGTCCCGTGCTCCGTAAACCCAAGCCGCCGGTAGAACTGATGCGCCTGCAGCCGGCGCGCGCTGGACGATAGCGCCAGCTTGGAGGCGCCCGCCTCTTCGGCCAGCCGCATGGCGGCGTGCATCATGGCCGTGCCTACGCCGGTGCCGCGCGCGTCGTGGGTCACCACCACGCTTTCCACGATGGCCTCGCTGCGGCCGTCGTGCGCCAGCACCGGGAACACCAGCAGGCAGAACGTGCCGAGCGCTTCGCCGGCGGCGCTGCGCATCAGGTAGCAGCGATAGTGCGGCATCGCCTTGAGCTGGGCGAACAGCGCGCGCATGCGCTGCAAAGGCAGCGGCGTCTCGTTGTCCATTTCGGAGAGCAAGGCGGCCACCTGCAGCAGTTCGGCATCGGTGCCGGTCACTTCGTGCAGGGTCGGGCCGCCGCTGGTGCGGCGTGCATCTGGCAGGTCCATGCGGATATCGGTTTCGAGTGAGATTGCTTAGGTGCGATGCCGGTCAGGGCGCGCGGCGCAGGCAGCGCGCCACCATCGGCAGGTAGTGCTCCAGCGGCGGCGTGGCAAGGCCGACGACCTTGGCCAGGTCGTCGTAGCGGCGCAGGCGCACGGCTGCCGGCCCGTGGGGATGGGCGACGAACGCCTCCGCCTGGGTGGCGCCAAAGGGGCCGCCCTGCAGTGCCAGGCTGTGTTGCGAGGCAGGCGACAGGGTGGCCTGGTAGCCCGGCTCGGTAGCGCACAGGTAGCGCTTGGCGGCCACATGCATGCGCACCGGCTCGGTCACCTCCGGCCCAAACCCGACCGCGAGCAGGTCGGCGCCGACTTCTTGGTGGCGCAGATCGATGGTGCTGTCCTCGGACATCACGAGGTGGCCGAGGTCGTGCAGCAGGCTGGCAACGATCAGCGGCTCAGGGTCGCCGGCCTGCTCGGCCAGCTGCGCGCACTGCAGCGCATGTTCGGTCTGGGTGATGGCCTCGCCGCCGTAGAAGGCGGTGCCGTGGCCGGAGAAGAGGATTTCGATGCGCCTGAGGATCGTCATGGTGATTTGTGTGTTCGGGCTGGTGTCGTGAGGCGGCTTGAGACGGTTTAAGGCGGCTTAAGGCGGCCTGAAGCCGCTGTCAAACCAGCGCCTTGCGGATCCGGGCGGACAGCAAATCGATGACCGTGACAAAGCCAACAATGATGATGATCACCGCGCAGGTCTCGGCATACTGGAAGCTGCGGATGATCTCCCACAGCACGGTGCCGATGCCGCCAGCGCCGACGATGCCAAGCACCGTGGCCGAGCGCACATTGGATTCGAAGCGGTACAGCGCATAAGAGATCCACAGCGGCAGCACCTGCGGGATCACGCCGTAGACCACCTCTTCGAGCGCGCTGGCGCCGGTGGCGCGCACGCCTTCCACGGGGCGCGGGTCGATGGCCTCCACGGCTTCCGAGAACAGCTTGGCGAGCACGCCGGTGGTGTGCACCCACAGCGCGAGCACACCGGCGAAGGGGCCCAGCCCCACCGCCACGATAAACAGCATGGCGAACACCATCTCATTGATGGCGCGGCAGGCATCCATCACGCGGCGCATCGGCTGGTAGACCCAGGCCGGCACGATATTGGCGGAACACGCCAGCCCCAGCGGCACGGCAAACACGATGGACAGGAAGGTGCCCCAGATCGCGATCTGCACGGTCACCAGCATCTCGTCCAGGTAGATGCGCCAGTCACGGAAACTGGGCGGAAAGAAGTCGGCAGCGAATTTCGCCATGTTGCCGGAGTCCCTCCACAGATCGAGCGGACGCATGTCGGCGCCCTGCCACGACATGACCAGCAAGGCGAGCACCACCGCCCAGACGAACATGACAGGCAGGCTGGCACGCGGCGGACGGACGGCACGAGGCGGAGTGGCTGGGATCATGGTGGGGTTGGCGCAAGGATGCATGAGTACTCGGGCTAAAGCAAAGGTGAGGCGACGGTGTGCGGCCCGCCCCGGCTTGGGGGCGGGCCGCGCATAGTGCTTGACTATGGGCGCGTTACTGCGCGCTGGCGGCGATCTTGTCCAGCTCAGCCAGCTTGCTGCTCAGGTCGGCGAGGCGCTTTTCCTTGTCCGGCGCGGCCATCGTGGTGTCGGACTCGATCTTGGTCTTCTCGCGGGCCAGCTCGATCTGGCGGATCGGCACCAGCTGCTTGTCGTTGGACGCACGGAAGCCCTGGTAGGTCAGCTTGGCAAGGTTCTCTTTCTCGCGGGCGGCGTCGGCACCCTTGCCGTAGTTCACGAAGAAGGCCTGTACCTTGGCCTTGACATCGGCCGGCAGGTCCTTACGGTAGACCAGCGGATCCGCCGGGATCAGCGGCGACTTCCACAGCACGCGCACCTGGTCATAGGCGTTCTTGCCGGTGTTGATGCGGTAGCGCTCCATGTTCTCGGTGTTGTTGACCGCCACGTCGACCTGCTTGTTCAGCACGGACAGCAGGTTGGTTTCGTGGTTGCTCACACGCACCGTCTTGAAAAAGGTCTTCGGCTCGATCTTGTGGGCGCCCCACAGGTAGTGGCCCGGCACGGCGGTGCCCGAGGTGGAGTTCGGATCGCCCGCGCCATAGCTCAGCGACTTGCCTTGCTTGAGCACATCGTCCAGCGTCTTGAGGTTGCTGTCCTTGTTGACGATCAGGAGCGACCAGTAGCCGGGGTTGCCGTCCTTGTCGATCACCGAGGCGAACACCTCGCCGTTGGCGCGGTCCACCGCTTCGATGGCGGACTTGTTGCCGAACCAGGCAATCTGCACCTTGTTGAAGCGCATGGCTTCGATGATGCCGGCGTAGTCGGAGGCGAAGAACGGCTTGACCTGCACGCCCAGCTGTTTGCTCAGGTCATCGACCACCGGCTGCCAGGCGGACTTCAGGTTGGACGAGGTTTCCGTCGAGATAAAGCCCATGTTGAGGACCTTGCCTTCCTGGGCAAAGGCGGGCAGCGAGAGCGCGCCAGCGGCGCTCGTGACGATCAGGGCGAGAAGGGTTCTGCGCAGCATGAGGGAACTCCGAGGAAAAACCTTGTTGGGGGTGCTTGCGGGAAACATTGCGAAGTAATCCGGGGTCAATCAGGCCGCCGCCAGGCCACCGTGCAGCATGGCGGGCGCGGCAACCTCCAGCCCCGCGCCGTCGGGCAGCAGCTCGGCGGCTTCCGTGCCATACAGCTCGCGCAGCATGGCCGGGGTCAGCGCGGCGGACGGGCCGTCGTAGACCACCTTGCCGTGGCGCAGCGCGACCACGCGCGGGCAATAGCGCATCGCCACATCCACTTGGTGCAGCGACACCACCACTGCCACGCGGCGCGCTCGGTTGATCTGCGCCAGCAACTCCATCACGCGCCGCGCGGATTCGGGATCCAGCGAAGCGATCGGCTCGTCGGCCAGGATCACCCGCGCGTTCTGCACCAGTGTGCGGGCAATGGCCGCGCGCTGCTGCTGGCCGCCCGACAAGGTGGATGCCCGCCGAAAGGCATAGTCGTCTATACCAACCTGGGCAAGCGCTTCGAGCCCTGCGTCGATCTCGCCGACACGGAAGAAGCGGATCAGGCTGCGCCACAGCGGCACGCGCGGCAGCATGCCGGTCAGCACGTTCGTGATCACCGGCAGGCGGCCCACCAGGTTGAACTGCTGGAATACAAAACCGATCTCTGCCCTTGCCGCGCGCACATCACGCGCCAGCCGGCCGCCTTGCTGGATGGCCCGGCCATTGACCAGCACCTCGCCAGCGCCGCCCGCATCGGCAGCGATAAACCCCGCCACGTGGCGCAGCAACGTGGACTTGCCCGAGCCCGAGGCACCCAGCAGCGCCACCATTTCACCAGGGGCAACGGCAAGGCTCACGTTATCCAGCGCCTTGCGTCCCGCCTGGAACGACTTGGACAGGCCGCGCACTTCAATCGCATGCGTCATCCCACACTCCTTGCATCAACAGTGAGCGCATTCTGGGTGGTGCGGATGACAAAACGATGAAGGTTGGAGAGCAATCTCGAATTGGGAGGCCCGCTTGGCCAGCCGCCTGCACCAAGTGGCCTCGGGCCGACCTCGCTGCCGGCCCGCCGGGCCGCATGGGCTACTGGGCGCGAGGCATGCACATGGCCATGCAGGACAGTGGCCATTCTCCGCCCCGGGGACCCCATCTCTCGATTGAAACAGGTGGAACATTCAAACGATGCAAAGCGCAAGGTATCCTTCTTGGGCACCTTCCACGTGGGGGAGCACAGGGTGCCCGGCCGGACCAGAGGTTGCCCCCGATGAAACCCTCCGGATTGCGTACGCGCACCGACAAGGACGTTCATGAGCAAAGCAAAACGCGCCGGGCTGCTGTTTGTGTTCGTTTGGTTCGCCCTCGGCGGGCTCGGGCACTTCATGCTGACGCCGTTCTTCGTCAGCATCGTCCCTCCATCGATCCCCTACCCTGCCGCCGCCGTGCTGGTGAGCGGCGTGTTCGAGCTGCTGGGCGCGCTGGGGGTGCTGTGGCTGCCCACCCGGCGAGCGGCGGGATACGGCCTGGCACTGCTGACGCTTGCGGTCACACCGGCCAATGTCTACATGTGGCAGCACCCCGAGCTGTTCCCGAAGATTCCGCCGAGCCTGCTGGGTATCCGGCTGGTGGTGCAGGTGTTGTTGCTGGTGTGCATCTTGTGGAGCACGAGCCGGCCGGATGATGCCGTTGCTACGCGAGATGGGAAAGGCGAACCATAGGTCGGGCAATACAAGGTGACCGCTATCGCCTTACACCGGCCCGGCGATAAGCCTCACTCTTGTCCCGTCGTCCAACAGCGAGCACTAGCACAGTGACGGTACGATCGTTGACCTCGTACACCAGCCGGTATCCGGCATCGCGCAGCTTAATCTTGTATACGTCTTTCATGTCCTTGCCACTGAGCTTGGCAGACGGCACCCGGGGTTCGGCCAGACGTTTCTCGAGCTGCTTTCGAAACTGATCCTTGATCGACGCATCGAGTTTCTTCCATTCCTTCAAAGCGTCTTCGTGAAAGGCGAGCTCATAACTCATCCAGCGACACCTTTACGGACTTCCCGCCGCGACGCTGCCGAACGATTTCTGCAAGCTCGATGTCCTCAAGCCGGTCCATAAGTGCTTCGAAAGCCTGGGCGGGAACCAGGTATGCGGCCGGGCGATTGTGATTGAGGACTGCCACGGGTTCGTTACCGGCCTCCTCAATGATGGCACCGGGGTTGCGGCGAAGGTCCGTGATGCTTACGGTCGCGGTAGCGTAGATGGCGCGTGTGACTGTCATATCTTTGGGTTGCCTGGCGTAGCGGGTTCCAATCGGACTGCATGGACAGGCTTGCAGCCCGTTCGTTACCCGTAATAAAGCACATAATTTAGCACAAAAATATGTGTACTTTTTGTCCTATCGATCAGCAACCAGAAGCCGGGCGACCCGAGGCCTTCCATGTCCATGCTTGCGCGCCGTCACAACCGCAAACGACTCACCCCCGTGCCCCCTGCCTGCCCTTCACCGCCCGCCACGCACTGGCCACCACCA
Source organism: Cupriavidus sp. GW823-FHT07A04 (assembly GCF_058794615.1). Classification (NCBI taxonomy): domain Bacteria; kingdom Pseudomonadati; phylum Pseudomonadota; class Betaproteobacteria; order Burkholderiales; family Burkholderiaceae; genus Cupriavidus; species Cupriavidus sp. GW823-FHT07A04. Next base: position 312,797 of record NZ_JBXAHA010000002.1, read on the forward strand.
GCGACCCCAGCCCAAGCGCAAGCCCAAGCAGGACGATGGCGCTCATGTGATCGCGCACCAGCGGCACATTGCCGAAGAGATAGCCGCCGGCCAGCAGCGACACCACCCACACCGCGGCGCCAGCACTCGCGGCCAGCGCGAAGCGCGTCGCGGACATGGCGGACACGCCCGCGACGAACGGGGCAAAGGTGCGCACCACGGCGACAAAGGGGGACAGCAGCAAAGTCAGGCCGCCGTGGCGCTGGTAGAAGTCATGCGTCCTGCGCAGTGCGTCGCGGTTGATCCATCGGTAGCCGCCCGTGAACACGCGGGCCCCGATGGCTTTGCCGATGGCGTAGTTCAGCAGGCTGCCGGCCACCGCGGCGACCAGCAGCACCGGCAGCAGGATCCATAGCTTGAGCGCGCCCGCCGCGCAGAACGCGCCACAGAGAAACAGCAGCGGGTCGCCAGGCAGGAAGAACAGCGGCAACAGCCCGATCTCGCAGAACACGATGGCAAACAGGATGCCGTAGACCAAGATGCCGTATTGCGCGATGGCAGGGCCGAGATGCTGGTCGAAATGCAGCAGCAACGGCAAGACTTGCGATGCTTCCATGCGTGCCCCCGGTCTTGAAGTGATGGCTACAGTGTAGGCGCGCCCTGGCCACCGGGGACCCCAGGTGGGTACGGTGCCCTGGCCTCTGTGCCGATGACAAGCGGGAAATATGGCGAGAAGAGCCTTTCCCTCCGGCGCGCGCCCGCATAATATTGAGCATAACCCGCATAATCCGCACAATCCTCTGCACCAACAACCCCAGGAAATACCATGTCAAATTCCCAAGCCACCGCCCGGATCGGCTCGGTCGATGCCAACTACCTGGTGCACCTGCAGGCCGGCAGCCACGCACTGGTCGGTGACGAGTCCGCCGGGCTGGGCGGCACGGACCAGGGCCCGCCGCCCTTTGCCTTCGTGCTGTCCGGTCTGGTGTCCTGCACCGCCATCACGCTGAAGATGTACATGCAGAGGAAACAGTGGCCCGTGGCCGATGTGGAAGTCACGGCGGTCTTCCAGGGCAAGGACGAGGCACGCTTCATCCGGCGCGAGGTCCGGCTTAGCGGCGTGGAACTGGGCGAGGCCGAGCGCGAGCGGCTCGCGCAGATCTGCGAGCGCACGCCGGTGACGCTGTTCCTCAAGGGTGCGTCGCGAATCGAGACAACCTTCCTCTGAGAAGCCCCAGGCAAAACCGGAAGGGGCAGCCCGCAGGCCATCTCTTCCGGTTCGTGCCGGCGGCCTACCCGGCGGCAGTCTCCGCCAGATGGGTGCGCACCACCACCTCCGAATGCAGGGTCCGGTGGACCGGGCACTTGTCGGCGATCTCCATCAGCGCCGCGCGTTGCGCCTCGTCCAGCGGGCCGCGCATGGTGATCTCCCGCTCGATCCAGTCGATCTTGCCTTCGGTGGTGGAGCACTCCGCGCAATCGGTCGCGTGGATCTTCTCGTGGCGCAGCGTCACGGCCACGTGTTCCAGTGGCCAGCCCTTGCGGTCCGCATACATGCGCATGGTCATGGCGGTGCAGGCGCCCAGCCCCGCCAGCAGCAGGTCGTAAGGCGCGGGGCCGCCGTTGAGCCCGCCAAACGAAACGGGTTCGTCGGCCAGCAGGTGGTGCGGCCCGGCGGTGATGCGCTGCTGGTACTTGCCGGCGTGGCTTTCCTCCACCCGCACCAGCCCTTCCTCGGCCACTGCGGCCGGCACATCCAGGGCATCGATGTCGAGATAGCGCTGGCTCCATGCCGCAATGGTGTTGGCCACGTAAACGGCATCGGCCTTGCGCGTGAGCAGGTGATCGGCGCGGTCGAGCGAGACGAAGCTCTTGGGATGCTTGGCGGCAATGAAGATCTGCGTGGCGTTATCGATGCCGACGGTGTCGTCCTGCGGCGCATGCATGACCAGCAGCGCCTTGCGCAGCTTGGCTACGTTATCGAGCAGCTTCTGCTCGGCCACGTCTTCGATGAACTGCCGCTTGATCTTGAACGGACGGCCGGCGAGCCGGACCTCGGCCTCTCCATCGGCCTCGATGCGTGCGGCCTGGTCGCCGAACAGGCCGACCACATGGCTCGGATCGCTCGGCGCGGCGATGGTGACGACCGCCTTGGCTTCGGGGATGCCGTGCGCGGCGCTGAGCACCGCCGCGCCGCCCAGGCTGTGGCCAATCAGCAAGGCTGGCGCCCGGTGGTGCTGGCGCAGATAGTCCGCCGCCGCCAGCAGGTCGGCCACGTTGGACGAGAAGTTGGTATTGGCGAAATCGCCGCCGCTGCCGCCAAGGCCGGTGAAATCAAAGCGCAGCACGGCGATGCCGTGTGCCGTCAGCGCCTGCGCGATACGCGTCGCCGCCAGCACGTCCTTGCCGCAAGTGAAGCAATGGGCGAACAAGGCAAAAGTGCGCACCGGGCCAACTGGCAAATCCAGCCGCGCGGAGAGTTGCTGACCATCACTTCCCGGGAACTGCAGGCGCTGGGCTTCCATGGGTATCCTCATGCTTGACGCGAACTGTATGAGGTTCCCACTCTAGCCAAGTTTGCCGCCGGGTGCTACTGGCGTCGCATGGCTGGCCGCGCACAACGCGCAGTTGCGCCGGCAGGCTTGCCAGCGCCTTGCTTTCCGTTGTACGGCAAGTCCCCGATCCTCCCTGTGGATGCCCGCAATGCTGCACGGCTAGCAGGACGCGCACAGCGTTGCAATCAAGGGGCACGAGCCAGTGCCATCGCTGGCGTGGCATTGCCCGATCAACCTGCGCAAGTCGGTACGCAGCGCCTGCAACTCCCCCAGGCGCGCCTCCACCGCCTGGAGCTTGCGTTCAGCCAGCGTACGCGCGGTCCCGCACGTGCTACCGTCATTGAGTTGCAGCAAGACGCGGATTTCATCCAGCGCGAATCCAAGCGCCTGCGCGCGGCGGATGAAGATCAGCCTTTGCAGGCTTTCACGTGGATATTGCCGGATGGCGCCAGGCGCTCGCTCGGGTACCGGCAGGAGGCCACACCTTTGGTAGTAGCGCACCGTTTCCACGCCCACATTGGCCGCCTTGGCCACCTGCCCGATCGTCAGTGCCGATTCCATCGCTTGACTCCGTACCCGAGTACGCACCTAGACTATGTGCAAGCTGGCCTTAAGGGAAGGGGATGCGCACCGTCCTACTGCAGTCGACCATCACCTGCCCACATTGCGGACACCGGAGCGCCGAGAACATGCCCACCGACGCGTGCCTGTGGTGCTACACGTGCGGGCACTGCAACGCCGTGCTGAAACCCAAGGCCGGGGACTGCTGCGTATTCTGCTCCTATGGCGATACCCGTTGCCCGCCGCGCCTGCAAGAACCGGGCGAGCGCAAGCGATGCTTCGCTCGTGCTCCCTGATCTGCCATCTTCCCCGCTTCCATCATGCTATGTCCAAGTTGTAGGAAATCTGACTTGTCAGTGGCAACGCTCGAGATCGATGCGCCCGAACTGGGTTCGTCTTTCCTCCTGACCGTGCTCAGGTGCCCCCTGTGCAGCGAAGGGATCATTGCGAAAAAGGAACTCCAGCGGATATTCCGCAAAGGCCGGAAGCCGGCAATGGCCGGCAAACCGGCCCCGCCCGTGCGGCTTCGGGAATCCGGCGCCGGCCACTGATCCTGGCATAGGCCCGCCGGCTCACATGCGCGCTTTCTCCCTGCCCTTGAGCGCACTGCGCAGGTAGTCCGCAAGCGCCACCACATTGCCCGGGGTGGCGGGCTCGCGCTTCCATACCAGCCCCACGTCCATCGACGGCACCTTGTCGGCAATCGCGCGCCGCACGATGCGCTGCCCCTCCAGCGACCACGGCCGGTAAACCAGGTCGGACAGGATGGCAATGCCGCGCCCGGCCGCCACCAGGCTGCGGACCGCCTCGATCGAGCAGCTCTGGTAGCGGACCTGCGGTGCCAGTCCATATTGCCCCCAGTACTTGCCGACCGTGGCAATGTGCTCGTCCATGTCGAGCAGGATGTAGTCATGCCGCGCCACGTCCGCCAGGCCGATGCGGTCCGCCATCATCAGCGGATGCTCGGGATGGCCCCATAGCTGCCTTGGCGAGCGCAGCAGCGTTTCGCAGGTGACATGGTCGAGCCCGGGCAGGTTCGAAACCAGCAGCAGGGCAATGTCGATCTCGCCACGCAGGATGCCCCGCTCGATGTCATGCCGTTCCCGCTCCAGCAACTCAAGCCGCAGCCGGGGGAACTTTCTCTCGATGGACTCCAGCAAGCCGGGCAGCACATAGGCCGTGATGGTTTCGGTCACGCCCAGGCGCACCGTGCCCGCGATGTCTACCGGCGCCACGCTGACGGCTTCCACCGCATCCAGCACGGCGTCCTCGATCTGCTGCGCATGCCGCAGGAAACGCGTACCGGCTTCGGTGAGGCGCACGCCGCTGGCGTGCCGGGTGAACAACTGCACGCCTACCGCTTCCTCCAGACCCTTCAGGGAGGCCGTCATGGATGACTGCGATACGTGGCAACGAAGCGCCGCACGCGACACCTGTCCCGTCTCGGCGATGGCCACGAAATGCTGCAGTTGCTTTAAGGTGGGTAGCATCGATTTTTCCGATATTGCTATGTCGAAATTATGAATTAGAAATACTTCCTCATGCTAGCTAGCATCCGGTCAGGAGACAAGATGCGGTGACAACCATGATTCAGGAAGACAAGCGCGGCTACTGCACGTTGTGCCGCTCCCGATGCGGCACGGTGAACGTGGTGGCGAACGATGCGCTGATCGCAGTGCGCCCCGACACCGCGCACCCCACGGGCAAGGCAATGTGCATGAAGGGAAAATCCGCGCCGGAACTGGTCCATAGCGCCGACCGCGTCTTGTATCCGATGCGGCGAACCACGCCCAAGACCGATGCGGATCCCTGCTGGCAGCGCATTAGCTGGGAGGAGGCCCTGGCCGAGGTTGCGCAGCGCCTGCTCCAGGCCAGGCGTGAGGGCGGCGCCGAATCGGTCGCCTTTGCCGTCACCACGCCGAGCGGCACGCCGCTATCCGACAGCATCGACTGGATCGAGCGGCTTATCCGGCTCTTTGGCAGTCCCAACACCTGCTACGCCACGGAAATCTGCAACTGGCACAAGGACTATGCGCACGCCTTCACCTTCGGCTGCGGCATGCCGACCGCCGATTACCGCAATGCCGAACTCATCGTGTTGTGGGGCCATAACCCGACCAACACCTGGCTGTCGCAGGCCGAAGCGATTGGTGCCGGCAGGGCCGCCGGCGCGAAGCTGCTGGTGGTGGACCCCAGGGAGACAGCGCTGGCAGGCCAGGCGGAGCAATGGCTGCGCGTGCGGCCGGGCACGGACGCCGTGCTCGCCATGGCGATCGCCAACCTGCTGATCGAAGCCAATGCGTTCGACCTGGCCTTCGTGCGGCAATGGACCAATGGCCCCTTGCTGGTGCGCTGCGACAACGGGCGCTTCCTGCGGGGCCGCGACCTGGGGCTGGCCGATGGCGATGCCTACCTGGTCTGGGACGCCCATGCCGGACAAGCCCGGCCGTCATCGGCGCTAGCCGGGCGGGATTTTGAGCATGTTGCGCTAAGAGGCACATTCGAAGTGGGCCAGGCCACAGCCACAGCCACGGCCACGCTCGCTTGCCGACCCGCCTTCGACCTGTATGCCGGCGAATGCGCCCGTTACCCCGTCGACGTAGCCGCGCGGCTCACCTGGGTGGCACAGGCGGATATCCACCATGCGGCAAGCCTGTTCGGCTCGGCCAGGCGCGTGGCCTATCACGCCTGGTCCGGCGTTGGCCAGCACGACAACGCAACCCAGACGGACCGGGCAATCGCCTGCCTCTATGCCTTGACCGGCAGTTTCGACAAGCCGGGCGGCAACCGGATCTTTCAAAAGCCCCCGTACAACCCGGTCAGCAGCTTCGACCTGCTGCCGCCGGCGCAGAAGAGCAAGGCGCTGGGCTATGACGCGAGGCCGCTCGGGCCGCCCGCGCAGGGATGGGTCACCGCGCGCGACCTTTACCGGGCGATCCTGCACGCGCAGCCCTACGCCGTGCGCACGCTGATGGCATTCGGCACCAATCCCCTGCTCTCGCAAGCCGATGTGGAAGACGGCGAGCGCGCCTTGCGCAGCCTGGACTTCTATGTCCATTGCGATTTGTTCGAAACCCCCAGTTCCCGCTACGCCGATATCCTGCTGCCGGTCAACACGCCATGGGAGCGCGAGGGACTGCGCATCGGCTTCGAGATCTCCGCCGAGGCCGAGCAACTGGTGCAGTTGCGCCAGCGCATGGTGTCGCCGCGCGGCGAGTCGCGCTCGGACAACGACATCGTGTTCGATCTCGCCGTCAGGCTGGGCATGGGGCAGGCGTTCTTTGGCGGCAGCCTGGAGGCGGGATGGAATCATATGCTCGCCCCGTCGGGGTTGACGGTGGACAGGCTGCGCGAGCAGCCGGAAGGCATCCGCGTGCCCGTTGCCGACGTGGAGCGCAAGTATGCGGGCCGGCCGCGTGAGCGCGCCTTCCATACGCAAACGGGGCTGGTGGAGTTGTACTCAGAACAGCTGCTGCGTCACGGCTATCCGCCACTGCCACGCGCCGGCCAGTGCCCCGAAGAAGCGGACGACACTGCCGACGGCGCCTATCCTTTTGTCCTGACCTCGGCCAAAAGCGGCTACTACTGCCACAGCCAGCATCGCGGGCTGCCCTCGCTGCGGCGCCGCGCACTGCAACCCGAAGCGGAAATCCCGGCCGCGCTGGCGGCCGCGCGCGGGATTGCCAGCGGCGATGCGATCCGGGTGACCACGTCCATCGGCAGCGCAAGGTTTATCGCCAAGGTCCGGGAAGGCCTGCATCCCCGCGTGGTGGTCGGCGAGTTTGGCTGGTGGCAGCGCTGCGATGCGCTTGCGCAGACCGCGCTGGGCGTCACGGGCGAGAACAACAGCAACTACAACGGCTTGATCGCCGCGGACAGCATCGATCCGGTCAGCGGCTCCGTGCCGCTGCGGGCCTACCGCTGCAACGTCGAGCCCGATCCGGCTTTCGACGTAACGCGCCGCCGGTGGGACGGCTATCGCGCCTTTCGCGTCGCGAGCCTGGCGAAGGAAGCGCACGAGGTCATGTCGGTATGCCTGGAGCCCTTGGATGGTGGCGGCTTGCCGGACTTCCTGCCGGGCCAGCATGTGACGATCAAGCTCACCGTGCCGCCCGCCGGCGAAGAGATCGTGCGCTCGTATTCCCTGACCGGCCCTGCCGTATTGCCGGCGCGGCGCGGCTACTCGATCTCCGTGCGCCGCGCCGCTGGCCTGACCGATGCCGGCGAGGCCGTGTTCGGGCGCGCTTCGTCGCATATCAACCTGTGCCTTGCGGTTGGCGACATCGTCTCGCTGCGCGCGCCATCCGGCACCTTTGTCATGCCGGTGCGCACCCGGCGCCCGCTGGTGCTGCTGGCCGGCGGGATAGGCATCACGCCGTTCATCAGCCTGCTCGAATCGCTGGCCGGGCTCGCCGATCCGCCAAGGATGCTGCTGTTGTACGCGAACCAGAACGGCCTGGCCCATGCGTTCCGGTCACGCATCCGGGCGCTGCGGCACACCCTGCCGACGCTGGAAGTCGTCAACTTCTACGACCGTCCCGCGCAAGGCGACGTGCCCGGCGTCGACTACGACGTGGCCGGACGCGTCAGCGCCGAGCATGTCCCCGCCGAACTGCTCGGCCAGCGCCCGCTCGTCTATATGTGCGGCCCCGCGCCAATGATGACCGCCTTCGCCAATGCGCTCGCCGAGCGTGGCGTGCCGCGCGCCGACATCTTGCGCGAAGTGTTCCGCTCGCCCGAGCGCGTGGCGGCCGGGCCCGGCCAGCAGTTCAATGTGGTGTTCGCCAGGTCCGGCACCACCGGCACCTGGCGCTCGACGGACGGCCCCCTGCTGGGCTTCGCTGAAAAACTCGGCCTGGCACTGCCCAGCGGCTGCCGGGTCGGCCAGTGCGAGAGCTGCGCGGTTTCCGTCGTGTCGGGCCGCACCCGGAACCTGCATGGCGAGGAACCCGAGGATGCCGGCATGTGCCTGGCGTGCCAGGCCGTGCCCGCCAGCGACATCGTGCTGAACGCGTGATCGCGCCCGCCGCCGCCCTTTTTCCAACCCCACCCAAGCCAAGATGCTGATACTCGACTCCGACACCACCCGCGCGCTGCTGCCGTTCGCCAGGCTCGTGCCCGCCCTGCGCGACGCGTTTATCCGCGGCTGCGAGGTCCCCCAGCGCCACAGCCATGTCATCGATCCGCACGGCGCGGCGCCGGGGACGATGCTGCTGATGCCCTCGTGGCAGGCCGGCGCCTATCTCGGCGTGAAGACCGTGACCATCTACCCGGGCAATACGCTGTCCGGACTGCCGGGCCTGTACTCGACCTACCTGCTGCACGATGCGTGCACCGGCAAGCCGCTGGCCATGATCGATGGCAACGAGATCACGTCCAGGCGCACCGCCGCCGCGTCGGCGCTGGCGGCCTCTTACCTGAGCCGCAATGATGCTTCGTCGATGCTGGTGCTCGGCGCGGGCCGCGTTGCCAGCCTGCTGCCCCATGCCTATCGCGCCGTCAGGCCGATCCAGCGCGTTGCCGTCTGGGATATCAACGCGAGCCAAGGCGAAGCGCTGGCGGCAAGACTGCTGGCCGACGGCTTCGAGGCGCGCTTTGTCCCGACGATCGCCGCCGCCTGCGAAGACGCTGACATCGTGACCTCGGCCACGCTCTCCACCTCGCCGCTCGTGCAGCGCGCGTGGCTCAGGCCCGGCACCCACCTGGACCTGATCGGCGGCTTCACGCCGGCCATGCGCGAGGCCGACGACGGCTGCTTCGAGTCAACCTCCGTCTTCGTCGATACCAGCGAAGCCGTGCTCAAGGCCGGCGACCTGCTCCACCCCATCGAGGCTGGCGTGCTCAAGGCCGCCCACATCCGGGCCACGCTCGCGGACCTGTGCCAGCAGCGCCATCCCGGCCGCGCGGATGACACGGAGATCACCGTCTTCAAGGCCGTCGGCACCGCGCTGGAAGACCTCGCGGCCGCCGTCATGGCTTATGGAGGATTCGAAGGCTCGCCGCGCACCACGCCGCGCGCAGAAAGCCATGGCAATGCAAGGAGACAAGCATGAAAAGCACCCCCCTATCCCTGGACACAACGGACCAGCCTGAACACCCGGACCACCCGGGCCGCGGCGGACTGGAGCGCCTGGCCGTCAAGGTCACCGACTGGTCCGAGCGCTGGTTCCCCGACTCGTATATTTTCGCCGCCATCGCGGTGATCGTCGTGGCGCTTGGCGCGATGGCCATCGGCGCGCCCGCGCAAGGCGTAGCCCGCGCATTTGGCGACGGCTTCTGGAGCCTGATCCCGTTCACCATGCAGATGGCGGTGGTGGCCATCTCGGGCTACGTCGTGGCGGCCTCGCCCCCGGCGTCCCTGCTGATCGAGCGGCTAGCCGCCCTGCCGCGCACGGCGCGCGGCGCCATCGCCTTTGTCGCGCTGGTCAGCCTGCTGACCTCCCTGCTCAACTGGGCCATCAGCCTGATCTTCAGCGGGTTGCTGGTGCGGGCCATTGCACGACGCACCGGGCTGCGCGTGGACTATCGCGCGGCCAGCGCCGCCGCCTACCTGGGGATGGGTGCCACCTGGGCACTGGGCTTAAGTTCGTCCGCTGCGCAGTTGCAGGCCAACCCCGCCAGCCTGCCCAAGTCGCTACTGGATATCACCGGCGTGATTCCGTTTTCGCAGACCATCTTCCTGTGGCAATCGATGGCGATGACGGCCGTGCTGATCGTCGCTTCCTTGCTGGTAGCATATTTTTCAGCGCCGGCGGGCGAGCGCGCGCGCACCGCGCAGGACATGGGCGTGGATATCGACGATGCCGGCGATGGCATTGGCCGCCCCACGCGTCCCGGCGAATGGCTGGAGTACAGCCCCTTGCTGACCCTGCTGATCGTAGCCCTCGGCGCCGGTTGGCTGGTGCATGAGTTCACCACCAAGGACCCGATCCTCGCGATCTCCAACCTCAACACCTACAACTTCCTGTTCCTGATACTGGGAATGCTGCTGAACTGGCGTCCCAAGCGCTTCCTGCGCGCCGTGGCCAGATCCGTGCCATCCACCGCGGGGGTGCTGATCCAGTTTCCGCTGTATGGCGGCATCGCATTCATCCTCACCAAGGCAGCTGGAATGGATGGCACGACGTTGTCGCACCACCTGGCATCGGCTTTCGTCTCGGTCGCCACCAAGGAATCGTTCTCCGCGGTGATGGGCGTCTATTCCGCCGTCCTGGGCTTCTTCGTGCCATCGGGCGGCGGCAAATGGGTCATCGAGGCGCCTTACGTGATGCAGGCTGCCAATGAACTGCAAGTCCACCTGGGCTGGGCGGTGCAGGTGTACAACGCCGCGGAGGCGCTGCCCAACCTGATCAACCCGTTCTGGATGCTCCCGCTGCTGGGCGTGCTGGGGATCCGGGCCAAGGACGTGGTCGGGTTTACTTTCACCCAGTTGCTGGTCCACGCGCCGCTTGTGCTGTTCATGCTGTGGGCCTTTGCTTCAACGCTGCCTTACCGTCCGCCAGTCATGCCTTGATGCCGTGGTGCCTTGCCGTCGAGTGGCTTGGCAAGCCTGGCGGCCACGCCGGTAGCGGTGGACAAACCCGGAGGGATCCCATTCCCGGTTTAAGATGCTGGTTTTCAGGCCGGCGCGACCGGCCAACTTTCCCCCTCCACTCTGCCAGCTGACATATGAAGAAGATTGCACTGCTACTTGCCGCCCTGGGCATGGCGTCCATCGCTCACGCTGCCGCCCCGGCCGCGGAAACCCTGCCGTCCGGCATGTCCATCCAGACCATTGTCAAGGGCACCGGCGCCACGCCGAAAGCCTCCGATGTGGTCAAGGTGCACTATCGCGGCACGCTCACCGACGGCACCGAGTTCGACAGCTCCTACAAGCGCGGACAGCCGATCTCGTTCCCGCTGAACCGCGTCATTCCCTGCTGGACGGAAGGCGTGCAGAAGATGCAGGTCGGCGGCAAGGCCAAGCTGGTGTGCCCGGGGCCGACCGCCTATGGCGCGCGCGGCGTACCCGGCACGATCCCACCGAACGCCACGTTGAACTTTGAAGTCGAGCTGCTCGGCATCGGCAACTGACGCGAGGCAGCCTCACCGCTTTTCGCAAGGCCCCGGCCTCCCGGCCGGGGCGCGATTGACTGGCACCGCAGCGCTACGCCTGCACTGCCGTCGCCACACCCCACAGCGCGAGCCAGCGTATGTCCTCGCCTTTGCGTCCTGCGGTCATCCGGGCGCAGATCGGCATCGGATTCAAGGAAGACGGTACGCAGCAGTTCCGGCCATGAGCGCGGCAATGAGCGGGTCAGGCGGAACGTAGAAGGCCACCCCGCCCGGGGTGGGCGGCCAGCATTACTCGTTTGAACCGCCAGGCGCCATGGCGCGGCGCTTGCGCGTTACCACCAGGGGCGCCTGGGCGTTGCCTTCTGAAGACACGCGCGGCGGACGGGGGCCAGAGCCCGGCGTCCGCGGGCCTGCGCCGGGCGGACGTGCGCCGCCACCGCCGCCGGGAGGACGCGTGCCGGTATCCAGCTGGATCGTCGAGATGGCGCGCTTGTAGATGGTCTGCATGCCGCCGGGCGTGCTCAGCATCACCACGAATGCGTCGAAGGACTCGATGGAGCCGACGAGCCGGATGCCGCTGACCAGGTACACCTGCACACGCTTGCGCTCTTTGCGCGTGGTGTTCAGGAAGGAGTTTTGCGGGTTGGTGTCGTCAAGCTGCATGGGATATTGAGAGTAAGGCAGACGAAGCGCTGCGAGAAAAAGATGGCTACTGCGGCGCAGCTTCGTCGGCGGCGCACCGATGCACAATATCGGTGCGCACGCGCTAACGCAAGATGAATCAAGCACGCCCGGATGGCAGCGCATCATGATTGCTTACAGTGGCTAGGCTTGCCATTCTAGCGCAAGCCGGATGCAGTTCCCCGCGCAAGGAGCATGCCAACGGTTCCGGCGCCCGGCTGAAAGCCACCTCAAGACCACCTCACGGCCACCTCGCATGCCGATCACCGCACCAGGCTCCCATCCTTTCACGCCGCCCGCTTTGCCATTAACATGTCCGCCCACGATCCAGCAGGCCACCACATGAAGCTCAACCAGCTGCGCGCCCTGGCCGCCGTTGCCGAAACCGGCAGCATCCAGGAAGCCTCGCGCATCCTTCACCTGACGCAGCCCGCACTGAGCAAGGCGATCAAGGAGCTGGAGAGCAGCGTCGGTGCCACCTTGTTTGTGCGCTCCAGCAAGGGCGTGCAGCTCACGCCCTTTGGTCAGCGGCTGGTCTCGCATGCGCGGCTGATCAGCGAGAATGTGCGCCGCGCGCGCGAAGACCTGGAAGACATGAAAGGCACGGTGCAAAGCGAGATCACCGTGGGGGTGACGCCGGTCACGGCGCTGATGCGGCCGATGGCGGCCTGCCTGAGTACCTTCCGCCGCGAGTTCCCGAACGCCCGGCTGCGGGTGCTGGAGATGCGCCCGGCGCAGTTGCTGGAGCACCTGCGCGAGGGCACCATGGATTTCGCGGTGACCTCGCAGTTGCTGCCGCTGGATCGCGGGCTGGACTGCACCCAGGTGTGCCGGCTGCCGACCGTGATCGGTGCCCGGCGCGGGCATGCGCTGCGCGCGGCACGTTCGGTGCGCGTGCTGCAGCAGGCGGACTGGCTCGCGCTGGACCCGCTGTCCGATGCGAGCTCACCTTTTCATCAGTTGTTCGCGGGTAACGGCCTGGCGGTGCCGCCCCGGGTGGTCGAGTGCACATCGATGGGCTTGGCGCTGGACCTTTGCTGGCAGGTTGACACCCTGATCCTGCTTTCCAGCGAGTCGCTTGGCAGCCAGTACATCACCGAGCGGATGGATTTCATCGAGGTCGCCGAGCCCGTGCCCGACCGCATCATCTCGCTGGTCACGCGCGACCGGCATGTGCTGACGTGGGCGGCGGCGCGCCTGCACGACGCCGTGCTGCAAGCGCTGGCGAGCCACTATCCGCCACCGGGCAGCACCGCCGCCCAGTGAGCGGTCCCGCATGCGCCGGCAACGCGCATCCGGGCCAGGCAATGCCCCAGCACCGCGCTGGCCCGGCATGACGCGATGACGCAAACCCATCCCCGATTAAAACCCATAACAATCAATTAGTTACGGGCAACAATCGAATCGAAGGGCAATGAAAACAGCCCATTGCCTGACGCCGCGCGCCCAATCGGCGGCCGCCCCCTGATTCCCAATGCTCATACCCATGAAAAAAAGCGAAGTGCTTATCCAGCGCGCGGCCCCTACCATGCCCCCACACCGAGAGTAACGGGGCCACGCCGCACCCGCTGCCCATCTACCCCACCCGAGGAGGACAGCATGACCATCGCCCACACCGCACCAGGCCACCCGGCCGGCGCCGTGCCTGCCACTGCCGCCCGCCCGCACTCGCGCCGCGCCATCGTTGCCGCCGCCATCGGCAACGGGCTGGAAATGTACGACTTCACGGTCTATAGCTTCTTTGCCGCCACCATCGGCAAGTTGTTCTTTCCGTCGAGCAGCCCGCTGGCATCGTTGCTGCTGTCTTTCGCCACCTTCGGTGTCGGCTTCGTGATGCGTCCCCTGGGCGCGGTGCTGATCGGCAACCTGGCCGACCAGCGCGGCCGCAAGGCGGCGCTCACGCTCACCATCGTGCTAATGACGGCAGGCACCGCGCTGATCGCCTTCACGCCCACCCATGCAAGCATTGGCATGGCCGCCACCGTGCTGGTGGTCATCGGCCGGCTGCTGCAAGGCTTGTCGGCTGGCGGGGAAATCGGCGCCGCATCGGCCCTGCTGCTGGAGACCGCCAGCAAGCGCAACCGTTGCTTCCTGGTCAGCTGGCAAGCCGCCACGCAAGGCGGGGCCGCGCTGCTGGGCGCGCTGACCGGTGCCGCGGCATCGGCCTTGCTCAGCCCCGACGCCATGCTTGCGTGGGGCTGGCGCCTGCCGTTCATGCTTGGCCTGCTGATTGCGCCGGTGGGCATGTATATCCGCCGGCACCTGCAAGAAACCCACGAAGGCGGCAGCGCGCATGGCGGCGTCGGCAAGGTGTTTCGCGAACATGGCCGCACGCTGCTGCTGGGCATGCTGCTGATGACCGGCAGCACCTCATCCATGTACATCATGGTGTTCTACATGCCCACTTACCTGGTGAGCGCTCTGCATATGCCACCTGTCACCGCCTTCCTGGCGGCATGCACGGCAGGCGCTGCCATGCTGGTGATGGCGCCCTTGTTCGGCCTGCTGGCCGACCGGCTGCCGAGCCGCAAGCCCCTGCTGTTTGCCGGCGGGCTGACTTCGCTGGCGCTGGTCTACCCCAACTTCACGCTGCTATCCGCGGGCCCCAGCCTGCCGCTCACCATGGCGTTGATCGGCGGGGCCGTGACCCTGGGCTCGGTCGGCAGCGGCGCGGGTGCCGCCCTGATGATGGAAGCGCTGCCGCGCCACCAACGCGCCACCGGCATGTCGGTGATGTACAGCTTTGGCGTGACCGTGTTCGGCGGCTTCGCCCCGCTGATCGTGACCTGGCTGATCAGCGCCACGGGCAGCAACATGGCGCCTGCCGGGTACCTGATCGCGGCCTCCTGCATCAGCCTGACCGCGCTGGCGCTGTTCCCCAGCCACCCCGGCCGCGACTGACCCGCGGCGCAAAACCCATCCCTTCCGAACGCACGACACACACCCTGCAGCCATGACCAAGCACCCAGGAAACATCCCGCCGGCACTGACCGAATCCGCCGAGCGCTTCGCCGAACTGCGCCACCGCATCCACGCCCACCCAGAGTTGGGCGCCGACGTGCCACGCACCGCCGAAATGGCCGCCGCGCTGCTGCGCGAATGGGGCTATAGCGTGCACACCGTGGGCGGCCACGGGCTGGTGGCACAACTGAAGGTCGGCAACGGTGCGCGCACCATCGGTATCCGCGCCGACATGGACGCGCTGCCGCTGCAGGAGCGCACCGGCCTGCCCTATGCCAGCCAGGTAGCAGGACGCATGCACGCCTGCGGCCATGACGGTCACACCGCCACGCTGCTGGCCGCTGCCGAGTACCTGGCCGCCACGCGCCACTTCGACGGCACCCTCAACCTGATCTTCCAGCCCGACGAGGAAGGCATGACCGGCGCGCTGGCCATGATGAACGACGGCCTGTTCGAGCGTTTCCCCTGCGACGCGATCTACGCCTTTCACAATGCGCCCGGCCTGCCGGTGGGCATGGCGGTAGTGCAGAGCGGCCCGATGGGCGGCTCCTCAGACCGCGCCACGATCACGTTCCGCGGCAAGGGCGGCCATGGCGCCATGCCCCACCGCGCCACCGATCCCACGCTGGCCCTCGCCTCGACCGTGATGGCGCTGCAAGGCATCGTGGCGCGCAATGTGGCGCCGGTCGACGCCGCCGTGATTAGCGTGGGCGAGATGCAGGCCGGCAGCACCTACAACATCATCCCGGAGACCGCGACGCTGAAGCTGAGCGTGCGCGCCACCGTGGCGCAGGTGCGAGACCTGCTGGAGACCCGCATTCGCGAGGTGGTGACGCACCAGGCCGCCTCGTGCGGCGTGACGGCAGACATCGCCTACGAGCGCCTGGCGCCCGCGATCTGCAATACCGTGGAAGAAACCGCCATCGCACGGCAGGCCGTGGCCAGCGTGCTGGGCAGCGACAAGGTCATCCAGGTGCCGCCGTCCATGCAGATGGGCAGCGAGGATTTCGCGTGGATGCTGGAGAGGATGCCGGGCTGCTATTTTGCGCTGGGCAATGGCACCGGCGAGTGGGTGGGCTGCTCGGTGCACAATGACGGATATGACTTCAACGACCAGCTGATTCCGCTTGGCGCTGCTTGCTGGGTGGCGCTGGCCGAAGGCTATCTGCGCGCCTGAGACGGCGGCATGGCCGGTTTTCTCCCTGCTTTCGCCAAGGCCTTGTCTGAGGTTATTTAGAGAGCGTCAGGGACACTGCCTGCAGGTGGGTAGCCGGCCCAGGGCGCCCCCGCACCAGGGGACACGCCCCAGTAGGCACGGAGAACAACTCACCGACTCGCTTTGTCGCAACATGCGTGCGGGCATCGCGGGTTTACAGCTATCGTAACGGTGTTCAGGAACGTGGCGGCATCCGCTGATGGGACGTAGTGGTTGTCGATGTCGCGAATCTCTGGCTGGTGAATGTCAGCGCCGTTGACATCCATGTGCTCAAGCAGATCAGCAAGCCAACGTGCACGCGCTTCGGCAAGCTTCCTGGTGATTCCGGCGCTCTCGTTCCGCCACAGCGACATGAATACCTCAAAGCCCGCAGGAAACGCTTGCCGCGTATCACTGCGCCACGCGGCCAGCCGAGCAATTTCGGGAGCGGAGAGCTTCGCCGCCCCACGCTCAAAGATGGGTTCGTGCGTCAAGAATGCAGGGCGGCAGGCATAGGCAGGCAACACACAGAGCAATACGAATGCAACGAGCAGCTTTTTCATCACGGTTTCCATGCTGGCGGCCTGTAGCTCCAATTTGGGATGTTCGTCACGTAGTATGCGATGTTGTCTGCATTGACGATGCAAAACTGATTGCGCGCTTTGGCCCGAAGCCTTGACAGGAGAATGTTGTACCACTTGTCTTCAGAGTTCATCGCCTCCGGGAAATGTGAAACCTCATGAATGAGTACTGTTAGCTTACTATCCTTATCGAAGGGGATTCCCTCTGGGCTATTCTGCTCGTGATCCAGACGGCAGAATTTTGGGCCGACAAAAATGGTGTAGGTGCCATCCGGCTTGCAAACACTCGCGGTAGCTTCAATCTCCCCATCGCGGGCACGCGGTACACACCCCACGCGCCGGAGTCCCTCTTCTGAATGGCGTTCAAAGTTCTTTTCGCGCAAGCTTCCCATAATGTCACGGATTCTGGTCAACCCATCGCGTAGCGTTTGCCGCGTATTGCCAACCGTGTGACCGAACCACAGGATCACCTTGTCCTGGTCTGCTTGATTCCACCGCGACAACTCGAAAAGCCGATCACTCAGCGCTGTATTTCGGACTTGTCCGATTGACTTCAGCGGTTGCACCTGGTGATATGGATGTTGGCAATTCGCCACTTTCAATCAGGAGTAAATGATGAGCGACACAAAGATCAAGGCTGTCTATGTGGCAGCGTTCGCTGGCGCCAAGACTGCCAAGGGCGGCGAGGTTCTTATAGGGTCGGGAATACACAGCTGCGATGGTCTCACCCTCCTTCGCGTGGGCGACGTGGCAACCTATCCAGACGGCAGTACCGCGGTGATTGTCGCGGGCGCTGGCAGCGCTATGAAGGTAGAAGACATGCCCGTTGCGATTGTCGGGAGCCCTCTGAGCAATGGCGACACCATAGTATCCAGCCCTATCACGCCATTGGAATTTCATGAACTCGACGGCGAGCCCATTTTCGGCCTGCTTGATCCGTCATATCAAAGCGCAGGGGCTTAACCGTGGAACGCAGAGTTGCTTGTGTAGGTGATGCTCTCTCGACCGGCGGCAGGATTCTGCCGTATGCCGGACAAGTCTGCACCTTCGGGAGCGGCCATCAGGTCGCGCTCATTGGCGGGGATGCCTATTGTGAGGCTTGTAAGAGCATTGGCAGAATCGCAAAAACAGGCGGCCCTCGTCGAATCAATTTCATGGGCGAAACAGCCGCAGACGGTGACATTGTGCTGTGCAAGTGCGCAAGGCCTCCGCGAATCGTGGCGACCCTTTCCGGCAATAGCTGGTGCGATGACATGGCTGGCAGCGAGTATGCCAGCGATACATTTAGCGCCTTTGGTTATGACGATTCCACCTCCAGTCCTTTTGCTTACGACCAGCACTTTCTGATCGAGGACGAGGAAACGGGCGAGCCACTTGCCAATCGGCGTTATCGCCTCACGTATTCAGGTGGGGTGATCGATGGCCGCACGGACTCTCATGGGTTTACGCAGCGAATCGGAAGCGATAGCGCAGAAGCCGTACGACTGGAAATTTTCTAGGGAAAAAATGGGAAACGAAGCAATTTCAGTAAAAAATGGAAAAATGACGCCAGCGCAAGATCGAAACCCCATCAAAGCTCCCGTCAGGCCACCACTTTTATATTTTTCCATATATTACTATGACAAACACCATTCCTTCAAAAAGGCAGCCGAAACCAAAGAACGGGAAATAAGAAATTCTAGCAAATGGGATCAATCAAAAGATACCTACATTGCAATAGAAGTGCTAACGGAAGCCGATTTTCTTGCCGCCTGGGATCGCATAGCCAGTCTCGCCAATCAGGACGGACGTGTTATCGCCGAAGGTCACTTATTCACGCACGCAAGCAAACCGGGCGGCGAGAGTAGCGGCCTTGAATTCGCCGCCATACCTGGCACAGGCGATGGCACCCTCGATAAAGCCGAGTTGATGCGACTACCGGTATTGCCGTGGCGAAAAACTGGCGAACTGGTCCTCTATGGTTGCAATACATCGCGGACTGGCGAGCGCAGAGAATGGACGCCAGCGCAGCTTTTTGCTGATACGCAGAAGGTCAAGACAACCGGACAACCAGCATTCTCCGACTTTTCAAACAGACCGGACAAATACTCCAGAATATCCTCCGATTCCAATAACGTTTATCTTTTTCCATTTCACAGAGGGCAGAACGGAAGATTCGGGAATGGCTCCCGCTATCCGTCCCAATCATTTGAGCCAACCCCATGAAAAACATATTTGTTGCTATTGCTGCGTCCCCGACCATCATATCGTTGATGTTTCTTGCACATCGCGTTTTTCAAATTGACATCAATCATGTCAGCCTAACCCCCCATTATCTGGATATCCTTTCAATCTGCTCAATATTTCTCGCCTTGATATTTCGCGTGAGCCGTCCAGCGCTCTGGGGGATTACATTGCTCGCGGCCATTAATACTCTTATCGTTGTATGGGTTATTGACACACACAACTTCCTGGAATACGAGGACTGGATTAAGCGAGGTATGCCGGAAAAAACCGTGGGGCCAGGCTCCTAATGATTCAGATTGGCTTCGCTTCCCGTGGCCCCAGCTAAACCTCCCCTCCGTACGGAGAGAGAAAGTGACAGCCGCCTTCATTGCAGACGGCTCTGGCGTATCTGGCGACTTCGGACAAAGCCCTTACACGTCGATCGCCGCATCCGACTTGACCTTCTTGCGCAACTCGAACTTCTGGATCTTGCCTGTCGATGTCTTGGGCAACGGCCCGAAGTACACCGCCTTGGGCACCTTGAAGCCCGCCAGCAGGGTGCGGCAATGGGCGATCAGCTCCTCGGCCGTGGCGCTGGCGCCATCCTTCAGTTCCACGAACGCGCAGGGCGTCTCGCCCCATTTCACATCCGGCTGGGCCACCACCGCCACGGCCAGCACGGCGGGATGGCGATAGATCGCGTCTTCCACTTCCACGCTGGAGATATTCTCGCCACCGGAGATGATGATGTCCTTGCTGCGGTCCTTGATCTTGACGTAGCCGTCCGGCGTGCACACGCCCAGGTCGCCGGTGTGGAACCAGCCGCCGGCAAATGCCTCGCGCGTGGCCTTCTCGTTCTTGAGGTAGCCCTTCATGCAGATGTTGCCGCGGAACATGATCTCGCCGATTTCCTCGCCGTCCGAGGCCACCGGTTGCATGGTGTCCGGGTCCAGCACGGCCACCTCCGTCTGCAGGTGGTAACGCACGCCCTGCCTTGCCTTCTTGGTGGCGCGGTCCTCTTGCGACAGGCCGGCCCAGTCGTCCTGCTCGGCGCATACCGCGGCGGGGCCGTAGGTTTCGGTCAGGCCATAGACGTGGGTCAACGCGAAGCCCATGGCCTCCATCTGCGCCAGCACCGCGGCGGGCGGCGGCGCACCCGCGACCATGCCGCGCACCGGGCCGCGCAGGCCTTCGCGCCACGCCGGCGGGGCGTTAACCAGCGCGGTATGCACGATCGGCGCAGCGCAATAGTGCGTCACGCCCTCGTCGCGCATCAGGTCGAACACCAGCTTGGGCTCGAACTTGCGCAGGCATACGTTGACGCCGGCGCGTGCCGCGATGGTCCACGGAAAGCACCAGCCGTTGCAGTGGAACATCGGCAGCGTCCACAGGTACACGGCATGCTTGGGCAGGTCCCACTCCAGGATGTTGGAGATGGCGTTGATGGCCGCGCCGCGATGATGGTAAACGACACCCTTGGGGTCGCCGGTGGTGCCCGAGGTGTAGTTGAGCGCGATCGCATCCCACTCATCAGCGGGCATCTGCCAGGCGAACTCCGGGTCGCCCGAGGCCAGCAGGCGCTCATAGTCGGTCTCGCCGAAGGCCGGGGCGTCCTGCGGGCCGAGCGCGTCCAGCACCGCCACCACCTTCAGCCCGGGAATCTCGTTGGCGATCTGCCGCGCCAGGTCGGCAAACTCGGTATCGGCCAGCAGCACCCGCGCTTCGCCATGGCGCAGCATGAAGATCAGGTTGGAAGCATCGAGCCGGATATTCAGCGCATTGAGGACCGCGCCCACCATCGGCACCCCAAAGTGCGCCTCCACCATGGCAGGCGTATTGGGCAGCAAGGCCGCAACGGTATCGCCCTTGCCCACGCCCAGGCGTGCCAGCCCGCTGGCCAGGCGCCGTGCCCGCGCGTAGGTGTCGCGCCAGTTCTGGCGTACCGGGCCGTGCACGATGGCCAGCCGGTCGCCATACACGCTGGCGGCGCGCGCCAGGAAATCGATGGGTGTGAGGGGTACGTGATTGGCCGGGTTCTTGCCCAGGCCAGTGTCGAAATCGCTTGGCATTGCCGTAGTCTCCGCATGCGCCGGCTGTGCGGGTATTGGCCCTCAGGATGAGCCGCGCGCCGCCGGTCGCTGTTACTTTTCACTGTGCAAGGCTATCATCGCACAGGACCAAGCTCTGTCGTCCGGATGACAATGCCCGTGCCGGGCCAAGCCGAAATCATGCCCAGCCTGCCCGCAGCCACACCCAGATCGCCTACCCCTCCCCCCGCAGATATCACGACGCCACCGCCCTGCACCGGGCATGCCGCCCTGCTTTCCCAGCATGAATGGTTCGCCGCGCTCGCGCCCAGCCACCAGGCGCTGGCAGCGCGGCAGGTGGTGGTGCAGGATTTTGCCGCTGGCGCCTTCATCGCGCATCGTGGCGAGCCATCGCGCTACTGGATCGGGGTGGAGACCGGCCTGATCAAGCTCGCGGTCTACACGCCGGATGGGCGCGGTTGCACCTTTTCGGGGGTACCGGCGGGCGGCTGGTGTGGAGAAGGCAGTGTCATCAAGCGCGAAGCGCGGAGATACGATGTGATCGCCATCCGCGACTCCCGCCTGGCGCTGGTGCCCGACACCGTGTTCCATACCTTGCTCAGCGAAAGCCTGCCGTTTGCCAGCTTTGTGGTGCGCCAGTTGAACGAGCGCATGGGCCAGTTCATCGCCACCGTGCAGAACGAGCGGCTGCTGAGCGTCGATGCCCGCGTGGCGCAGGCGGTTGCCCAGCTCTTCCACCCGGCGCTGTACCCCCGTACCAGCGCGGTGCTGGAGCTGTCCCAGGAGGAGATCGGCCTGCTGACGGGACTCTCGCGCCAGCGGGTCAACCAGGCGCTGCGGCGCCTGGCGGCGGAGGGCATGGTCGATTTGTCGTACCAGAGCATCCGGGTGACCGACCTTGAGCGTTTGCGTCACTTTGGCCTGTCGGAGCTGTAGGCAGCGGCCATAGCGCAGCGGTCGCGGCCAAGGCCGGCGTTGAAACCCTCCTTCGGCATCGTGAAACTCACTGGCCGCGCGAAGCCGTACAATGCGATTTTTCCCTGGCGCCGCGCCCGATGCGCGCCAGCCTGCGTCACCTGAGCTTCGCATGGCCCTCGTCAGCAGCACCGATCTGCGCCTGTCTCACCTGCGCTTCCCCTTTGCCGTGCGCGTCGATGCGCGGCATGGCACCGCGCGCCTGCGCGACGCGAACGCGCGGCGGGAGGTAACGCCTGGCAACCCGTTCGTGGTGCCGGCGTTTGCGTACTTCGATTGCGACCTGCTGCCGGCGCCGGGCCAAAGCACCGCCATCACGCTGCAGGAAGTGCCGGACGACGCATGCCCGCGCATGACCCTGGCCACCCTGCCGGGCTGCCCGTGCCATTCGGAGAAACACTGGTCACGCGCGCTTGCCGGCGAGATCTTCGGCCAGCCTCGGCTACCGTGGAATGCGGCACTGGTCGCGCAGCGATGGGAAGTCACCCCGCGGCTGGTACGCGCACGGCTATTCGCCGAGGGCGAGGCACTAGGCGTGCTGCTGCGCGAGCAGCGCGTCGCGCGCGCGGTGTACCTGCTTGCGGGCGGCAGCGGCGTGCGCACCGATTGGCTGGCCGCGCAAGTGGGCCTGGGCAGCGTTGCTGCGTTGATCTCCGCTTGCGCGAACACGCTGGGCCCTGCCGCGTTGAGCCTGCTCGAAGCCAGCGACGACCGCGGGACCCCTCCCGGTCCGGCGCCGCGCTTGCACTTGGCGGCATAAGAGGCCGGCCCCTGGCGGTGACCGTGCAGTCGCGGATCTTCTGCTTTGTGCTGTCGGTGGCGCTGCCGGTCGGCTTGTAAAAACCTGCGGGATTTGTAAAAAGGGCTGGCAAGACCCCGCTAGCGGGCCCTGGCAAGTGCAGATCCACCGACTTGCAGTGCGTGTCCGACGCAGCATCTGTATGGACGAGGAAAGCGAAAGGCTGCGCCATCCCATGCCAGACAGGCATTTCCCGGGTATCAGCCGCGGCAAAACCCTCCCATGTGGCGCCAGCGCACAAGCCGTGGCACGCGCCTTGCACCTTTCCCTCTCGCGGCACTACCGCCGTGCCATGGAGACAGAGATGGGACAGCAACAGCAACCCGGCCAAGGCCAGCAAGACCAAAGCAAGCAGCACCAGCAAGGCGGCCAACAAGGCGGACAGCAAGGTGGCCAGGATCAGAAGGGCGGCCAGCAACAGCAGCAGGATCGCGGCCATGACAAGCAAGGCCAGCAAGGCCAGAAGACCGATCAGGCTGGGCAACAAAGCCAGCAAGGCCAGAAGAGTGGCCAGCAAGGCCAACGCTAGCCGCTTGGGGCTGCAACAGCCGCCCCAATAGCCTTCGGGACCTGACGCGACCCAACGCGACTGACCTTAGGCGACTGACCTTAGGCGACATAACGCACTTTGCCCGCGGCGACGTTCTCCGTCGCCGCGACACGCCGCCTGCCTGGCGAAAGCGGGGAGGCGGCGTCGTGTTGTCTGCCGAGGCACTGAGCCGCAAGCAGCGTGCCAGATAACATGAAACCTGAGGCGTCACGCCGATGACCTTAGCGCGCCTTCAGCAAATCCAGCGCCACGTCGACGATCATGTCTTCCTGCCCGCCCACCATGCGCCGGCGGCCCAACTCCACCAGCACGTCGACGGTCTTCAGACCATACTTGCTCGCCGCGGCCTCGCTGTGGCGCAGGAAGCTCGAGTACACCCCGGCATAGCCCAGCGCCAGCGTTTCGCGGTCGACCCGCACGGGACGGTCCTGCAGCGGACGCACGATGTCATCGGCCGCGTCCATCAGCCTGTACAGGTCGCAGCCGTGGTCCCATCCCATGCGCTCGGCGGCCGCGATAAAGACCTCCAGCGGCGCGTTGCCGGCGCCGGCGCCCATGCCGGCCAGGCTGGCGTCCACGCGGTCGCAGCCCTCCTCCACCGCCACGATGCTGTTGGCGACGCCCAGGCTCAGGTTGTGGTGCGCGTGCATGCCGGTCTGCGTTTCCGGCTTCAGCACCGTCTTGAAGGCGCGGAAGCGGTCGCGGACATCGTTCATGGTCAGCGCGCCGCCGGAGTCCACCACATAGCAGCAGGTGGCGCCGTAGCTCTCCATCAGCTTGGCCTGCGCGGCAAGGTTCTGCGGCGTGGTCATGTGGCTCATCATCAGGAAGCCAACGGCTTCCATGCCCAGATGGCGCGCGTACTCGATATGCTGCCGCGAGACGTCCGCCTCGGTGCAATGCGTGGCCACGCGGACGATACGCGCGCCGGCATCATAGGCAGCCTTGAGGTCGTGAACGGTGCCGATGCCGGGCAGCAACAGCGTGGCGATCTTTGCGTGCTTGACCACGCTGGCTGCGGCCTCGATCCATTCCAGGTCGGTGTGGGCGCCAAAGCCATAGTTGAAGCTGGATCCCTGCAGCCCATCGCCATGGGCCACTTCGATCGAATCGACCTTGGCGTCATCCAGCGCCTTGGCAATTTGCCGGGCCTGCTCGACGCTGTACTGATGGCGCACGGCGTGGCTGCCGTCGCGCAGCGTCACATCGGAAATGTAGATCTTCTTTTGGCCTTGCATGGCAGGCACTCCTTATCTGCAGGTGAGTCAGGCGGCGGCGCGCTGGGCAAGCATGGAGCTCGCCATCCGCTCGGCGATGGTGAGCGCGGCGCTGGTCATGATGTCGAGATTGCCGGCGTAGGCCGGGAGGTAGTGCGCCGCGCCCTCCACCTCCAGGAACACCGAGGTCTTGAGCCCGCTCACACGCCCCACCCCGGGCACCACCAGCGGCGCATCCGCCGGGATGCGGTCGAACTGCACCTTTTGCTTGAGGCGATAGCCGGGCACGTATTGCCGCACCTCAGCGGCCATGGCGTCGATCGACGCGGCGATGGCGGCCTCGTCCGCCATCTCGCTCAGGCAATACACCGTGTCACGCATGATCAGCGGTGGCTCGGCCGGGTTGAGCACGATGATGGCCTTGCCCTTGCTGGCCCCACCGATCGCTTCGATCGCCTTGGAGGTGGTCTCGGTAAATTCGTCGATGTTGGCGCGCGTGCCGGGGCCCGCGCTCTTGCTGGAGATGCTGGCCACGATCTCGGCATACAGCACCGGCGCCACCCGCGATACGGCCGCCACCATGGGGATGGTGGCCTGTCCGCCGCAGGTGACCATGTTGACGTTGTGCGCGTCCAGGTGCGCATCGCCGTTGACCACCGGGATGCAGTAAGGGCCAATGGCCGCCGGCGTCAGGTCGATCATGCGCAGCGACGGCCGCAGGCCACGCAGGAACGCATCGTTCTTCACGTGCGCGCCGGCGCTGGTGGCATCGAACACCACATCGATATCGCCGAACACCGGCAGGCGCGTCAGTCCTTCCACGCCTTCGTGGGTGGTCGCCACGCCCAGGCGCGCGGCGCGCGCCAGGCCGTCCGATGCCGGGTCGATGCCGACCATCGCGCCCATCTCGACGTACGCGCCGTGGCGCAGGATCTTGATCATCAGGTCGGTGCCGATATTGCCGGAACCGATGATGGCGGCCTTCAGTTTGCGGGTCATGGATCTCTCCTGTTGGATCTCTTGCGTCATTCCACACTGGCGCCGCTGGCCTTGACCAGCGGGGCCCAACGCGTGCTTTCACTGTTGAGGAAGGCGCCGAACTGCTGCGGCGTCATGGGCAGCGCTTCCAGACCCTGGTCGGCAAAGCGCTTGGTCACCTCGGGTGCCTTGAGCGCCTTGAGCGCGGCCTCGTTGAGACGCGCGACAATGGCATCGGGCGTGCCGGCCTTGACCACCATGCCAAACCAGACGCCGGCATCCAGCCCGCCGATGCCGAGTTCGGAGAGCGTGCGTACGTCCGGCAGCGAAGGCGAGCGGCGCGGCGCCGCGATGGCCAGCGGCTTGACCTTGCCGCCCTTGATCAGCGGCGAGGTGGTGATCACCGGGTCGAACATCATGTCGACCTGCCCGGCCATCACGTCCTGCAAGGCCGGGGCTGAGCCCTTGTAAGCCACGTGCGTCATGTGACCGCCAGCCTTGTCGGCAAACAAGCCGCCCAGCAGGTGGCCGATCGAGCCGATCCCCTGCGAGGCATAGTTCACGCCGTTCGGCTTGCTCTTGGACAGCGCTACCAGGTCCTTGACGGAATTGACGGGGCTGCCCTGCGGCACCACCAGCACCAGGGGCGACGACGCCAGTGCCGTCACCGGCTTGAAATCCTTGAGCGGGTCGTACGAGAAATTGCGGTACAGGCCGGGATTGATCGCGAACATTTCGGTGGCGGCCACGAACATGGTGTAGCCATCCGCGTCAGCTCGCTTGACCGATTGCGCCGCGATCTGGCCGCCACCGCCGGGACGGTTCTCGACCACGACCGGCTTGCCAAGGCCGGTCTGCATCTGCTGCGCCATCTGGCGCGCAATCATGTCGGTCACGCCGCCGGCGGGGAACGGCACCACGATGGTCAGCGGGTGGCTGGGGAACGTGTCGGCATGGACGGGGGCGCTGCCAAGCACGCCGGCGGTCACGAGCAATGCGCCTGCGAGGATGGATCTGGTGGGTTGCATGTTGTCTCCTTGTGTATTTTTAATGTGGTAAAAAAGCTTGAGATGCCGCACGTCACCCCGGCGCAAACCGTGCCCGCACGCTGCCGATGCCGCTGATGCGGGCCTCGAAGCACTGCCCCGGCGCCGCGGCCGCCATCGGCCCCAGCGCACCGGTCAGGATCAGGTCGCCGGCTCGCAGCGGGTCCCCCAGCGAGGCCAGTTTCCGGGCCAGCCAGACTGCGGCGTTAAGCGGATGGCCAAGGCAATCCGCGCCGGAACCCGTGGAAACTCGCTCGCCATCACGCAGCATTTCCATCTTCACGGTCTTCAGGTCCAGGCCAGCCAACAGCACCGGCACCGCGCCCAGCACCACCAGGCCGCTGGAGGCGTTGTCAGCCACCGTATCCACGTACGAGATATCCCAGTTGCGGATGCGGCTGCCGACCACTTCAATCGCA
Organism: Cupriavidus sp. GW823-FHT07A04; assembly: GCF_058794615.1. Lineage (NCBI taxonomy): Bacteria > Pseudomonadati > Pseudomonadota > Betaproteobacteria > Burkholderiales > Burkholderiaceae > Cupriavidus > Cupriavidus sp. GW823-FHT07A04. Next base: position 339,602 of record NZ_JBXAHA010000002.1, read on the forward strand.
GGCAGCACGTAGGCGACGGCGTTGATCAGGTCGACCAACGTCGCATCCTCAGCTGGGACATCGCGGCTCAGCACCAGCGCGACCTCGGCTTCGGCCTTCGGCTGCAGGGTGCGGGCGAGCGGAATCGGCTCGTCGTCGCCGAAGACCATGTCGGCAAACAACGTGCCAAAGTCGGGCTGGTCCACGCCAAGCTGGCGCTGCACCGCGAGCGAGGTCAGGCCGATCTTGCGGCCAACCACGCGGCGGCCCTGGGCCCGCCACGCGTCGACGTTGGCGCGCTGGATGGCATAAGCCATCGCTGCATCGCCCGGCGGGATTTCGCCGCGCAGCGGCTCGACCGGCGTGCGCCTCTGCTCTGCCTCGCGCAGCCGCCTGGCGAGCGCGAGCGTCATTTCCTGGTTTGACATGGTTGGTCCTGGTTGGGTTATGCGTGCCCGGTGGCGGGCTGTGCCTGCATCACGCCGAAGCCTGCGATCCACTCGTCGATGGGCCGGTAGTACTCGATCGATGCCTGGTAAGGCCCGGCGGCCGCCAGCGCGCCAAAGGCGGCGATCCAGGTGCGGATCTCGTGCGCCGACTTGCCGGCGTCGCGCGTGATGTCGTCATTGCGCATGGCATCCACCGCTGCAAGGTTTGCGCCGGCCAGCCGTTCCAGGAAGGCGCGGTCCCATGCCGGATTGAGCGGATGCAGGGGGCTGTCGCCTTTGGTGAACGCTTGCGCGGCGGCCACGGTACGCGCCTGGCGGGCAGCACGCGACTCGGGCGGCGGATTGCGCCCGGCAATCAGGCGCTCGGCGGCCTCCGCATTGGCCGAGGCGATTTCCGGCACGGGCGGCTCGTGCGAGATGCCGCCCGACCCCACCACCAGCACACGCTTGCCCAGGCCCTGCAGGAAGCGTCCGATCGCGTCGCCAAGCAGCCGCGCACGCCGGCACGTTGCCATGGGCGGCGCCACCGAGTTGATGAAGACAGGGATGACCGGGCAAACGTCCAGCCCGCCCAGCAGGACTTCCAGCGCCTGCGCGCAGCCGTGGTCCACCTGCATGCGGTACGACACGGCCACATCCACGTCGCGGTCCAGCACCGCCTGCGCCATCGCGAGCGCGGTGGCGCGCGGCACATCGAGCGGGCCCGCCAGGCTCTTGAAGTCGCCAATGGCACTGGCCGCCACGCCGATGCAGAACTGCGGCATCACGTCGTAAAAGAAGCCGTTGAAGTGATCCGGCGCAAAGACCACCACCAGCTCCGGCGCAAAGGCTTGCACGCGAGCGCGCGCCGCGGCCTGCACGCGCTCCACTTCGGCCACGATCTCCGGCGCGGGATCGTGGTAGCCATGCAGCGGCGTGTGGGACAGGCATTCGAGATGCATCGGCATGTCAGGCTCCCCGCGCAAAGGCGATGGCGTGGTCGCGCGCCGGCTGCGTGCCTGGCTGCGCGGGCAAAGCGCCCGGCGCAGCGTCAGCCGACGGTGACGCGTCGGACAGCGCGAGCTTTGCGGCCAGCACCTGGATGGCATCGGACACTTGCTGCGGCGAGCACAACCCGGCGATAAAGCGGTCGGGGCGCAGCAGCACCACGGAGCCGGGCAGCTTGCCGAACCAATCCTTGAGACGCCCGGCAGTGTCGCCGATGGCGATCACCCCTTGCGGCACGTCGTCGCGATAGGCAAGCTGCGTATCGGGCTTGGCCATGACGAAGCACGCGCCCAGCTTTTCCCAGACGGTGCGCGCTTGTGGCGTCAGGCCAAAGGTCGGGTCCGCGCCCCAGGCGATGATGGCAAAGCGATTGCCGATCACGTCGTCCAGGCGCACGGTATGACCTTGCTCGGTCCGCACCATTGGCTGGATGAACATGCGCCCAACCGGCGAGCTTCCCGCCGGATCGCGGCCGTGAACGAGCCGGCCAACCAGCGAATCCCGCTTCTCGCTCATCAGGCCCAGCATGCGTCCCAGCGGCGAGTTGCCGGAGCGCTCCAGCAAGCGCGCGAGGAACCGGTCGTCACCCTGGCGCTCGGGCAATAGCACCACGCCCGATTCATAACGCGGCATGGGCTTGAAGCGCATCTCCACGAAGTACCGCTTGACCGAGGGAAACACGTTCAGCACACAGGTCAGGCCATCGCGCAGCGACGCGCCGAAGCGGCTGGCGGGCGCGAAGATATCGCCCGCCACTTCGGACAGGTGGATCATCGAGCGCGCATGAGCGCGCCGCTCCATGCTGTAGGTATCCAGCAGCCGGTCCTGCGCCACGCCCTTGACCACCATCGCCAGCTTCCAGCCCAGGTTGCTCGCGTCGCGGATGCCGCTGTTGTAGCCCTGCCCCTGCCAGACCGGCATGATGTGCGCGGCGTCGCCCGCCAGCAGCACGCGCTTGACGCGGAAGGTCCGCGCCAGGCGCGCGTTATGGGTGTAGACGCGCTTGCGGATGTAGTCGACCTTGTCCGGATCGGCCACTACCTTGCGGATCAGCGCGGCGAGGTTCTCCGGCCGGGACAGCTCCTCTTCCGTCTCGCCGGGCATGACCATGAACTCGAAGCGGCGGATCCCGTGCGGGAGCGCGGCCGACACATAGGGACGCGTCGGGTCGCAGTGCATGTAGATATGTGGCGTGCCGATCGGGTCATTGCGCACGTCCACCACGATCCACTGGTTGGGCTTGGTGCGGCCTTCAAACGGCACGTCCAGCGTACGCCGCACGACGCTGTTGCCGCCATCGCAGCCGGCCAGGTAGGCGGCGCGGATGGCGGTGACACGTCCGTGCGCGTCTTCCGCGCGGATCGTCACGCCGTGTTCGTCCTGCGTGAAGGCCGATAGGCCGTGGCCGAACAGCACCTGTACATGGGGAAAGCGCCGCAGGCCCTCGTACAGGATCCGGTCCGCCAGCGGCTGGATAAAGGCGTTGCGGCGAGACCAGCCAAACTCGTCGGTGCGCGGCTCGATCGACGCAAAGCAGCGGCCGGTGTGCGTGACAAAGCGCATCCAGTGGTGCGGCGTGGTATGCGGCAGCAGTGCATCGGCCAGGCCAACGGACTGGAACACCCGCAGCGCCTCGTCGTCCAGGCCAATGGCGCGGGGGTAGTCGATGATCTGGTCCAGCTTCTCGACCAGCACGACGCGCACACCCTGCAGCCCAAGGATGTTGGCAATCATCAGGCCCACCGGGCCGGCGCCGATGATGGCGACGTCGGTGTCCAGATCCCGCGGACGAGCGTCTGCGCCCGCCATCTCGATGGCGTTGTTCATGTCTCCTCTCCTGCTTGTCCGGTACTTGCCGGCTTAAACCGTGGCCGCTTCCGGCACGGCATTGCCGAGCAGGAAATTCAGGTGAATGCGGTTGAAGGTGTCGGCATCCTCGAACTGCGGCCAGTGGCCGCAACCGTCCATCACCGTGAACAGCGCGCCGGGAATCATGGTGGCGATGCGCCGTCCTTCCGACACATCGGCGGTGGGATCGTCGGAGGTCCACAGCACCAGCGTCGGGGCCTTGATGCGGCCATAGTGCTCGGCGCGAAGGATGTTGCGCTGGCGCGTTTCCATGTCCTGCAGCACCATGTTGCCGCGCTGGGCCTCGACCATGCCCGGTTGCGCGTAGATGGCCTGACGCGTGGCGATCAGGTCGTCGAAGGCCTTGGCCTTGTCGGCCATCAGCCATTCCACGCGCGCCTTGATGAAATCCCAGCCCGGTTCTTCCACGGCGCGCATGGACAGCGTCTTGAGGCGCTCCATCACCACCGGGTCCGCCTGCGAGCCACCCGCGGTGTTGAGCACCAGCCGCTCCACGCGTTCGGGGTGGTCAATCGCCAGGCGCGAGGCCACCCAGCCGCCCAGCGATTCCCCGCTGAACGCAGCGCGCGCGATGCCGAGGGTATCCATCACGCGGATCACGTGGTCGACGTAATCGGATATCTCGCGCCCGCCCGCCGGCTTGTCGGTCCAGCCGTGGCCGATCATGTCGATGGCCCATACGTCGAAATGCTCGGCATGCGATTGCAGGTTGCGCACGTAGGCCTCGGCGTGGCCGCCGACGCCGTGCAACAGGATCAAAGCGGGCTTGTCGCTGCTGCCGGCATGCAGGTAGCGGGTGCGGATGCCCTTGGCATCGAGCCAGCCCTGGCTGAAGGAGACGCCGCGCAACTCGCCCCAGATGCTCTGGAACGGCAGCTCGGGCTGGCTGGACGGGACGGACTTGAGGGGCGTGGCAGCGGCCGACATCGTGTCTCCTTCGTTCGTGAATGTTTTTGAATGGCTAACTGGTACAGCGGAGTGTAGAGAGCCGATTGCATCCGGACAAAAAAACGAACAGAATGTGCAAGGAGTGCACAACGTTGATTTAAAAGGGTTTTTTATGCCTGGAATGCCTGGAATGCCTGGGGTGCCTGATCGCCGCATCTCGCCTTACGCCAGCGTGCGCGGGCTGACCCGTGGCCTGGACGTGCTCAAGGCGCTGAACCGGATGGAAAGCGGGCGCGGGACCGCGCAGCAGCTGAGCGAGCTGACCGGGCTGCACCGCACCACGGTCAGACGCCTGCTGGAAACGCTGATCGCGGAGGGTTTCGTGCGCCGCAGCGACTCGGACGACAGCTATCGCCTGACGCTGCAGGTCAGGGCCTTGAGCGAAGGCTTCAATGACGATGAGTGGATCTCCACCATCGCCGCGCCGCTGATGGGCGAGCTGCTGCAGCGCGTGCTATGGCCGTCGGACCTGACGACGCCCGACGGCGACGCCATGATCATTCGCGAGACCACGCACCGCTTCAGCCCGCTGTCCTTTCACCGCGCCATGGTCGGGCGGCGCCTGCCGATGCTGTCGACGGCCGCCGGGCGGGCCTATTTCGCGTTTTGTGGCGAAGGGGAACGGGAGGACATCCTCAACCTGCTGCGCTCAGGTGGCGGCAGCGATGAGCAGGCAGCGCTGGCCAACAACGCCGCCTATGTGCGCAAGCTGGTTGCGCACGTGCGCGAGGATGGCTTTGGGTCGAATCGCGGCGACTGGCTGGAGCAGCGCAAGATCGGCGCGGTCGCCGTGCCGATCCGGCACGCGGACCGCGTGCGCGGCAGCCTCAACGTGGTGTATCTCGCGCGCGCCCTGAGCGAGCAGGAGGCGATCAAGCGCTTCGTGGCACCGCTGCAGGACATAGCCAGCCGCGTGCAGGCAGCCATGGCCTCGCCGGCGCCCGCGCGGCGGACCACTTAGGCTAGGCTCAATCCAGCACGATCTTGTGCGCGCGGATCAAGGCGCCCCATTTGGCGCGCTCATTGTCCACGAACGCGGCAAAGCCCGCCCGGCTATCGCCCATGGGCTCCAGCCCAAGCTCCTGCATTTGCTTGACCACCGCCGGGTCCTTCAGCGCTGCGGCAATGGCCGCGTTAAGCTTGTCGACCGAGGCCGGCGGCGTGCCGGCCGGGACCACTACGCCCTGCCACGCGAATGCCGTGAAGCCAGCCAGCCCGGCCTCGGCAAAGGTTGGCACATCCGGCAGCACCGCCGAGCGCTGCTCCGCGGGCAGCGCGATGGCGCGCAGCCGGCCGGCGCGGATCAACGGCACCGCGGCCGAGAGATCGGCCATCATGAAATCGACCTGCCCGCCCGCCACGTCCTGCAACGCGGGTGGCGTGCCTTTATACGGCGCGTGGACGGCGCTAGCCTGCACGCGGTCGAGCAGCAGCTCGGCGCTCAGGTGGTGGGGGCTGCCGGTGCCGACAGAGGCATAGGTGGCCTTGCCCTGCCCCGCTTTCAGCCACGTGATGAACTCGTGCAAGGTCTTTACCGGCAAGGCTGGGTTGGCGACCAGTATCACGGGCAGCTTCACCAGGGAGGTCACCAGCGTGAAATCCCTGGCGGCGTCATAGGGTAGCTTGCGATACAGCGCCGGGTTAAGCACCAGCGTACCCTGCCCGGCAGTCAGCACCGTAGCGCCGTCGGCACGCGCCTTGGCCACGTCCTGCGCGGCGAGGATGGTGGCGCCGCCCGGCTTGTTGTCGACCACGAAGTTCTGGTGCATGGCCGGCGCGATCTTCTGCGCGACGATGCGCGTGGCGAGGTCACTGCCGCCGCCAGCGGTGTAGGGCACCACCCAGCGTGCGGCGGGGTCGGCGGCGTGAGCGGCGCTGGTCCCGCCCAGCGCTATCGCCAATCCTGTGGCAACGCGCGAAGCATGCTGCGCCATGGCATAGAGGCGCGTGCGCCGGGCGCAGGCGTTTGCTTGCATGATTGGGTCTCCTCCGATTCTTCTGTTGTTTGTTTTTTTGCTTTGTGCAATCCGCAGCTAGTACGTCTTATCCTGGCTGGTCCCCGCACTGCCCTGGCCCTTGAACTGCGCGGCAAGACTCTCTGCCGCCCGGGCCAGCATCGTGGCATCCACGCCAACGGCGGTAAACGTAGTGCCCAGCGCCATGTACTGCCGCGACTGCGCCACGTCCGCGCTGAGGATGCCCGCGCCCTTGCCGGCGCGGCGGATGCGCGCGATGGCGTCGGCGATGGCGCTCTGCACGTCCGGGTGGCCCGGGTTGCCGAGATGGCCCATGTCGGCGGCGAGATCCGCCGGGCCGATGAACACGCCATCCACGCCTTCGGTGGCGGCGATGGCATCGAGGTGCGCAAGCCCGGCGCGCGTCTCCACCTGCACCAGCACGCACATCTCGCCGTTGGCCTGGGCCAGGTAGCCGCCGACACGGTTCCAGCGCGAGGCACGCGCCATTGCGCTGCCCACGCCGCGCACGCCTTGCGGCGGGTAGCGGGTGGCGGCAACCGCGGCGGCCGCCTCGGTCGCGTCCTGCACCATCGGCACGAGCAGGGTCTGCACGCCCAGGTCAAGCAACTGCTTGATCTGCACGGTGTCGTTCCACGACGCACGCACCACCGGCCGCACGGGATAGGCGGCCAGCGCCTGCAGTTGCGCCAGGATGGACGGCACGGTGTTGGGTGCGTGCTCGCCGTCGATCAGCAGCCAGTCGAAGCCGGCGTCGGCCAGTACTTCGGCGGTGTAGGGACTGGCCAGGCCGAGCCACAGACCGATCTGCTGCTCGTTGGCGGCAAGCGCGCGCTTGAAGGTATTGAGGGGGATTTCCATGATGGCGTCCGGGTCAGGCGTTCAGCCGAAGTGGCAGGCCACGGCGCCCAGCGCGCCATAGTCCACGTGGAATGTATCACCCGGGCTGGCCGCCACCGGCCGCGTGAAGGAGCCGCCGAGGATCACCTCGCCCGCTTCCAGGCCCACGCCATGCGGATGCAGCTTGTTGGCCAGCCATGCCACGCCGTTGGCGGGATGGTTGAGCACACCGGCGGCCACGCCGGTTTCCTCGATCACGCCGTTGCGCGACATGATGGCCGAGACCCAGCGCAGGTCCACATCGAACGGCCGCACCGGGCGCCCGCCCATCACCACGCCGGCATTGGCCGCGTTGTCGGCGATGGTGTCGAACACCTTGCGCGGGCGCTTGCTGTCGGGGTCGATCCCATGGCTGCGCGCATCGATGATCTCCAGCGCGGGGATCACGTAGGCGGTAGCGTCATACACGTCGAACAGCGTGCAGTTCGGCCCCTTGAGCGGCTTGTCCAGCACGAAGGCCAGCTCCACCTCCACGCGCGGCACGATAAAGCGCCCCGGCGGGATCGTCGCACCGTCCTGGAAGAACATGTCGTCCAGCAAGGTGCCGTAGTCAGGCTCGTCGATCTGCGAGGAAAGCTGCATGGCGCGCGAGGTCAGGCCGATCTTGTGGCCCTTGATGGTGCGGCCTTCGGACCGCTTGTGGGCCAGCCACTCGCGCTGGATGGCGTAGGCATCTTCAATCGTGATGTCAGGGTGGTCCAGCGAGATTTGCCGGATCTGCCGGCGCGATTGCTCTGCGCCGTGCAGGCGATGGGCGATCTGGTGGATCAGCTCTGGGCTGAGCATGGGGTCTCCGTGGGAAGCGTTGAGCGTTGTGCGCAGGGGCCTGTTGGTCGACGGTGGAACCGGTCAGGCCTTCTTGAAACGGGCGTGCACGTTGTTGTGCTTGTAGCTGCCACCCTCGTTGAACTCGACCAGCTCCATTGACAGCGCCAGGTAGCGCCGCGCATATAGCTCGGCAAAGTGCGCCTTGACAGCCTCGAAGAGCGCATCGCATGCCGCCTTCTTGGCCGCCTCGGGACGCCCGGCGCCGATCTTCAGCGTGATGTGGACGAAGGCGTAGTCCTCCTCGCCGTCGGCCATGCGGTAGTCGGCCAGCGCCAGCGCTCGCGAGCGGATGCCGCCGATGGGAAACACGCCGTCCTGCGCGATCAGCACGTCGTTGATGGTCTTGAGCAGGGTGGGCACGCGCGCGTCGGCGCGGATGTTGTCCGTGTACTCGACGATGATGTGGGGCATTGGCAGGCCTCTCCGATAAAGCGTGAATCGTAATCCGTGATCGGTGATCCCTCAGCACACCGGGAAGATCGCATTGATCTGGCCGGTGCCCGAGCTGGTGAAGTAGTCGGTGATGATCTCCACCGGGCGCTCGTACTTGTCCCAGCCCAGCAGGCCCAGCAGCATGGCGGTGTCATGCATGCCGCCCTCGCCGATGCAGTGCTCGTTGTACTCCGGCAACATGCGGCAGAAGGTGGCCCAGTCGCCCTGCTTCCAGAGCTCCACCACGCGCAGGTCCACCTGCTTGAAGAACTCGCGGCTGATCTGGTGGATGCTCTCCTCGGGGCTGTTGTTGTCGTTGAACCGGTGCGACAGCGAGCCACTGGCGAGAAACGCCACATTGGCATCGCTGGCCTCGATGGACGCACGCAGCGCCTCGCCAAAGCGGCGGCTTTCATCGAGCTGGTGCCAGGCGCACCAGGCCGCGATGGAGATCACCTTGAAATGGCGGTCGGCATTCATGTAGCGCATCGGCACCAGCGTGCCGTATTCCAGCTCCAGGCTGGCGATCTCGTGGGCGCGGGTCATCACGCCCTGCTCGCACGCGGTGCTGGCGATCAGCCGGCCCAGTTCGGGATTGCCGTCATAGGCGTAGGCCATGTCCTTGATGAAATGCGGCAGCTCGTTACTGGTGTAGATGCCCTCGAAGTGCGCGTTGCAGTTGACGTGGTAGCCGGCGTTGACCAGCCAATGCACATCGGCCACCACGATGGTATCGACACCCAGCTCCCGGCAGCGCCGGCTGATCTCGCGGTGCCCGGCAATCGCCGCCTCACGGCAGCCGTGGTGCTTGCCCGGCAGCTCGGACAGGTACATCGACGGCACGTGCGTGACCTTGGCGGCGAGGGATAGCTTGCCCATGGCGGTGTCTCCTGTTCTGTTTTGTTTTGGTGCGGGCTGGGCTCAAACGCCCCAGCGCGGAATATGATGCCCGCCCATCGAGATGCAAACGTTCTTCACCTCCGCAAACACCTCGAAGCTGAACTCGCCGCCCTCGCGCCCCGTGCCGGATGCCTTGGTGCCGCCAAACGGCTGGCGCAGGTCGCGCACGTTCTGGCTGTTGACGAACACCATGCCGGCCTCGATGCCGCGCGCCAGCCGGTGCACCTTGCCCACGTCCTGGGTCCAGATGTACGAGGCCAGCCCGTAGGCGGTGTCGTTGGCCATGGCCAGGCCATCGTCTTCGCCCTTGAACGGGATCAGGCAGGCCACCGGGCCAAAGATCTCTTCCTGCGCCACGCGCATGTGGTTTTCCACATTGGCCAGCACCGTGGGCTGCACGAAGTTGCCGTTGCGCAGGTGCGCCGGCAGGTCGGACGGGCGCTCGGCGCCGCCGGCCAGGATGGTGGCGCCCTCCTGCTCGCCCAGGCGGATATAGCCCGTGACCTTCTCCCAGTGCTGCTGGGTAATCATGGCGCCCACGTGCGTCTGCTCGCTGGTCGGGTCGCCCACGCGCAAGCGCCTGGCGCGTTCGGCGAACTTGCCAACGAAGTCGTCGTAGACCGTGTCCTGCACGAAGATGCGCGAACCCGCGGTGCAGCGCTCGCCGTTGATCGAGAAAATGGTGAACAGCGCGGCGTCCAGCGCGCGCTCCAGGTCCGCGTCGTCGAACACCAGCACCGGCGACTTGCCGCCCAGTTCCATCGAGAATTTCTTCAGGCCCGCGCGCTCGATGATGCGCTTGCCGGTGGCCGTGCCGCCCGTAAACGATACGGCCCGCACGTCCGGATGGCGCACCAGCGCGTCCCCGGCGCTGGCGCCGTAGCCCTGCACCACGTTGAGCACGCCAGCCGGCACCCCGGCTTCCAGCGCCAGCATGCCGAGCTGGTCCGCCGTGAGCGGCGACAGCTCCGACATCTTCAGCACCGCGGTATTGCCCAGCGCCAGGCATGGCGCGACTTTCCAGGTGGCAGTCATGAAGGGCACGTTCCACGGCGAGATCAGCGCGCACACGCCCACCGGCTGGTAGAGCGTGTAGTTGAGCATCTGATCGTCCACGGGATAGGTGCGGCCGTTCATCTGCACGCACACCTCGGCGAAGAAATTGAAGTTCTCGGCGGCGCGCGGGATCAGCTGCTTGCCGGTCTGCGCGATCGGCAAGCCTGTGTCCTGCGTTTCCAGCGCGGCAAGGTGCGGCACGTGCTCGGTGATCAGGTCGGCCAGGCGGCGCATGATGCGGGCGCGCTCCTTGGCCGGGGTATTGGCCCACTTGGGGAACGCCGCCTTGGCCGCCGCCACCGCGGCGTTGACCTCGGCCTCGCCGCCCGCGGCCACCGTGGCGATCTCTTCACCGGTGGCCGGGTTCCAGGTGGTGAACGTGTCCTTGCTGTCGACCTGCTTGCCGTTGATCCAATGCTTGATCATGGTTGTCTCCTGTTGGCATTTGGTGCGCCCGGTGCGCCTGGGTTCGCTTCAGCTCGCTTCAGCTCGCTTCAGCGCCCGCTGCCGTATTCGGTAGCCGAGGCAATGGTGTTCACCAGCCGCCCCACCCCTTCGATTTCCGTAACGATTTCATCGCCCGGCTGCGTGTCGGCCAGCCCTTCCGGCGTGCCGGTCAGGATCACATCGCCCGCCTCCAGCGTCATGAAGCTGCTGAGGTATTCGATCAGCCACGGGACGGCGAAGATCATGTCACGGGTGCTGCCCTGCTGGGTCAGCTTGCCGTTGACGGTAGTGGTGAGCGCGAGGTTCATCGGATCCGGCACGTCGTCGCGGTCCACCAGCCACGGCCCGAGCGGCGTGCAGGTGTCGCGGTTCTTCACCCGCAGGTTGGGGCGATAGTAGTTTTCCAGGTAGTCGCGGATGGCGTAGTCGTTGGCGACCGTATAGCCGCGCACGTAGTCATAAGCTTGCGCCGCCTTGACGCCGCGCGCCGTGCTGCCGATCACCACCGCCAGCTCGCACTCGTAATGCATGTACTTCACGCCCTCCGGCCGGATGGTATGCGCCCGGTGGCCAATGAACGCGCCCGGCCCCTTGAGGAAGACGAGAGGTTCTTCCGGCGCCTTGAAGGCCAGTTCGCGCGCGTGGTCGGCATAGTTCAGGCCAAGCGCGAAGGTGGTGCGCGGCACCACGGGCGGCAGCCACGTCACGGCGTGCTCGCTGACCACGCGGCCGTCGTCCAGGCGCAATGCGCCTTCGCCAGCCGGCTGCGCGGTGTGGACCAGGCCATCGAAGGCTACACGTGCGGTTCTCATGCTGCCTCCCCGGGCGCTGCCTTGATGCCGTGCCGCAGGCGCCCTACGAGTTCGATTTCGATCTCCACCATGTCGCCGGCACGCGCCAGCGGCGCGCCTTCGGGCACGCCCGCCAGCAGCACGTCGCCGGCTTCGAGCGACATGAAGGCGGTGACATCGGCCAGCAATTGCGCCACGGGGCGCAGCAGGTTGCCGGTATGGTTGCGCTGGCGTTCCTCGCCATTGATGCGCACCACCATGCTGAGCGCATCGGCGTTGCCGACCTGCTCGCTGGCCATCACCCACGGGCCAATCGGGCAATAGCCGTCGCGGCACTTGTGGCGCACCGCCGGGCGGTAATAGCTGGCGTGCGGCACGCTGACATCCGACACCACCGTGTACCCTGCGATATAGTCCGCGGCCTGCGCCGGGTCGATGCGGGTTGCGCGCCGGCCGATCACGATGCCGAGCGCGGCGCCGATTTCCAGGGTTTCCTGGCCCGGTGGCAGCGCGACAAGGCTGCCATGGGCGGCCAGGGTATTGGCCGGCTTGATGTAGAGGATCGGGCCAGCAGGCGGCGCCTGGTAAGGGGCCGCATTGACACTGTCGCCAAGGGCCGCGAGCGCGCCCTTGAAGTTCAGCAGCGTGCCGTACACCGTGCCGGTGATGGCGGGCTGCCACATGAATTCATCCTCGCGCAGGGCGCGCCCACCGTCCAGCGGCAGCAAGGTGGCACCGTCCACCGGCACTGCCCGCACTGGCCGGCCGCCGGCGGCGATTCTGGCTTGTCGCATCGTGCTCCTCTCTGGTTGCGCCCGCACGTGGCCGGGCGCTTGCGCTGCCGGGCCGGCGGATCGTCGACGGCGGATCGCCCGTTGGCGCCGCCTGTAATTAACATGTTAATGAAATTGCATGATAGTTTCAACCCCATTGTGATCCGCGGCGCCGCGATCCAGCCGCCCGGCCCTTCGCGTCCTCGTCTGCGCCTGTCATCGTGCTGTCATGCAGCATCCCCAGAATTCGCGCTGTACCGGGTTTCGCCTTGCCGCAGCGCGATTGCGCTAATGCACCGCAGCAGCAAAAAGGCTTGCGACCCGATTTTTTTGCGGCTTGAATGAAAACGTTTTCATTTTTACCGCTGTTGCGCGCCTGGTTCGCCATGCGCACGATGTGATCCCGAAACCAAGACCGGAAGCTCTCGCGTGAAGCGCACCCAGGACCGTTCCAGCAGCACCGCCCCGGACGCCGCCGGCACCGCCACGCTGGTGGACGTTGCGCAAGCAGCTGGTGTATCGCTAGCCACCGCATCGCGCGCGTTCAACAGCCCGGCGCTGGTGCGCGAAGGCACCGCGCAGCGCGTGCTGGAAGCCGCACGGCGGCTGAGCTTTCGCCCCAACCTGCTCGGCAGCAAGCTGCGCGCGCAGCAAAGCCGGATGATTGGCGTGATGCTGCCCACCCTGGAAAACGCCGTGTTCGCCGAATGCTGGCGCGGCATCGAGGACGCCGCGCTGGCCGCCGGCTACTCGCTGATGCTGGTGACCAGCGCCTACGACCCCGCGCGCGAACGCGAGCGCATCGAATACCTGCTGCGCCACCGGGTCGACGGCATGGTGCTCACGGTGGCCGACGCCGCCCGCAGCGCCGTGCTCGACCAGCTCGATGCCGAAGGCGTGCCCTATGTGCTGGCCTACAACCAGGCAGCCGCGCGCGGCCAGCGCCACTCCGTCTCCGTGGACAACCGCGGCAGCGCCCGCGAAGGCGTGCAAGCCCTGATCGCGGCAGGGCACCGCCGCATCCGCGTGGTCTCTGGCGCCTTCATCGCCTCCGACCGCGCGCGCCAGCGCTTCGAGGGCTACCGCGACGCCATGCACGCGCACGGCCTGGAAGCCGCACCACCGCTTTGCCTGCCCACCCACATCGCCAGCAACGCTGACCAGATCGGCGCGCTGGCCGCCGGGCCGGATGCGCCCACCGCCTTTTTTTGCACCAACGACCTGCTGGCGATCGGCGTGATTTCCGACCTGAAGCGGCTCGGCCTGCGCGTGCCGCGCGACATTTCCGTGCTGGGCTACGACGGCATCGCGCTGGGCGCGCTGGTGGAGCCGCCACTGGCATCGGTGGTGCAGCCCAACACCGAAATCGGCGAGCGCGCCGTTGCGCAGTTGCTTCAGCGCTTCGGCCTCGCAGCAACCGGCGTATCCAACGTATCCGGCATACCCAACGTATCCGGCGCCAGGCCCGGGCGCATTACCTTGCTGCCCCACGGCCTGCGCCTGGGCGGCACGGTAGCCGCACCGGCATGACCCTTCACCCACCGCGTTCCCCCAGCCCTAGCCCTAGCCCTAGCCCTCGTATGCAACCCAAGGAGTTCACCATGCAAGCAACCCGTTCCTGGCACAAACCGCTGCGCCGGATCGCCAGCGCGCTCGGCGCCGCCGCCGTCTGCGCATTCAGCCAGGGCGCGGCAGCGCAAACCGCGATCTGCTACAACTGCCCGCCCGAATGGGCAGATTGGGCCTCGCAGATCCGCGCCATCAAGGAAAAGACCGGCGTCACGGTGCCGCATGACAACAAGAACTCCGGCCAGTCGCTCGCGCAGCTGGTCGCCGAAAAAGGCAGCCCGGTAGCGGACGTGGTGTACTACGGCGTGACCTTCGGCATCCAGGCCAAGAAGGACGGCGTCACCGCCCCCTACAAGCCGGCCCACTGGAACGACATCCCCGACGGCCTCAAGGACCCGCAAGGCAACTGGTTCGCCATCCACTCCGGCACGCTCGGCTTCATGGTCAACGTCGACGCGCTGCGCGGCAAGCCCGTGCCGCAGTCCTGGGCCGACCTGCTCAAACCCGAGTACAAGGGCCTGATCGGCTACCTCGACCCGGCCAGCGCCTTTGTCGGCTACGTCGGCGCGGTTGCCGTCAACCAGGCGATGGGCGGCTCGATGGACAACTTCGGCCCGGCCTTCAAGTACTTCCGCGACCTGCAGAAGAACCAGCCCATCGTCCCCAAGCAAACCGCCTATGCCCGCGTGCTCTCCGGCGAGATCCCGATCCTGCTGGACTACGACTTCAACGCTTACCGCGCCCGCTACAAGGACAAGTCCAACGTGGCCTTCGTGATTCCGAAGGAAGGCACGGTGGTGGTGCCGTACGTGATGAGCCTGGTGAACAAGGCACCGCACGATGCACAAGGCAAGAAGGTGCTGGACTTTGTGCTGTCCGATGAAGGGCAAGCCCTGTGGGCCAATGCCTACCTGCGCCCCGTGCGCAGCGCCGCCGTGCCCAAGGAAGTGCAAGCGCGGTTCCTGCCGGCAGCGGATTACGCCCGCGCCAAGCCGGTGGATTTCGGAAAGATGGCAGATGCGCAGAAAGGCTTCAGCGAGCAGTATCTGAAGGAAGTCCGTTAAACGGCGAGCGCAAGTGGATGAGTGCAGCATCGCAAGCTTGACGGCGCCCGCCCTGTCCCCCGTCCCGTCTCCCACAAGTAGGAGAGGGCGCCAACCAGCGGACATAGCGAACGATTCGGTGTAGCCGTGTTTCCCGCCCGAAGGGGCGGGAAACACCCACGGCGATGCGAAGCGAGCCGTGGAGGTGTGCCAAGGCCGTATGGGGCGCCTCGGGATTCGGCGAAAAGAGCGGAAAAGAGGGACCCATGTCTGAGTATCGCCCTAAGGCGATGCGAGTTTGGGTCCCGGCCGCTCTTTTCGTCGAAGCCCGAGGGGGTGTCGCCCCATCCGGCGCGCCTTCTTTGCCTACTTTCTTGGCAAGACAAGAAAGTAGGTCGCCGCGCCGCAGGCGTGGTGAAACTGAAGTTGCAGTTGAAGCTGAAGTTGAAGTTGAAGTTGAAGTTAAGCAGCCCCCCATGAACCCAAGCAACCACCGTTGAAGCTGATCCTCCCCAACCCCGGGAAAAAGCAAACCCATCATGCCTAAACGAAGCCCCCCACTCCTCCTCTTCGCCCTCCCGGCCCTGATCGTCTTCTTCGCCTTCTTCTGCCTGCCCATGGCAAAGCTGCTGGCGATCAGCGTCACGGGTGAAAAAGGCGCGAGCGTCTACTGGACCGTCATCTCAAGCGAGCGCTATCTGCACAGCCTGATGGTCACCGTGCTGCTATCGGCAACGGTCACGCTGGCCACCCTGATCATCGCCGGCATCACCGGCACCTTCCTGGAGCGCAACGCCGTGCCCGGAAAGGCTCTGCTGGTCGCCATGCTGACGTTCCCGCTAGCCTTCCCCGGCGTTGTCATCGGCTTCATGGTCATCATGCTGGGCGGGCGCAACGGCCTGCTCGCCATGGTGGGCGACTGGCTGGTGGGAGACCGCTGGACCTTTGCGTACGGTCTCGCCGGCCTGTTCGTCGGCTACCTGTACTTCTCCATCCCGCGCGTGATCCTGACGGTGATGGCAGCCGTTGCCAAGCTCGACGCATCGCTGGAAGAAGCCGCCCGATCGCTCGGCGCGGGCCGCTGGCGCGTGGTGCGCGACGTGATGTTGCCCGCGCTGATGCCGGCCATGATTTCCAGCGGCGCGATCTGCTTCGCCACCAGCATGGGCGCCTTCGGCACGGCCTTCACGCTGGCCACGCAGCTCGATGTCTTGCCGCTGACCATCTACAACGAGTTCACCAACTACGCCAACTTCGGCATGGCCGCCGCACTGTCCCTGCTGCTCGGCACGGTCACCTGGGCCTTGCTGGCGGTGGCGCGCTGGTTCTCGGGCGACGCTGTCGCCGCTACTGCCTGAGGCTACCCATGATGACGTCTTCCCGCCGCGGCAATGCCTACTGGCTGCAGCTCGCGCTTACCCTTCTGGTATGCCTGTTCATGGTGGTACCGGTGGTGCTGTCCGTGCTGGCCGGCCTCACCAACAACATCTTTGTCGGCGTGTCCAGCGGCCTCACCACGCGCTGGCTGGTAGAGGTGTGGGCGCTCTACCGCAACACCATCTTCCTGTCGCTGGGCATTGCCCTGGCATGCCTGGCTTGCACCCTGGTGCTGGGCGTGCCCGCGGCCTACTACATGGCGCTGCGGCGCGGGCGCGTGACGCGCCTGATCGAGGAGCTGCTGATGCTGCCGGTGGCGGTGCCAGGGCTGGCCACCGCGCTTGGGCTGATCCTGCTCTATGGTGGCTGGCAGGCGTTCCGCACGAGCTGGGTGTTTATCCTCGTGGGCCATGTGCTGTTTACGTTGCCGTTCATGGTGCGCTCGGTGCTGGCCATCATGTCGGCCATCGATATCCGCACGCTGGAGGACGCTGCCGCCAGCCTGGGCGCAAACCGCCTGCAGCGCTTCTTCACCGTGGTGCTGCCGAACTGCCGCCAGGGCATCCTGGCCGGGGCGCTGATGGTGGTAACGCTGTCGGTGGGGGAGTTCAACCTGACCTGGATGCTGCATACGCCCACCACGCAGACGCTGCCCGTGGGGCTGGCCGACAGCTACGCCTCGATGCGGCTGGAGATCGGCTCGGCCTACACCATCGTGTTTTTCTTCATGATCATCCCGCTGCTGGTGCTGATGCAGGGCTTGTCCGCGCTGGGCGCGCGCGCCCGCAAGCACCAGCCGCTTGCCGACGGCGCCGACGCCAGAACGATCCCCGGCACCGATCCGCTCTCCACTTCCGAGGCCCGCCATGCATGAACCGACCACCATCACGCTGCGCCACTGCGGCAAGACCTTCGCCGACGGCACGCTGGCGCTGCAACCGCTCGACCTAGACATCGGCGCAGGCGAGACCGTGGTGCTGCTCGGCCCCTCGGGCTGCGGCAAGACCACCACACTGCGCATCATCGCCGGGCTGGAGTTCCCCGACGCCGGCGGCGTGGTGATGTTTGGCGACAACGATGTGACGCCGCTGCCGATCGAGCAGCGCGGCGTGGGCATGGTGTTCCAGAGCTACGCACTGTTCCCCAACATGACCGTGGCGGAGAACATCGCCTACGGCCTGCGCGTGCGCCGCATCGACGCCGCCGCGCGCCGCCGCCGGGTGGACGAGATGCTGGCCATGATGCATCTGGGGCCTTTTGCCGAGCGGCGCATCGACCAGTTGTCCGGCGGCCAGCGCCAGCGCGTGGCGCTGGCCCGCGCCATTGCCGTGCAGCCGCGCGTGCTGCTGCTCGATGAGCCGCTGACCGCGCTGGACGCCAAGCTGCGCGACGCCTTGCGTGCCGACATCAACCAGTTGCTGCGCAGCCTGCATATCACCGCCGTCTACGTCACCCACGACCAGGCCGAGGCAATGGCGCTGGGCGACCGCATCATCGTGATGGACCGTGGCCGCATCGCGCAGACCGGCACGCCGCAGCAGATCTACCGCGCGCCGGCCAATGCCTTCGTGGCGGATTTCATCGGCACCATGAACCGCCTGCCGGCCGTGCTGGAGGCCAATGCCTGGCGCGTGCCGGGCGGCCTGGTGCCACGCCATGGCACCGCCGCAAGCCTCGCCGCCGCGCCCTCGCCGCGCGCCGAACTGCTGTTCCGCCCCGAAGACGTCGCGCTGGCACAGGCCGAGGATGCCCACCTGGGCGGCTCGGTCGTCACCGCGCTGTTCCTGGGCAACTACACACGCTTGCTGGTCGACGTGGGCGCGCCGGCGCCGCTTGTCGTCGACACCACCCGGCGCGATGGCTGGCTCGCGGGCGACCGCGTGGGCCTGCGCCTCGATACCGGCCACCTGATCACGCTCCCCGAAGCGCTCTGCGCATGAACACCACCAACGACAACCCGGCCGGCACCTACCTGCTGGCCCACATCACCGACCTGCACATCAAGGCCGGCGGCAAGCTGTCCTACCGCATGGTAGACACCGCAGGCGCGCTGCGGCGCTGCATCGCGTCGCTGCTGGCGGCGCCGCAGCAGCCCGACTCCGTCGTCATCACCGGCGACCTGGTGGACTTCGGCACCGAGGAGGAATACCGCTTCCTGCGCGGCATCCTGCAAACGCTGCCGATGCCGGTGCGGCTCTTGCCCGGCAACCATGATCACCGCGCCACGCTGCGCCGCGTGTTTGCCGATCACCATTACCTGTTCGCCAACGGCGACGGTGACGCGCCGGTTCACTACAGTGTGGAGGCCGGGCCACTACGCCTGGTGGCCTTCGACTGCACGGTGCCGGGAAAGCCGGGCGGCCGGGTCGATCCCGCCGCGCTGCCGTGGCTCGAGGCCACGCTCGCGGCCGAACCTGGCAGGCCTACGCTGTTGATGCTCCACCACCCGCCCTTTCATACCGGCATCGGCCACATGGACCAGCAGGGCCTGAAGGATGCAGCGCTGCTGGAGGCGGTGGTGCGCAGGCACCCGACCGTCGAGCGCGTGTTGTGCGGCCACCTGCACCGGCACATCACGCACCGCTTTGGCGGCACCATCGCCATGACGGCGCCGGGTCCCGCGCATCAGGTCACGCTCGATCTCGATCCGCAGGCGGCCTCGCGGTTTCGCATGGAGCCGCCCGGCTACCTGCTGCATCAGTGGGATTCCGCGCATGGGCTGGTCAGCCACGCGGTGGTGATCGGTGACTTTGGCGCAGACCATCCTTTCTTCGATGCCGCGGGCAAGCTGATCGACTGACTGGCCGGTCAGTCAACTAAGAAGGCATCGGCAAATCGGCCTGCAACAGGTTGCATCCCCGGGCGGGGGGCCTATCCGGCGGCGCGAAACCGTGGGCCAAAAAAAACCCACTGCCGGGTGGTAGTGGGTAACAAAAGTGGTATGGGCGAGTCGCGGAAATCACCCATGCGTGCATGGTGACACCAGACGTGCGCGAACAAAATAATCCTTCTGGACTAGTGCCCATCCCTGCGCCAAGCCGCCGGCGCCCGCATGCGGCAGATCATTTCCCGCGAGCGCCAGCGCACAGGCGATCTGCAGGGCGGCACCACGCCAGACCCCGCTGCGCCCCACCCTTCCTTTCCCCTCTTTAGTGGGGAAATAGACAAGCCCACCATAATCGAGTCCAATTCGCCCTGGCGCTCGCTTCGACCGGAGCGCAGCGCGTCACATTTTGCTCCACTTGTTCCATCGGCCGCAGCCTGCGCGCCGTGCGCCGGCCAACCCCAACCCATGCTCAACGCCCACCTGCTGCTGATCGACGACCACACCCTGTTCCGCACCGGCCTGCGCCTGGTGCTGGCAGACAGCCCAAGCGTGGCGAGCATCATCGAGGCGGGCTCCGTCATGGGCGCAGTGGAGGAACACCGCGCCGCCAGCGTGGATATCATCCTGCTGGATATCCAGATGCCCGGCCTCAACGGAATCGAGGGCATCAAGGTGTTGCGCCGCCACTTCTGCGCAGCGCGCATCCTGATCGTGTCCGGCACCTCCGGGCTGGAAACCATTCCCGCCGCCGCGCGCAAGGAGATTGCCGGCTTCCTGCCAAAATCCGCGAGCAGCGGCGAGATCGAAGACGCCATCGCCTCTTGCCTTCGCGGTGACACGTACTTCAACGCCGGCGCCGACTGCGCCGACTGCGGCAACCCGGATGGCCATGCCGGCGGCAACGCGTACCAGGGCTACCAGGCCAGTTCGCTCACGCCGCGCCAGCTCGAGGTGCTGGACCAGCTCAGCCAGGGCCGCTCCAACAAGATCATTGCCTATCATCTGGGGCTCTCGGAAAACACCGTGCGCGTGCACGTGGCGGCCATTCTCGATTACCTGGGCGTGGTCAGCCGCGTCGAGGCGGTGCTGGAAGCCCAGCGCCGTGGCCTGGTGCAGACGGGCAGGTAAGCCATGGCGTTTCTCCTCCCTCGCTTTGACGAACCGCGGCTGCTGGCCGCGCAAATGGAACTGATCGACCAGAGCTTCGGCATCGCCATGCTGGGCTGCGCGTTAGCGGCGTTCATCCTGGCCCTCGGCCTGGTCCTTGGCGGCGGGCATCCGGGTGCGTTGCCCTGGGCGCTGACGATGGGGCTGGCCTGCGCCGCCGGGCATTTCGGGCGGCGCCTGATGCCCGAGCGCACGGCCGAAGCCCATGCCGGGCGCTACGCGCGCAGCATGACGCTGCTGCTGACGCTGATCGGCGCGCTCTGGGGACTGGCGGCGTGGCTCTACATGGATGTGAGCACGCCCGCGACGGTGATCTGCATCCTCTCGCTGATCGCGGGCATGAGCGCGGCCGCGCTGGCGGTGTTCTCCGCCTGCCTGCCGGTTGCCGTGGGGTTCTTCATCCCGGCCATCGTGCCGGTCTGGGCGGTCTTCATCGCCACCGGCGACGTCGCCTACCTGCCCATGTTCCTCGGCGCGCCGCTTTATCTCATGGTGCTGATGATCTTTGCGCGCAACTATGCGCGCGTGGCACGGCACGGCATTGCGCTGCGCTTTGCCAATGTGGAGCTGATCTCGCAGTTGCGCGAGCAGACAGCCCGCGCTGAATATGCCCAACGCGAGGCCGAGGAAGCCAACCGCGCCAAATCCGTGTTCCTCGCCTCGGCCAGCCACGACCTGCGCCAGCCCCTGCATGCGCTCGGCTTGTTCGTGGTCACGCTGGGCCGCTCCGAGCTCACCGACAAGCAGCGCCAGTTGCTCACGCACATCGAGGCTGCCTCCGGGGCGGCGCGCGAAATGCTCAACACGCTACTGGACTTCTCCAAGGTGGACGCGGGCGTGATCACCGCCCGGCCGCGCGCCTTCCGCCTGCAGCCCTTGCTCTACAAGCTGGAGAACGAGTTTGCGCCGCAGGCCGACGGCCGCGGCCTGTTCTACCGGACCCGGGATACCACCGCCACGGTGTTCGCCGACCCGACGCTGGTCGAGCTGATCCTGCGCAACCTGATCGCCAATGCGATCCGCTATACCACCCAGGGCGGCGTGCTGGTGGCATGCCGCCGCCGGGGTGAGCGCACGATGATCGAGGTCTGGGATACCGGGATCGGCATTCCCATGACCCAGCATCGCGCGATCTTCAAGGAATTCCACCAGTTGGGTAATCCGGAGCGGGACCAGCGCAAGGGCCTCGGGCTAGGCCTGGCTATCGTGGAAGGGCTGGCGCGCACCATCTCCACCCGGATCCTGCTGAACTCTCGGCCTGGCCGCGGATCGGTCTTCCGCTTCGCCCTGCCCCTGACTGAGGACCGCGCCGAAACCCAGCCCGCCGGCTTGCATCACAAGCCGAGCCTGAAGGGATTGCGCGTGCTGGTGATCGACGACGACCAGGAAATCCGGGTCGCCATGACGGCGCTGCTGGAGAGCTGGCAATCGGTGTGCCTGGCCGTGGAGTCCGAGGAAGACGCGCTGGCCGCGCTTGGCGCCTTCCAGCCCGACCTGCTGCTGGCCGACTATCGCCTGCGCAGCGAGCGCACCGGCCAAGAAGCCATGATGGCGATCCGCGAGCGGCTAGGACACGCCATTCCCACCGTCATCATCACCGGCGATACCGCCCCGGACCGCCTGCGCAGCGTCCATGCCGGGGGTGCCGCGCTGCTGCACAAGCCAGTTGTGGCGCATCAGTTGCATACAGCCATGACGGCGCTGTTGCGCAATGCCGGCTGGCGACAGGACATCCCCCGGGGCGCCGCGGTCCGGGCAACACGCGCCGAAGGCTGACGGGCGCGTCTGCCCCGCTTTTATCCCGTCTTGATTCATGCTTTTTTCGTATTAATCAATCCGTCCTATTAATTGGACTTAGTGCCAACGCCCACCCACACTGCATCGTGACAGCAGGCACGGGCGTCACTGGCAAGCCGTATTGCTTCCGCTAACGTGCCGCGAGGTTCACCGACCCCAAGTCACCGATCCCAAGCGAGGAGCAACCATGAGCACGCAGCCCCAACTGCCAAGACACGACCTGCTGATCGACGGCAAGCGCCTGCCACCCGGCACCGGGGAGTACTCCACCGACATCAATCCGGCCACCGAGCTCCCGATCGCCCTGGTCGCGCAGGGCAGCGCGGCCGACGTCGACCTGGCCGTGACCGCCGCCCGCGCCGCGCTCAAGGTCTGGTGCGGCCTGCGCGCGGCCGAGCGTGGCCGCATCCTGTACCGCTTTGCCGACCTGCTGGAAGCGAACCAGGAAGAGCTGATCGCGCTGGAAAGCCTGGATGCCGGCAAGCCGCTGGCCGCCGTACGGCGCCAGGACATGCCGGCGGTGATCGACACCGTGCGCTATTACGCAGGCTGGGCCGACAAGATCAACGGCCAGGTGGTGCCAACCCGCCCCGGCGCGCTGACCTACACCGTGCGCGAGCCGGTGGGCGTGGTCGCCGCCATCGTGCCGTGGAATTTCCCGCTGATGATCGGCATGTGGAAGATCGCCCCTGCGCTGGCCTGCGGCTGCACCCTCATCGTCAAACCCGCCGAGATCACGCCGCTGACCGCGCTGCGCGTGGGCGAGCTGGCACTGCAGGCCGGGTTGCCGCCCGGCGTGCTCAATATTGTCACCGGCAAGGGCAGCGTCGTGGGCAATGCGCTGGTGGCCCATCCCGGCATCGACAAGGTGACGTTCACCGGCTCGCCCGGCGTGGGGCGCGGCATCATGCAAGGCGCCGCCGCCAACTTCAAGCGCGTCACGCTGGAGCTCGGCGGCAAGTCCGCCAACCTGATCTTCGCCGACGCCAACGTGGATGCCGCGGTGCGCGCCGCCGCCTCGGGCATCTTCTTCAATGCGGGGCAAGTCTGCTCGGCCGGCTCGCGCATCCTGGCGCAGCGCGAGGTCTATGACGAAGTGGTGGAAAAGCTGGCGGCGCGCGCCGCCTCGATCCGCGTGGGAGACCCCGCCGCGCCGGACACCACCATGGGGCCGCTGGTGTCGTCCGCGCAAATGAAGACCGTGCTGGACTATGTGGAGATCGGCAAGCGCGAAGGCGCCATCGCCGTGACCGGCGGCGAGCGCGTGGGCGGCAAGGGCTACTACGTGCAGCCCACCGTATTCGCCAACGTCCGGCACGAGATGCGGGTCTCGCAGGAGGAAATTTTCGGACCGGTTGCCAGCGTGATCCGCTTCGAGGACGAGGCCGACGCCGTGCGCATCGCCAACGGCACCGCGTTCAGCCTGGCGGCGGGCGTGTGGAGCGCCGACATCGGCCGCGTGCACCAGGTGGCCGCCGAGCTCAAGGCCGGCACGGTGTGGATCAACACCTATGGCCACACCGACGTGCGCCTGCCCTGGGGCGGGGCCGGCGACTCGGGGCTGGGCCGGGAGCATGGCGACGCTGCCATCGACAACTTCACCGAGCCCAAGGCGATCTGGCTGTCGCTGCGGCAATAGTGGCCAACCTGCGGCGCGAGCGTGGAGCGGGGGCGGCCATTCTTGCGCGGGGCTACATCTTCGGGATGCGCAAGGTCTTGCTGATCATCAGCGAGCCGGAGAGCACGAACAGCAGCGCGAGCGGATGCAGGTCCGCAGGGCCGATCGACCACACGCCGCCGTAGAGCGCATCGCCCACCCGGCCCTGCCACGCGCAAAAGGCCAGCACGGCAGTCAGCAGCACGCTGGTGGGAATCGGCGTGCCCTCGAAATACGCTACCTTGCCGCTGCCCTCGGACAAGATCTCGGCGGTGACATTGAAGCGTGCCAGCCGGCTCACGCCGCAGCAGACGAAGTAGATCAGCGCCGCCATGTCCCAGCCGCCGCGCATGCCCGCGGCAAACGCCAGCGTGGCCGGGCCGACCCCGAAGGAAATGATGTCGGCGAGCGAGTCCAGCTCGCGGCCCAGCGCGGAATGCTGGTGGCGCCAGCGCGCGATGCGCCCGTCCAGCACGTCGAAAATGAAGGCCGCAGGCGCCAGCGCTGCCGCCGCCATGAAATGCGCTGGCAAACCCGAAGCGATGTAGAACATGGCGAAAAACACCGATGCCATGCCGCAGGCGGCGTTGCCCAGTGTGAACAGATCGGCAAGATGCAACTCGCGGATCATGGAGAAATGCTTGGGACGTTCTGGTGTGGATGCCATGGCGGCGGGCTCCTGAATCCTCTGGCGCGTAAGACTGTCGGAATGACGGTCGGAAAACAAGGTTTGCCCGCAACAAGCAAACCAGGCAATCGATCTGGCTAGTCTGGCTAGAAATGCAATCCCGCTGCGTGCAGCGCGCTTGCGGTCTGCGCGGCGCTGGCATGATGCACAGCCTGCCAGCCGAGTGCCGTTGCCGCAGCCACATTGGCCGCGTTGTCGTCGATGAACAGCAGCTCTCCTGGCGCGATGCCCGGCAGGCTGGCATCGATGCGCGCCTGCATGAGCCGGTAGATGGCCGGGTCGGGCTTGGCCACGCCAACCTCGCCGGACACCAGGATATCGCGGAACCATGACAGAAAATCGCCAATACGCTCGGCATAGGGATACGTTTCGCTGGACCAGTTGGTCAGGCCGAACAGTGGCACCTGCGCGTCGTGCAGGCGCTGCAGCAGGGCCACGCCATCGGCCAGCGTACCGCGCAGCATCTGCGGCCAGCGGCCATAGAACGCGCGGATCAGGCCGGCCTGCGCGGGATGCTCGGCCACCAGGGACTCGGTGGCCTCGTGCAGCGGCCTGCCGGCATCCTGGCGGATATTCCACGCCGGCGAGCACACCTCCGACAAGAACCGGGCGCGCTCCTGTGGATCCGGAATCAATTCGCGATACAGGTATTCCGGGTTCCAGTCGAACAGCACACCACCAAAATCGAACACTACGGCACGGACAGTCACGGTATCTCGTCAGCTGCGTTGAGGACAAGGCTGCATTCTCGCAGAGTCTGAGCCGCGCCCAGTATGAGAATTGGCTCAATCCGCGAGCCGGCCCTGGGTTTTACGCTTGGCATCAGCAGTCCATCCGGACCCACATGCGCCGAGACCTTGGAGACCCATCCATGCGCCTGTTCTTGCCAAAGCCTTTCCTGCACGGCTGCCTGCCGCGCATTCTGCCGCGCTGCCTGCCACCCTGGCTGGCCTTGCTCTGCTTTGCCTTGCCCGCGCATGCCGACGCGGGCGATCGCGATCAGGCACGTGCGCTGCTGGCCCCTCCCACCGCGCAATGCGGAGCGCCGGCCACGCTGATCGCGAACCTGCGGGACGAAAGCGAGGGCACGCCGTCGATCGGGCGAAGGGTCGCGCTGGAGGCGGTGGTCACGGCCGACTACTCGGGCGCCGACGGCCTCAGCGGCTTCTTCGTGCAGCAGGCCGACGCCCAGCGCCAGCGCCGTCCCGGCGTATCCGAGGGCATGTTCGTCCATGCGCCGCGCGCGGCTGCGCGGGCGGGCGATCTGGTGCGCGTGCTCGGCACGGTGGAGGACCGCGCGGGCCAGATGCGGCTTAGGCTGTCCGGCCCGGCCACGGTGTGCGCGGCGGGCCAGGCGGTCACTCCGGAAACCATCACGCTGCCCACGCCGCACACGGGCTCGCTGGCGGCCTATGAGGGCATGCTGGTGCGGCTGCCGCAGACCCTCACCGTCAGCGAGACCTTCGAGCTCGGCCGCTACGGCAGCGTGGTGCTCAGCCTCGGCCGCCCGCCGCTGCCCACCAACGTGGCCTTGCCCGGGGAAGCCGCCGCCGCACAGGCTGCCGCCAATGCGCTCAATCGCCTGGTGCTGGACGACGGCTACAGCCGGCAAAACCCGCCGCGCGTCATCCATCCCGCACCGGGCCTGAGCGCATCGAACACACTGCGCGGCGGGGACACCGTCGCCAATGTGCGGGGCGTGCTGGAATGGCGCGCAAACGCCTGGCGCGTCCAGCCGCTCCCCGGTGCGCCGCTGCCGGCGTTCCAGCGCACCAATCCGCGCACCGGCGCCCCGGCGCGCGCCGCCCGCACCGATCTGCGCGTGGCGGCGTTCAATGTCGAGAACTACTTCAACGGCAACGGCCGCGGTGCGGGCTTCGATGACCCCGGCAATCGCGGCGCCAAGACGCCTGCCGAGTTCGCCCGCCAGGAAGCCAAGATCCTGAGCGCATTGCAAGGCCTGAATGCCGACGTGATCGGCCTGATGGAAATCGAAAACAATGGCCATGGCGAGCTGAGCGCCATCCACCGGCTCGCGGGCAAGCTCGGTCCGGACTGGCGCTTCATCCATCCTGGCCGGGAGCAACTGGGCGGCGACGTCATCAAGGTCGCACTGGTCTACAACAGCCGCACCGTGGAACCCGTCGGCACGCCGGCCACCCTGGCGCTGGGCGCGAGAACCCGCCAGCCGCTGGCCGCCACCTTCCGCCTGCCGGGCCATCCCGCCAAGCTTACGGTGGTGGTGAACCATTTCAAGTCCAAGCGCTGCAACGACGCCCGCGGCGTCAATGCGGACCAGCGCGATGGCCAGAGCTGCTGGAATCCCACGCGCGTGGCGGCGGCCAGCCGCATTGCCGACTGGCTGGCCACCTCGCCCACCGGCGTGCCGGACGATGGCAAGCTGGTGATTGGCGACCTCAACAGCTACGCACAGGAAGACCCGATCCGCCTGCTGGCAGAGCGCGGCTATGCGGACATGATTGCGCGCTTCGCAGAAGCCGGCACCCCATCCTACAGCTATGTCTTTGGCGGCGAGGCCGGCTACATCGACCACGCGCTCGCCGATGCGGGGGCGGCGAGCCGCACCCTCGCGGCGCGCCATTGGCACATCAACGCCGACGAGCCGATTTCCCTGGCCTATGCGCTGGCCCACAAGAGCGAGGCGCAGCAGCAATCCTTCTATGCACCCGACGCCTATCGCTCTTCCGACCACGACCCGCTGGTGGTCGACCTTGCCATGCGCAGCGATGGCGTGGCCACGGGCGGCACAGCGGGCACAGACGACAGCGCGGGAAGTACGAGCACTCACACTGGCACCAGCGGTGGCAACGGCGCGAATGGCAGCAAGGAATCCATCGAGAAGGCGCAAGCCGGCGCTGGCGCCACGGATCCCTGGCTGCTCTGGGCGTTGGCGGTCGCCACGGCGCTCACCGCGTGGCACTGGTTTGTGCGCCGCGTCCTGCCGCGCTGGCGGGCGTGAGCCGCGTGCTTCTCCGGGGCGGCCGGGGGGAGGCGGTCAAATGTATGCCAGCCATTCATGCCCCTGTCACCTGCGCTCAATAGCATCACGGACTTTGCAAAACCCAACCCATCGAGCCGCCCCACATGCGCCTGTCCGTCCTTAGTGCCGCCCTGCTTGCCATCGCCCTGCCCGCTCATGCCGACCTGATCATCAGTGAGGTCGTGGAAGGCACCTCCAACAACAAGGCCGTCGAACTGTACAACCCGGATGCTACCGCGATCGACCTGTCGCAATACAAGCTGCAGCAATACAACAACGGCGCCACGGCGCCCACCAGCACCTTCACGCTCAGCGGCACACTGGCACCCGGCGCGGTCTACGTGATGGCGCATACCAGCATGGCGGCCACACTCGGCAGCCGCCTGAACCAGGTCATCGCATTTACCTTCAACGGCGACGACGCGCTGGTACTGACGCGCGCGGGCACCGTGATCGACCGTTTCGGGCAGGTCGGCGTGCAGCCTGCCGGCGGCGCCTGGGGCACCGGCGCCTCCACCACCAAGGACAACACCTTGCGCCGCAAGGCCGGGCTGGTCGCCGGCGACACCGACAGCACCGGGGCCTTCGATCCGGCGCTGCAGTGGGACGGCTTCGGCACCGATGCCTTCGCCGACCTTGGCTACTACAACAACGCGCCGGCGCCATTGCCGCCGGTCACCGCGCAGTGCGGCGCCCCGGCCACGTTGATCGCCGATATCCAGGGCGCCGGCGCCACCTCGCCGCTGGCCGGGCAGACGGTCGACGTGGAGGCGGTGGTGACGGCCGACTATCCCGGCACGGATGGCTTCGGCGGCTTTTTCGTCCAGCAGGCGGATGCCCAGCGCCAGAACCGTCCCGGCGTGTCCGAGGGACTGTTCGTGTACGCCCCCTCGACCAGTGCCCGTGCCGGCGACCTTGTCCACCTGGTTGGCAAGGTCGAGGAGAAGTTCGGCCAGACGCAGCTGGCGCTCGCCAGCACTGTGGCGGTTTGCGGCAACGGCCAGACCGTCACGCCCGCGGTAATCACGCTGCCCGCGCAGACCGCGCAATCGCTGGCTGCCTTCGAGGGCATGCTGGTGCGGCTGCCGCAAACCCTCACAGTCAGCGAGACTTATGAACTGGGCCGCTACGGCAGCGTGCTGCTGAGCAACGGCCGCCTGCCGCTGCCGACCAATGTGGCGCTGCCCAAGGCCGGCGCGGCCGCGCAGGCCGCGGCCAACGCACTGAACCGCCTGGTGCTCGACGACGGCTCGAACAAGCAGAACCCGGCGGTCGTGCCGTTCCCCGCGCCGGGCCTGAGCGCGGCCAACACGCTGCGCGGCGGCTACACCGTCAGCAATGTGCAGGGCGTGCTGGAAATGCGCTTTGGCAGCTGGCGCCTGCAGACCGTGCCCGGCGCGCCCGCCCCGGCCTTCCAGGCCACGGCAAACCCGCGCACCAGCGCGCCGGCACGCGCGGCCCAGTCCGATATCCGGGTGGCCTCGTTCAACGTGCTGAACTATTTCAACGGCGACGGCAAGGGCGCGGGCTTCGACGACCCGAACAATCGCGGCGCCAAGACGCTGGCGGAGTTCGAGCGCCAGGAAGCCAAGATCGTGGCCGCCCTCAAAGCGCTGAATGCCGATGTCGTTGGCCTGATGGAAATCGAGAACGACGGCTATGGCGAATTCAGCGCCATCCAGCGGCTGGTCGGCAAGCTCGGTGCGGACTGGCGCTTTGTCGACCCGGGCGTGGACAAGCTCGGCGGCGACGCCATCAAGGTCGCCCTGATCTACAACAGCCGCACCGTGGAGCCCGTGGGTGTGCCTGCCACGCTGGCCATCGACGACAAGAACCGCCAGCCGCTGGCCCGCACCTTCCGCCTGCCCGGCCAGTCCCGCAAGCTCACGGTGGTGGTCAACCACCTCAAGTCCAAGGGCTGCACCGGATCCACGGGCACCAACGCCGACCAGGGCGATGGCCAGAGCTGCTGGAACCCGACCCGCCTCGCCGCCGCCGGCAAGATCGCCGACTGGCTTGCCACCTCGCCCACCGCCGTCGCGGATGACGGCAAGCTGCTGATCGGCGACCTCAACAGCTACGCCAAGGAAGACCCGATCCGCCTCTTTGCCGACAAGGGCTACGCCGACATGGTGGCGCGCTTCATCGGGGCCGGCGCCTATAGCTATGTCTTTGGCGGCGAGGCCGGCTACATCGACCACGCACTGGCCAATGACGCCGCGGCAAGCCGCATCCGCGCGGTCAGCGAGTGGCATATCAATGCGGATGAGCCCATTGCCCTGGAGTACTCGGTGGCCTTCAAGAGCGCGGATCAGCAAACGTCGTTCTACGCGCCGGATGCCTACCGTTCGTCCGATCACGACCCGGTGCTGGTGGACCTCGCACTGCGCGACGACAGCCTTGCGCCGGAGGGTGAGCAAGCGGGTGCGGGCAACGGCAATGCCGGTGGCGCCACCGCCAGCCAGGGCGGCGACACCGGGACCGGCGCAGCGGACACGTGGATGCTGCTGGTTTTGGCCGGCGCCCTGGCCGCAGCGGCATGGCGCCGCTTGGCAGGCGGCATTGCAGGCGGTGTTGCGCGCCGCTGAAATGCACGCTGACGTGCACGTTGGCAGGCGGCGCGCCGCTGGCGGGTGGCTGCTGCTGGCCCTGGCGCTGGTCGCGCTCCAGGCTGCCGGGCCTGCGCTGATGCAGGCCCTGCGCTTCGACCGCGAGGCCATGCTCGCGGGCCAAGCCTGGCGCCTGCTGAGCTGCCATTTCGTGCATCTCGGCTGGACGCACTGTCTGCTCAACGTGGCGGGCCTGCTGATGCTGGCGGCGATCCAGCCGGCGCGCATGCGCGCCTGGCAGGTGGTGCCGCCGTTGGCTGCCATGACAGGATTGCTGCTGCTAGCCGGCGAGCCGGGGCTGCTCCGCTATGCGGGCTTCTCCGGCATCAACTACGGGCTTGCCATGGTCGCCCTGCTGCCCCGGGCCCGCCGCGATGGCCTCGCGGCGATGCTGCTGCTCGCGCTGGCGGCGCGCGCAGGCTGGCAGATTCTGGCGGGGCCCGCCGAGGACGCAGGCGCGTGGCTGGGCGGCCCGGTCGTGGCCAGCGCCCACCTGTACGGCCTGGCCGCCGGCGCATTGCTGGCCTGGCCACGCCGGGAGGCGCCTGCGATGGCTAGGCGCCGGCCGGATTGCGCCTGATGCTGTTGGCCAGGTAGGCCACGATCAGTACATTGGCGATGGCCAGCCCGATGTGAATCGCGCTGGGATGCGCCACCGCCTCGTACAGTTCCACCGGAATGTAGACCGCGCCCGACCATACGCCCAGCCATTTCGCCCACACGCGCTGACGCCATAGGCCGTAGGCCTCCGTGAGGCGCATGGCTGCGTACATCGCGGCGGATCCGCCAATGGCCCACAGCCGCGCGTCGCTCGGATGGGCCATCAGCGACAGGAAGATGGTCGGGTAGCGGCTCCCCGGGTTCAGGTGCAAGCGGGCCACAATGGCCTCGGCCAGCGCCTGCGCATCCCGGTGCAGCAGCGCCACCAGGCCCAGCCCCGCCAGGATCACCAGCACGCCCTTGGCGGCCTCGAACAGGGCGATGCCTTTCAGGCCAGCGCCAGTGCCTTGCTTTGCCATCTTGCTTGTCCTCGTTAGCGGTGAGGTCAGGATCGTACCCCGGCGCGGCCGGCGGCGGCAAACCGGGCGCGGCACGCTGGTAACATCCCCTTGCCGGCGCCATCCGAGGCCCGCCTGAGGTCGCTCCATGAATCCCGAACACCTGCCACTCCTGCTCACCCGCACCATGCCCTACGGCAAGTACAAGGGCCGCGTCATCGCCAGCCTGCCGGGCACCTACCTGAACTGGTTTGCGCGCGAAGGCTTTCCGCCGGGCGAGATCGGCCAGTTGCTGGCCCTGATGCACGAACTCGACCACAACGGCCTGACCAGCCTGCTGGATCCGCTGCGCGGGCGCTATCGGCCCCAGGCGTAGCTCCTCGGAGCGCTGCGGGCCTCAGCTCGCGACGATCCGATGAATCGACCGCCCTGTGGCATCCACCGCCACTGTGGCAGGCATGTCCTCCACCTCGAACTCATAGATGGCCTCCATCCCCAACTCTGCGAAGGCCAGCACGCGTGCCTTGCGGATCGCCCGGGAGATCAGGTAGGCCGCGCCACCCACCGCGATCAGGTAGGCCGCGCCGTGGCGGCGGATGGCCTCGATGGCCACTGGCCCGCGCTCGGCCTTGCCGATCATCACCAGCAAGCCCGTCTGCTCCAGCAACTGCGGCACGAACTTGTCCATGCGCGTCGCCGTGGTAGGCCCTGCCGGGCCCACCGCTTCGTCGCCCACTGCGTCGACCGGCCCCACGTAGTAGATCGCGCGATTGCGCAGCGGCACCGGCAGCGGCTCGCCCGCATCCAACATGGCTACCAGCCGCTTGTGCGCGGCATCGCGCGCCGTCAGCAGGCGGCCGCGCAGCCGCAAGGTCTCGCCAACCTGCCATTGCGCCACCTGCGCGGCATCCAAATTGTCCAGGTCGACCACGCGACCTGGCTTGGCGGTCAATGCGCCGGGAATGCCATCCCAGGTATCGGCAGGCGGTGGCTCCAGCCGCGCGGGGCCTGAGCCATCCAGCTCCACCGTGACAAAACGCGTGGCCGCGCAATTGGGAATCAGCGCCACCGGCAGCGTTGCAGCGTGACACGGCAGCGCGGCTACCTTGACATCCAGCACGGTGGCCAGCCCGCCCAGCCCCTGTGCGCCGATGCCGAGCGCGTTGATGCGCTCGAACAGTTCCAGCCGCAGCCGCTCGGTGTCGTTCGCGGGCCCCTTGTCGCGCAGCGCATGGATATCGATGGGGCTGAACAACGCGCGCTTGGCCGCCAGCATGGCCTGCTCCGGCGTGCCGCCCACCCCGACGCCAAGCACGCCGGGCGGGCACCAGCCGGCGCCCATCTGCGGGATGGCGGCGAGGATCCAGTCGACCAGCGAATCGCTTGGGTTGAGCGTGGCGAACTTCGCCTTGACATCGCCGCCGCCGCCCTTGGCCACCACCGTCATCTTGATGGTGTTGCCGGGCACCAGTTCCAGTTGCAGGAAGCCCGGGGTGTTGTCGCCGGTGTTGCGCCGCTCGCCCAGGGCCGAGCCAACCATGGTGGCGCGCAGCGGATTGGCGCTGTGCGTGTAGCCCCGGCGCACGGCAGCGTCCACCATCTGCTGCACGGACAGCTTTGCTGCGCCATCGCGCGCCGCAAAGCGCACGTCCATGCCCACGGTCATGAAAACCTGCGCCACGCCGGTATCCTGGCAGATCGGCCGGTGCGCCTCGGCGCTCATGCGGCTGTTGACCAGCAACTGCTCGATGGCATCGCGCGCCGCGCCAGCACGCTCGGCGGCAAAGGCGCGCTTGAGCGCCTGCACGAAATCGGCGGGATGGTAGTAGCTGACGTACTGCAGCGCGTCGGCAATGGTGTCGACGACGTCTTCCTGGAGGATCACAGTCATGGCGGGGTGGGCGCAGCATGCCGAACAGCGGCTGCGCGATTCAATTATGTCTATACATAATGACACGCCCCGCCACCGGAAAGCAAATCCTTTGGCCACCCGTCTCCGGACGATCTTCGGGCTGGCTAAGGCTCAGCCCTGACGCTGCAGCACCGTCGAATACGTGAAGCGATCGGCCGGATGCAAGCTCACCACCACTTCGAACAACCGGTCCGACTGGTCGAAATACCGCCGCACGAATTCCAGCGCATGCGCATCGGGCGCGGTGCCCAGCACCTCCGCGAGCGCAGCGGGCACGCCCACCGCCCGCACGGTCTGGCGCACTTCCTTGACCAGGCGCCCGGTAGTCTTGCCAACCAGTTCGCTGATCAGGCCGGGATCTGTCTTGAGCAGCTTGCGGATCTTGGCGCCGTCAGCCGCCATCACGTAGACATCGGACCATGACAACGGATGCGATGGCGCTTCGGGATTGGTGCGCGAGGTCTCGATATGCAGCCAGCGCGAGCCCGGCGGGCAGCCCAGCCGGGTGGCCAGTTCGATGTCCAGCACGATCTCGCGCACGCCGTGGATCACGCGCTGCGTAGCGGCGCCGTATTGCACCAGCTCGTCGATGGTGGAGAGCTTGGGCGTGTACTCGCTGCTGCGCGGCGCGGCGGCTTCCACCCGGGTGCCGGCGCGCTTTTTACGCGAGACCAGGCCTAGCTCCTGGATGCGCATCAGCGCCACCCGCACGGTGCCCCGGCTGACGCCGTGCTTCTCGGCCAGCTCCAGTTCGCCCGGCAGGCTTGACCCGACCGGATAGACCCCGCTCGTGATGTCGTGAATAAGTGCCTTGGTCAACTCGGCGTGGCGTGGCTCCATGGGTTCCCTGAATGGTCGATCGATGTGCCTGAGGCGTAGCAAATGCTAGCGCCTGGCGGCCCGCAAGCCAAGCGTAAAGGGTAAACGAGATGCGGATCCGGGTTGACGGTCTAGTGTCACATTCCTAGAATATGTTTAAACATATTTACAAAATGTACATATAAACAGTACCGGTCATCTCAAGACAACCGATCAAGACAACCAAAACCACCTCGATGATGGAGACAACAATGACCAAGCAACTGGGCGCCACCCTGGCCCTGCTAGCCCTGTCCACCAGTGCGCTGGCGCAAAGCTACCCCACCCGCCCGATCACGTGGATCGTGCCCTTCGCCGCCGGCGGCCCAACCGATGCGCTTGCCCGCAATATCGCGGACCGCGTCGGGCGCGATCTGGGCCAGCCGGTGCTGATCGAGAACCAGGCCGGCGCCGGCGGCACCATCGGCGCGGGCAAGGCGGCAAAGGCCGCGCCCGATGGCTACACCTTCCTGGTCGGGCATATGGGTTACATGGCCGCAGCGCCATCGCTGTACAAGAAGCTGTCCTACGACCCGGTCAAGGACTTCGAGGGCGTGTTCCGCTTCCCCGACACGCCGCTGGTGCTGCTGGTCGGCGCGAACTCGAAGTTCAAGACCGTGCAGGACCTGGTCGCCTTTGCCAGCGCCAATCCGGGCAAGCTCAACTTCGGCAACGCCGGTGTGGGTTCCACCTCGCATCTGGTCGCCGCCATGTTCGCCCAGCAGGCCAGGATCAAGGTGACCCCGGTCTCCTACAAAGGCGCCGGCCCGGCCATGACGGACGTGATGGGCGGGCAGGTGGATGGCATGTTCGACCAGACCAACACTGCCCTGCCGCAGGTCAAGGGCGGCAAGGTCGTCGCCGTCGCGCAGACGGCGAAGCTGCGCGTGCCGCAGTTCCCCGGCGTGCCCACCGTGGCGGAAACCGTGGTGCCGAACTTCGAGGCATCCACCTGGTACGGCCTGTATGCGCCAAAGGGCACGCCCAAGGACGTTATCGCCCGCAATTACGCCGCGTTCGCCAAGGCCATCGCCGACCCGGAGTTTGCGAAGAAGCTGGCCGACCAGGGCATCCAGCTGCTGCCGGACGCCGCCTACAAACCCGCCGCGCTAAACCAGCACACCGCGGCCGAAGTGGCCAAGTGGAAGGCCGTGATCACCACGGCGGATATCAAGCTGGATTAGGCATGCAGCATTAGCCCGGCGCCTAAGGCCGCGCCTGCTTTTGGTAGTACGATATCGCCCTTGCACGCGTTGCCGTGTTGTCGGGAGAGAGTTTTGCCATCAGTGGATCGCCGTAGCGCCGGCACATCGCGCGCCCGGGCCAGGACCGAAGAACCATCGCAGAATGAGCTGGCCTATACCGGCCTGCGGGAGCGGCTGACCACGCTGGTCTACCGCCCCGGCGAGCACCTCAACATCTCCACCCTGGTCGACGATCTTGACCTTGGCCGCACGCCCATCAACCAGGCGCTGCACCGGCTGGCCAACGAAGGATTGGTGCAAATCCTGCCGCGCAAGGGCGTGGTGGTCTCGCCACTGTCCATCGACGATGCGCTGCACCTGATCGACGTGCGCCTGGCCAACGAAACGCTGTGCGCCAGGCTGGCCGCCGAGCGCATCACCGCCGCCGGCCTGCACAAGCTCGAAAGCCTGCTGAGCCAGGTGGAAGACGCCGTGGCGCAGCGCAACCTGCCCGAGGTGACCAACCTGGACCGCCTGTTCCACGAGGAAATCGCGCAGGCCTCGGGCAACCCGATCCTGATCGAAATCCTCAAGGTGCTGCACGCGCGCTCGCAGCGCTTCTGGGCCATTTCGCTGTCGTCCGAAGGGCACCTGGCCGAGGTCGGCGCCGAGCACCGCGCGATCCTGAAGGCGCTGCGCGAGGGCGACGGCGCGGCAGCGGCCAGCGCGGTCACGGCCCATGTGCTTTCCTTTCGCCAGGCGCTACTGCAGGGCCGCCGCGAAACGGTCTTCGCGACGGCGAACGAGGGTTAGCCGGATCAGCTTTCGAGCGGCTTCTTTGCGGTTTCCCGCGCCACCAGCAGCGCCACCAGCGTCAGCGCCACGGCGGCGCTGACATACAGCGAGATCGCCAGCGTCGAGCCGTACGACTTGTACAGGCTGGCGATGATCAGCGGCGCAAAGCCGCCGCCCACGATGCCCGCCAGCGTATAGGCCAGCGATGACCCGGCGTAGCGCACCCGCGTGGGGAACTGCTCGGTCACGAAGGCCGCCTGCGGGCCGTACATCATGGCGTGGATGATCAGCCCGACCACCACCGCGGCGCAGATCTGCAGCGGCTGCGCGCTGTCCATCAGGCGGAAGAACACAAAAGCCCACACCACGGCCAGCAAGGCCCCGGCCATGTACACCGGGCGGCGGCCGAGCTTGTCCGACAGGCTGCCGAACAAGGGCACCGCGATGGCGTTGCACGCCGCGCCGATCATGGTCGCGCTCAGCGCCAGCGGCCGGGACAGGTGCAGCACGCTGGTCACGTAAGTCAGCGTGAAGACCACCACCAGCGCATAGAGCACGTCGGAGCCGATGCGCACGCCGCCGGCCACCAGCAGGCGCCGCCAGTGATCCACGAACACTTCCTTGATCGGCGTCTTGGCCGTGCTCTTGCGCGCTTCCATCTCCTTGAACAGCGGGGTTTCCTCGACGCCCTTGCGCAGCCACAGCCCGAACAGCACCAGCAGCACGCTCGACAGGAACGGAATGCGCCAGCCCCACGCCTGGAAATCTTCCGGGCTCAGCCACAGCGACACCACGGCGATAAAGCCGGTGCCCAGCAGCGTGCCGCACGACGGCCCCACCTGCGTAAACGATGCATTGCGCCCGCGCTGGTGCTGCTCGCCGTGCTCCATCGACAGCAAGACCGCGCCAGCCCATTCGCCGCCGATCGCCGCGCCTTGCGCGAAGCGCAGCGCCACTAGCAGGATCGGGCTCCAGATGCCCCACGACATGTAGGTGGGCAGCAAGCCCATCAGGCCCGTGGCCACGCCCATCAGGATCAGCGTGGCGACCAGCACGAAGCGCCGGCCGAGCTTGTCGCCCAGATGCCCGAACAGCACGCCGCCAAGCGGACGGGAGACATAGCCCACCGCATAGGTGGAAAACGCCAGGATCGTGCCCGTGAGCGGATCGAACGAGGGGAAGAAGACCGCGTTGAACACCAACGCGGCCATCAGGTTGTAGACGGTGAAGTCGTACCACTCCAGCGTGGTGCCGATGGTGCTGGCCGCGGCCAGCCGGCCCATCCTGGGCTTGGCGGCGTGGGTGACCGCATCGAGCGTGCCCGCGGCGCCCTGCGTGGTGGAAATCGTGCTTGCGTTAGTCATCACGCCACCTCCCCGGAGAAGAGCTTCCATTTCAACGCGTAGCGTGCGGCCTGCTGCATCGATGCGCCCAGACGCTTTGCCGCCTCCTGCAGTGCCTGCTCGCTCGCGGCTTCGGCGCTGCTCTCGATCACCAGGATGGGCAGCAGTTGCCGGTCGGTCAGGCTCTCCTTGGGCAGCGGCTGGCTTAGGTCGGCGTCTGGCATCAGCAGGTAGGACTGGACAAAGCCGGGCTGTGCGGACAGTTGCCCGCCAACCTCGCCCGCCAGGTCGACCAGTGCCAGCGGATCTTCCGGCTGCGCCAGCGGCAGCACGGCAATCCAGCTGCCGCTGCCCTGCCCAACGGTGGCGGTGACTTCGCTCACGCGGCGCATCGGCTGGCGCATGCGGTCCAGGTTGGCCACCGACCACGGCGTCTGGCGGCGAAAAGCCGCCTTGTAGGCCGCGGAGGTGAATGCACCGAGCGACTCGGTGCGATACAGGCCGAGATACTTGGGGCCGCCCTGCACGGCCTCATAGCGCGCGGCGGAGATGAAGCCTTCGATGCGGGCGCGCTCTTCCACGTGCTCGCGGTCGTACCATTGATTGAAATCGGCCTCGTCGGCCGCATCCACATTCGACGCGACAAACAGCATGCCCTGCGGGGCCATGCCTGCCGCGCTCTTTGTCGCCGAACTTTCGGTCGCAAACATCTCGCTCATCAAACTCTCCGGTTGCCACGCCAATACAAAGCGGTGAGCTGATGATCGGCGCGATCGCCGCGCGCGACAAACGGGTTTTTCTTCGTGTTTCCGATCAGTTTTTCTGTTCGATCCGCCTGCGTTCGCGCACCAGCTTGGCGCGCGGCCGTGCTTCACTCCGGCGCAAACGGTGCAGGCAGCGAACGCACAAAGCGATCCGATTCGCGGCAGGCCAGATCCGCCACCAGGCGAATCGCCTCCGACGCCGCATGGTCGAGATGGCTCACTACCAGCCGTTGATGCGGCAGCGGCACATCGCAACAGATCACGCGCAGCTCGCCGCGCTCCACCTCTTCACGCACCGGCGCCAGCGGCATCAGCGCATTGCCAAAGCCCGCCTTCACCAGCCGCACGATGGCCGCGATGGAGCTCACGCAGTGCACCTTGCCAACGGGCAGCCCGGCCTTGCGGTACAGCTCCTTGAGCGCCACGTGCGGCTGCGACCCCGGACTCATGGTGATAGTCGGGTGCTGCAGCAGCGTGGCCAGTTTCCCTTCATCGGGCTGCGCCGCGCCGGGCCGCCCGACCCACCCGATCGCCATCGGCAGGCACGGCGTGCTGGTGATGCCCTCGCCCACCGCGGGGTCCGTCTGCAAGGCGATATCGATGCCGCCGGCGCGCAAGGTCTTGTGCAGCCCTTCCGTGGTCTCGGAAGTGATCTGCACCTCGATGCCCGGATAGGATGATTGCAGGTGCCGCAGGAAGTCGACCAGCCAGGTATGCACCACGCTCTCGATGGCGCCGATGCGCACCAGCCCCAGCAACTCGTGGCCGGAGCGCCCCAGCACCATGATCTCCCGCTGCAACTCCAGCAGCCGCTCGCCGTAGCCAAGCAGGCGCAGGCCCACCGGCGTGAGCCGCAGGTCCCGCGCCTCGCGCTCGAACACACGCGCGCCAATCTCCTGCTCCAGCGAGGCAATGCGATTGGACATGGCGGCCTGGGTGATGTGCAGCTTCTCGGCCGCCGCGCGAAAGCTGCCTAGCCTTGCTACCCACATGAAGGCTTCGACAAAGCGCGTGTTCATGGCCTCGTGCTCCCGGCATCGCCTCCCGGGCCGCCGCGCAGGCTGCCCCCTGCATGGCCACGCTCCCGTGCACCGGGCGGCCGCGTGCGCGCCAGGTTTTGCTGGCCAGGCGCACCGTTGCAGTGCGGCAGCCGCGTCAATGCCGCCCCGGACGAGGCTGGGAGAGACGCTGAATTCGTGCCGGTATCTGCATTTTTATCCGTCATCTGAAATTTCACAAGATTTACAGAGAGATTTTTATGCAAATTCCACGCCAGCGCTCTAGTGGCATTCCCTAGGGCCGCCATGCCCGGCCAGGGCAAGGGGCCGTCCGCGGCGAGCCCCTTGCCTCACATCATCGACGGCAAGGCCGATGCGTACAATGCGGGGCAGTCCATCCAACTGTTCAACCGGCTTCTCCGCCGCAGCGTACGCCATGCCCCGACCGCGCGACCATGCCATCCCCGCCGGCAGCGGCAAGCCTGCCGTCAGGCCCGCACCCAAGAGCACCAACCCACTCGACTACCAGCAAACCGCCCGCCCCGCGGCGGTCATGCCCAAGGAATTCCCGGACGGTTTCGTAGTAGCTGCGCACCGGCACGAACGCGCACAGCTGATCTATGCTGTGGCCGGGGTGATCGAGGTGGCGGCGGGCCACGCCCTGTGGCTGCTGCCAACCCAGCGTGCGCTATGGATGCCGCCAGGCATGGAACACGGCATGCGCGCCCGCGGTGCCGTGTCGCTGCGCACGCTCTATATCCACCCGGAAGCCCGTCCCGGCGCTACGCCGGCGCAACCCCGGCTGGTCAATGTGTCGCCGTTGCTGCGCGAGCTGGTCGTGCGTGCGGCAGCGCTGCCGCTGGACCACGCACCGGGCGGCCGCGAGGACCGGCTGATGCGCGTGCTGCTGGACGAACTCGAATGGTCGCCGGAACAGCCGCTGCCGTTGCCGGCTGGCGAGGACCGGCGCCTGGCGCGCATCTGCGACGCCCTGCGCGACAACCCCGCCGACGCGCGCACGCTGGCCGAATGGGCCCTGGAGGCAGGCGCCTCCAGCCGCACGCTGGCGCGCCTGTTCCAGGCACATACGGGCGTGTCCTTCGTGCACTGGCGCCAGCAGGCGCGGCTGCTGTACGCACTGCCCCGCCTGGCCGCCGGAGAACCCGTCGCAACCATCGCGGCGGAACTGGGCTACGACACGCCCGGCGCTTTCGCCGCTATGTTCCGCCGCTATACGGGCACCACGCCCAGCCAGTATTTCAGGATGTCCGATCCGGCGTAAAGAGTGGCCCGGCCGGCGCAGACGCACCGCCTGGCCGGGCGTATCGTGGCGGGCATGCCCTTTCGCTACAGGCTACAGGCAACGGGTATGGCACGATAACCAGGACCAGGACATGACACGTTCAGACATCGAATTCATCTCCGAAGGCGCCACCCTGCGCGGGTGGCTGTACGCACCGGAGGGCACATGCACGGGCCCCCGCCCCGCCATTGTGATGGCCCACGGCTTTTCCGCCGTCAAGGAGCAGTATCTCGACCGCTACGCCGAGATGTTCGCCGCCGCGGGCTTTGCCGTACTGGTCTACGACCACCGGAACTTTGGCGCCAGCGACGGCACGCCCCGGCAGGAAGTGGACCCGGCCCTGCAAAGGCGCGGCTACCGCGATGCCATTACCTGCCTGTGCAGCCGCGATGATGTCGCGCACGAGCGCATCGGCATCTGGGGCACCAGCTACAGCGGCGGCCATGTGATCGAGGTGGCGGCACTCGACCGGCGCGTGCGCTGCGTGGTATCGCAGGTGCCGCAGATCAGCGGCCATGCCTCCGCGCTGCGCCGCACCCGCGCCGACCTGGTACCGGCCGCGCTCACGCGCTTCGAGGCCGACCGGCTGGCGCGCTTCCGGGGCGAACCGCCGGCCATGCTACCGGCCGTCAGCGCGGACCCGGCCGCCGCCTGCGCCATGGGTGGCGCCGACAGCCACAAGTTCTTCACGGACACCGCCACCTTTGCGCCGGCCTGGCGCAACGAGGTGACGCTGCGCAGCGCCGAACTCGCGCGCGAGAACGAGCCCGGCATCCACATTGCGCGCATCAGCCCCACGCCGCTGCTGATGATCGTGGCCGACCGCGACCTGCTGACCGCCACCGACCTGTGCCTGGCAGCCTATGAACAGGCCTTGCAGCCCAAGCAGCTGCTGATGATTCCGGGCGGGCATTTCACGCCCTACCTGGAACAGTTCGAAACCACCAGCCAGGCTGCGCGCGACTGGTTTGTACAGCATCTCAGGCCGCAATCTCCGGCCATGGCATCTCAGGCCAAGCATCTCAAGCCATAAGGCGGCTGCGCAGGATTGCCAGGCAGCCTCGGAGCGCCCAGCCATTGCGAAACGCGGCTGGCCGGCATGGCGCGGGAATCGGCGGCAAGCCTTCGCCCTCCCCGGCGTAGCCGGCAATTGATGGAAACCGCCGACGCCGGGCAGCGGGCATGCCGCCCGGCACCGGGAGCCGCCTTAGACCTTCGGCGGGTTCAGGGTCGGATCCAGCAGGGATCCGGTGGCATTGTTGAAGACAGGCACGGTTGCCGCCCAATCGTTCACGAAACCATAGGCAGCGCCACTGACAACACCGGCGATGCCGCCAACGATAAAGCCGACACCCGCCGACAGGATGCCCAGACCCAGCAGGCCACCCGAGCTGCCGCCAGTCACGGCGCCCTTGTATACGCCCTGGACCAGGCCGGCAATGCCGCCCAGGACTGCGGCACCCGTGCGGGAGGCGAAGCTGGCGCCCGAAACCTGGTCAAGTTCCATTACGGTCAATTCACGCATTGATTTATTTCCTTGTTGCTGATTAGTGATCGCCAATCATTCCGGGCCGGATTGGCTTCGGCCATCTTGCCGGCATCGATCGCCGGCAGAATTGCTGCCGGCATGCCCACATCCCGTCGCGGGATTCCATCGCCGCCCTTCGTGCCATGAGGCATGCAAGCTCGAGCCCTGCCCTTGCCCGTTCAGCACGGCCTGGCACCCGGGCACACCTCGGGACCGCTGGCGAAACCAGGCTCGGCATCAGACGGGCGCCGAGGGAGAAAATCGCCTTTGGCACTCAGGCCGCCAGCGCCCCGGATTGCTTCGGTATGGTTCCGCTTGCACAGTGCTCAACGCCATCAAACAGGCTTGCTGATCAACTCGCCCGGAGCGGCGTCGATCTCCCCCTGCATGGCTGATTGTGCGGGCAGCATCTCCGGCGCCAGCGCACGTACCGCGCCTCGCTCCAGCACGATCACCCGGTCCGCGCTGCGGATCGTCTCCGGCCGGTGCGCTATGATGATTCGCGTGACCCTCATGGCACGGATGGCCTGGTTGATGCGCTGTTCGCACTCCACATCCAGGTGACTGGTGGCTTCATCGAGAATCAGGATGGACGGCTTGCGGTAGAAAGCCCGCGCCAGCAGCACGCGCTGGCACTGGCCGCCCGACAGCGATGAGCCCATGTCTCCCACCAGGGTCTGATAGGCCATCGGCATGGCGGCAACGTCATCGTGGACCTGGGCCAGGCGCGCGGCTTCCTCGATGCGTGCCATGTCCGGCTGCGGATCGAAGAAGCCGATGTTTTCGGCAATGGATCCGGCAAAGAGAATGTCGTCCTGCATCACGCAGCCGATCATGTCGCGGTACTGGTGCAGGCCCAGCTTGCGGATGTCGACGCCGTCGGCGCTCACCGCCCCTTCCTCGGGTACCAGCAGGCCCAGCAGCACCTTGGCCATGGTCGTCTTACCCTGTCCCGATGGCCCCACCAGGGCAACGGACTCCCCTGGCGCGATCGAGAACGTGCAGCCGTCCAGCACCCACGGCTCGGTCTCTGCGTAGCGAAAACGCAGGCCGCGCACGTCGATGGCGGGCGAGGCCACCAGGCCTTCGGCCGCTGCCGGCGGACGTAGCGTCTTCGTTTCCATGTCGCTCTCGACGCAGGTCAACACGATGTCGGCCAGGCGCTCGCCATGCAGGCGCAACATGCGGAAATCGATGACGGTGTCGATCAGCCCGGACGCCCGGGACGAGAACTGCTCCGCGAAGCTGACGAAAGCCACCAGCATCCCGGCGGAGAACTGGCCGTCGAGCACCAGTCGCGCCGCCAGCCACACCAGCACGACCCGCCCGGCACCGGAGATGATGCCCTGCAAGGTCGAGAAGCTGATCGAAAGCCGCTGGATCGCCACGTTCTTGTTGGTGGTGTCGACCACGGCGTTGGCGTAGATGGCAACGCGCACATCCTGCTTGTTGCTCAGCTTGATCGCCTGGACGCCGCGGATCGATTCCAGCAAGTTCGACTGGGCGCGTGCCGCATAGACGATCTGGTCCTCGTTGGCCTGCCGGAACGGACGGTAGGAGACCCAGCGGATCAGGGCATAGGTGGTGAAGAGTCCCAACTCGAGCCAGGTCAGCATCGGGCTGTAGATGAACAGCATGAGGAGCGTCACGATCGCCATGACGCCGTCGAGCAGCGTGCTGACAAAGCGCGTCGTGAGCGTGCTCTGGATGGTGCCGATCGAGCCAAAGCGCGACACCACGTCACCGATATGGCGCTGCTCGAAATACGACATGGGCAGCTTGAACAGGTGCGAGCAGAGGTTGGCCGTCCACTGCACGTTCAGCAGGCTGGAGAACCATGTCAGCACCCATGCGCGCAGGGCAGCGATGGCATTCTGGAACAGCACCACCATGAGGAAGCCGATGCCGAGCAACGTCAGCAGGTCGACGTCGGCCGACACCAGCACGTGGTCCATCACCCATTGCATATAGAACGGCGAGACGATGCCGAAGACTTCCAGGGCGACCGAGAGCAGCAGCACCTGGAAGAACGCGGCGCGGATGCCGGCCACGCTGCCGATCAGCTTCAGCATCGAGATGGATTCCTTCTCGCGGGTACGCTCGAAGGTGGGCGATGGCAGCAATTCCAGCGCCACGCCGGTGAAATGATCCGACGCTTCGGACAGCGGTACGTCGAGTATGCCGCGGGCGGGATCGTGGATCGTGATCTTGTTGCGGCCGATGCGCTTCAGGACCACGAAGTGATTCAGGTCCCAGTGCAGGATACAGGGGCGCCGCAGCTTGACGAGCTCGCCGAGCTCGAGGCGCAGCGCGCGCGAGGCCAGTCCCAGGCGCGAGGCCACCAGCATCACGTCGGCCAGGGTTGCCCCCTTGAGCGAGGGGCTGAAGCGGCGGCGCAGGCTGACCAGATCGATCTCGCGGCCGAAGTAGCCGGCGACCATCCCGACGCATGCCAGGCCGCATTCCGCCGCCTGGGTCTGGAGCAGCACCGGCAGGCGCTGGCCCCAACCGAACTGCAGTGCTTTCATAAAACTCATGATCCGAGCGATTCCAAGGTGATTTGACGCATGGCGCGATGGCGGAGGATCGTCACGATCCGGCGCGGCGGCCCAGGGCATACAGCGGCGCCAGTACCCACTCGATCAGGCGTCGCCTGTCAAGCAGCACGTCGGCTTCGAGCGCCATGCCGGGCTTGAGCGGCTCATGCTTGCCATAGGCCTGGATGTCCTGCCGGTCCAGCGCGACAACCACGCGGTAGTGCTGTTCCTGCACGTTGCCCTGTCCGGTGAGATTCGCGACCTCCTTCGGCGAGAGCGC
Organism: Cupriavidus sp. GW823-FHT07A04; assembly: GCF_058794615.1. NCBI lineage: Bacteria > Pseudomonadati > Pseudomonadota > Betaproteobacteria > Burkholderiales > Burkholderiaceae > Cupriavidus > Cupriavidus sp. GW823-FHT07A04. Next base: position 384,172 of record NZ_JBXAHA010000002.1, read on the forward strand.
GGTGCGCGACACTTCGGTCACGCGTCCCGATTGCTGGCCGAACTTCTGGTATGGATAGGCCTGGTAGCGCAGCACGACAGGCGCGCCGGGGCGGATGAAGCCGATCGCCCGGCTCGGCACCATCAGTTGCGCCTCGAGCTGCGCGCCCTGCGGCAGCAGGGACATGACGGTCTGCCCGGCATTGACGATCTGCCCCGGTTTCGCCAGCAGCGCGCCCACCACGCTTGCCCGCGGCGCGCGCAGGATCACCGAGCGGCGCGACTCGTTCTCGGCCGTCGCCTGGTCGATATCCGCGAGCTTGCGTGCGATCTCGTTGCGCTGGTTGCTCATATTGAGCGGCAGCTCGCGCTGCCGCTGGCGGACCTGTTCGAGCTGTTGCCCGATGTCCAGCCGGTGGCGGACAAGCTCCTGCAGCCTCGCCTGGGAATCGATCAGCACGCCCTCCTGCTGCTCCACCTGGCTATTCGAGGCATAACCCTCGGCCCGCATGGACTGCAGCTTTTCGAGCTGGCGTGTGGCCAGGTCGGCCTGGCGGGTACGCTGTTCCTTCTGCGCCTGGATCTGTGCGAGCTGCTCGCGCAGCATGCCGGCTTGCATCTGCAGGCCGCGCTGCGCCTCGCCAGCCAGTTGCAACTGGCTGGCGAGGTCGATCTCGAGCTTGGAACGCTGCAGCTTGAGCTGCGTGCCGATGTGCTCGCGCGTTCCGCCCAGTTCCGTGGCCACTTCCGCGGAAACCACCATCAGCCCGGCGCCCTCTTCCACGGACTGGCCTTCACGCACGCGGGTCTCGACCAGGGTGCCGGTGAGCGGTGGCGTGATACCGAACAGGCCTTGGGCTGGCAGCAGCTGGCCGAGGACGCGCTCGCGCTTGGTGTAGGTGCCGAACACCAGCAAGCCCGCGATGGCAGCCGCCAGCGCACCGGCCACGCCGATCATCAGCCACCGGTACGGCGGGGAATACAGGCTGACCGCGCCCATGAGCCTGTACTTGCTCGCGTCGAGCGCTTCTTGCCGGAACAGCGAATCAGTCATTGCAACGTCTCGACATTGAGTCAGGATTGAATAGCGCGCGGTGCCCGGCGCGCCAGCGTCTGCCGGCCGATGCTCACCCCTTGTGCTGGTGGCATGCCAGCGCGGCGGCATCGCCCAGCGAGCCGAGCGCGGCCGACAACTGCAGGCGCGCGCGCAGGTGCTTGTAGCGCGCGGAGGCCAGGTCACGTACCGCCTCGAAGTAGCGCTGCTGCGCATTCAGTTCGTCGATGTTCGTCCGCATGCCCACCTCACGGCCAAGGCGGGTCGACTTGACCTTGCCTTCGGCGGATCCCAGCGCACGCTGCCGTGCTTGCACCAGCGCGCCACCGTTCGTCATGCCGAGATAGGCGGCACGCGCGCTCTCGCGCGCCCTGCGCCGCGCATCTTCGAGCGCGTCGCGGGCCTGGGCGCGGCGGCTGTAGGCCTCGCGCCCGGCCGAGAGTTGCGCGCCGCCGGCAAACAGCGGAATGGTGATCGTCACGCCGATCGTCGACGAGCGCGTCTTCGAGGTGGTGCCGAAGATCGCATCGAGCCTGTTCTCGCCGGCACCGTAGCTCCAGTTCGTGCCGTAGGATGCCTGGGCGCTGACGACAGGCAGGTTTGCGCCCACGGCAGCGGCGACGTCGGCCCCGGCCTGCTCGGCCTGCTGCTCGGCAATGCGCACCTCCAGATTGTCCCGGGCGGCTTCCTCCATGGCAGCCTCCATGTCGGCCGCCATGGCCGACGGCATGCATTGCAGCCCGACAGCTTCGACTTCGTCCGCCGACAGGCCGGTCAGCCTGCGGTACGTGCCGCCGGCAATCTCGAGATCGGTCAGCGCAGCCACTGCGCTGGCAAGCGCCAGGTCCAGGTTGGCCTGCGCCTCGTCCACGTCGGTCCGCGTACCCTCCCCGAGCCGTAGCGCGGCTGTTGCCTGGTCGAGCTGCTTCTGGAATGCCAGCTTTGCCGACACGGCCGCCTGCAGAACCTCGCGCTGGTACAAGACATCGAAATAGGCATCGGATACGCGGACCATCAGGTCCTGCTGCGACTTCTCGAACTCGATGTCCGCCAGGGTCGCCAAGGCAATGCCGCGCTTGACGTCGGCAAAGCGCGGCATATCGAAGATGGGCTGCGTCACGCTGGCGGCAATGCTGTGCCGGCGCACGGCGGTGGCATAGGCCGCCCCGGGCTGATCCTGCTTCGCGTAGCTGCCCTCGAGCTGCGCGCGCGGCAGCAGGCCGGCGATCCCCTGCCAGCGCTTCTCCCGGCCAGCCATCCGGGCATTGCCCGCGGCGGAAAAACCGGCGTCGAAACCTCGCGCCGCATTGATTGAATCCAGCAAGGTCACCGCGTGCGAGACCTGGGCACTTGCCAAAACACAGGGAAGAACCAACAGATCAATCAACTTCATCTTCAACATCGGCGCCCGATCCTCTCCAATCCATTGGGGAGCTTTTTTCAACATGAAACAAAGCGGTCCTGAGCAGGGAGGAACAGCGAATCCGGATCACGAAATGATCCGCCTGCGCAACGGTGTGCGCCTGCAAGGGCGAGGTCGCGGACAGGACAAATGGTACGTTCCGTGCCGTGCAACGACGCCAGGGCTGCAGCCTGGAGCATTTGCCGCGCAGCGGCGATCGCCACCGGATCCTCGCACCAGACTCGTTCCTGTCGCATCTGCATCGCGCTGGCTTAAGGATCGGACGATAGCAGGGATCGTCGATGAAAAAACCAGGATTAATCTGATTCTTTCAATCCTAAATCTGAGAGAGGCCGACATTTCCAAACTCCATGATGAGTAGTCGGAGTCGGGGGCTCACACCCATTATGGGATCCGCGCAACGGCATTTTCTATACCTGGCGGCGGGCGCCCGCGCCCGCCACGGCGCCGAGACACCCGCGGGGTTCGGAAATCAGCGTGTCGCCCACGTGGGCGCCATGAAAGCAAGGCCTCGGAATTCCCGCCCGCCTGCTGCCCCGATTGCGAAACGCCGCGCAGCCGTGGCGCGAGTGACTGAGTGACGCAGCAGCCGCGCGCGCGTTGTGCCATGCCCGCCGGTTGACGTAATGCGCTTCGCGAGCAACCATTGAACCATCCGCCCGATCCACCTGGATCCGGAGGACATGGGCCATTAATCCGCGCGGCGATCGGCGAATGGACGTTGGCAACACCGCCGCCCGCAATCCCGGCCCTGGACATCAGTTGGCGTCACGCCGCATCGGAGTCGTGGCGCTGCGCTTGCGGCTTTGACCTTGACACCGGCAACCAAGGCCCCTCACCCCACCCCCAGCCGCCCGGCAAGATCCACCAGCGCCGCCGCGCAAGACACCTCCGCCTTCAATGCCAGCAACGCATCCGCGCGCGTCTGCCCGAGATTGACCGCAGCGACCGGCTTGCCAAGCTTGCCCGCTGCGAGGCAGAAGCGATAGCCGGAGAACACCGTCAGCGACGACCCGATCACCAGCAGCGCATCGGCCCCCTCCAGCGCCTGCATGGAAGCGTCGACGCGCTCGCGCGGCACCGACTCCCCGAAGAACACCACATCGGGCTTGAGCACGCCGCCGCAGTGCCCGCACGCGGGAATGTGCACGGCCTCGAAACTGGCCAGCTCCAGGTGCGCATCGCCATCGGAAGCCGGCAGCGCGCGCAGTTCCGCCAGCGCCGGGTTGTCCGCCTCGAGTTGCGCCTGCAGCGAAGCGCGCGGGCGGCGCGTGCCGCATTGCAGGCAGATCACGCTGCCCACATGGCCATGCAGCTCGATCACGCCGGTGCTGCCAGCGCGCTGGTGCAGGCCGTCCACGTTCTGGGTGACAAGCTGGCGCACATAGCCAGCCGCTTGCAGCTGAGCCAGCGCGAAGTGCGCGGCGTTAGGCTGCGCGTTGGCCAACACCGGCCAGCCCAGCATGCTGCGCGCCCAATAGCGCTGGCGCACCGCATGCGAGCGAAAGAAATCCTGCGCCTGCACGGGCGGCGTGCGCTGCCAGTTGCCCTGCGCGTCTCGGTAGCCGGGAATGCCGGAGTCGGTGCTGATGCCGGCCCCCGTCAGCACCAGCAGGCGCGGATGGTCCCGCACGAACGCGTGGAGATCGGCCAGCAGGTTCCGGTCGGTGACGGTCAAGGGGAGCTCCTTGTCTTGTGCGCGTGGCGTGCGGGGGGCGTGCGTGGCGTATCAGCCGGATCAGAAGCTGGGACCGCCCGCGCCCGCGGCGGCATCGGCGGTCTGCCCGGCGAGCGCCAGCCAGGCCTTCAACTCGGCGCGATACTGCTCCATCGCCGCGGCGTGCAGGTCGAAGATGCAGGGATCGCAGCCATTGCCGCAGCAATCATTGATATCCGGCGTGGGCGGCGCTACAGGCTTGGGCGGCAATGCTTGCGCTGCCGGCTCCGGCGTAGCCGCCGTTTCTGGGGTGCGTCCTGCGGGGGACGCCAGGTTTTCTACCGACACCATCGACTCCAATTGAATTGCACGATCAGTATACGGCCGGCGCGCGCGCGCCGCTGCCGATGCCACTGGCCAGCCATGCCTCGAATGCCTCGCTGCCCGGCTCCCCCGCTACCGCCGCGTAGACCACCAGCCGCAGGTGACGCTCCTCGTCCGCAGTGAGCGTGGCATGCTCGCAGCGCACCGTGCCCACCGCATCCAGCCACAAGGCCCGGATGCCGGTGCAAACGCCCTGCACATCGTGCTGGCGCCACCATTGCCTGAAATCCGGCGCTGCGCGCTCCAGCTCGTCCACCAGCTCAAGCAGGGTCGGATCGTCCGGTGCGCGGGCCAGGTCGAGGCGAAAGCTCGCCAGCATCTGTGGCGCCTGCGCCTCCCAGCCGGCAAAGCGCTCGCGCATGGCCGGGTCCAGAAAGATCATGCGCAGCATATTGCGATGGCCCGGCGCGCAAGCGCCAAAGCCGAACACGCGCTCGGCCGCCGCGTTCCACGCCAGCACATCCCAGCGCAGGTTGAGCACATAGGCAGGCCGCAGCGGCAGGTCGTCCATCAACCGGCGCACCAGCGGCGGCACCGTGCACCAGGTGCGCCCGCTCTCGGCTGGCGGGCGCTGGTGCGCCAGCAGAAACAGGTGGCGCCGCTCGGCGGCGTCCAGCCGGAGCACGCGCGCCAGGTTCTCCAGGAACGCCGCCGAAACGCCGATCTCGCGCCCCTGCTCCAGCCAGGTGTACCAGGTCAGGCCCACGCCGGCCAACGCCGCCACCTCCTCGCGGCGCAGGCCCGGGGTGCGGCGCCGGCCGGCGCTGGGCAGGCCCGCCTGCGCAGGCGAGATGCGTTCGCGCCGCTGGCGCAGGAAGTCCGCCAGCGCAGCGCGGGTACGGTCTAGGGTGCGTGGCGGCATGAAATTAGCGGCATGGCGTTAGCCTGTTGCCTGATGTAATAGCATAATTAGTTAAATTGTAATACTTTAACGAGCAGCTGAGAATGCGGGCCTAAGTATTCAACAGGATCCCCCATGCCCTCTCCAAGCGCCTTGCCCGTGCTGTTCGTGCTGTTGCTAGGCGGCTTTGTCACCGTCTTCGACCTGTTCGTGGTCAATGTGGCGATTCCTTCCATTCAGGCCGACCTGGGCGCCAGCTTCGGCGAGATCGGGGCAGTCGTGGCGGCCTACGAACTGGCCTACGGCGTGCTGCTGATCACCGGCAGCCGCCTGGGCGATCTCCACGGCCGGCGGCGGCTGTTCGCGCTCGGCATGGCAGGCTTCACGCTGGCCTCGGCGCTGTGTGGCGTGGCCCCTACCGCGGCGCTGCTGATCGCGGCGCGCGTGCTGCAAGGCGGCGCCGCCGCGCTGTTGTTCCCCCAGATCTACGCCGTGATCCGCGTCAGCCTTGACGAGGCCGCGCGCCGCCGCGCCTTCGGCCTGCTCGGCATGACGCTTGGCCTGGCTGCCATCGCCGGCCAGGTGCTGGGCGGCCTGCTGGTGCAGAGCGACCTGTTTGGCCTCGGCTGGCGCCTGATCTTCCTGATCAATATCCCGGTGGGCGTGGCAGCCATGCTGGCCGCGCGGCGCATCCCCGAATCGCGGGCCATGGCAGCGCCCGGCTCGCCCGCAAGCGGGCTGGATTGGGCCGGCGTGCTGCTGGCCAGCGCCGGGCTGACGCTGCTGCTGGTGCCGCTGCTGGAGGGCCCCGCGCGCGGCTGGCCGGGCTGGGCCTTTGCCTCGCTGGCGCTGGCCGCCGCCTTGCTGGCCGGCTTTGTGCGCTTGGAGCGGCGCCGATCCGCGCCGTTGGTGGACCTGGCCCTGTTTGCCCAGCGCCGCTTTGCCCTGGGCACGCTGGTGGTGCTGCTGGTGTACTCCACGGCCAGCGCGTTCTTCCTGTGCTTTGCCCTGCTGTTGCAGGCTGGGCTGGGCGTCGGCCCGCTGCTGGCCGGCAGCGTGTTCGCGCCGGCCAGCGTGGGATTCGTTGCCGCGTCGATGTGGGCGCCCCGGCTGGTGGGGCGCTTCGGCAACGCCGTACTCGCCGTGGCGGCCTTGCTTTACGCCACGGCGCACACCGTCCTGACGCTCCAGGTGGTGACGGCAGGCGCCATGCTGGTGCCCTGGCATCTGGTGCCCGCGCTGATCCTGTTCGGCCTGGCCCAGGGCATGCTGATGACGCCGCTGCTCAATCTCGTGCTCGGCCTTGCACGCGAGGCGCAGGCCGGCATGGCGTCCGGGCTGGTGTCGACCATGCAGCAAGTGGGCGGCGCATTCGGCATCGCCATCGCGGGCATGTTCTTCCAGCAGGCGCTGCAAGCCGAAGGCGGCATCGGCAGCGCGCAACGCTATGCCCACGCGTTTGCCGGCGCGATGGGCTACAACCTGGCGGCGGCGCTGCTCTGTGCGCTGCTGTTGCTCGCACTGGCTCGGCCGCTAGCCCGCCCGGACGCCGCGGCCCAGGCGGCACGCTGATCAGCCGCCCGTGCCGGGCGAGGGCTTGCGGGCCTCCAGCACCGCCCGCAGCCGCGTCACCGCCTCAGCCGACTCGGCCTCAATGCGCTTGCGCAGCACCAGCCAATTGGTCAGCGCAAACAGCAGGTTCGGCGCGGGGTAGCTGAATTCGCGCCGGAAGTGCGTGCCCTGCGGCGTCTGGGCGAGCGTGTAGCGGACCGCGCCCGCCTCGCGCCCATCGATGGTGCCCTGGATCATCCAGGCCGAGGACGGGCTGCGCTCCACCGCGGTCCACACCACCTGGCCGCGCCGCCCGGCTACCGAGAACGTCTCGGTGACCTGCTCGCCGGGCAGGAGCGAATGACCGGCCGAGGCGCCAGTCACGGCGAGCGAAGATGGATGCCAGTTGGGCCAGTTGGCGGGCGTGGAAACGTAGTCGAACACCACGGCATCAGGCTGCGCGATCGTCACCTCGTTGACGATATGCGTGACGGCGCGCCACGACCGCGGCAAGGGGAGCAACAGCACGGCCGCCGCGCCCGCCAAAACCAGGAACCCGACGAACAGGGTCCGCCGCTTGTGGGTCCGCCTTCTGTGGATTCGCCGCCTGCTCATGGTGGGGGCCTGGACTATCAATGCGCCGACGGGCTGCGGTAAGGCCTGCGGCCCTCTCCGGCTAGGGTGGCCGAAGTGCTTTTAGCTTTTAGTGTAGTCAGCTTTGATCGCCGCGATGGCTCGGCGAATCACGCATGCAAGACGCCCTATCACGGGGACGGCCACCTCGCCCATCCCATGAAATGCTTACCCCCAATTGGCCGTATTCCGGCCATTGGCTGGTTGCTATGCTCAGTGCCGAAAAGGCGGAAAAAGCAGAGAAGGTAAAAAAGGCCGGATGGCTCTATGGAGACGAGGTATATGCGCAAAGCACTAATTTCCTGCCTGGGACTGGCAATGGCGGGCTGCGCCGTGGGTTATCGGAACCCCGATCTCGCCGGGGCTCAGGACCTGCGCATGCCGCTACCGCCCTGCACCGCCCCCGCGGCTAGCAACTGCCTGAACGACAGCCAATCACTCGAACCAGAGGCCATTTACGCGGCGGAAGTGGGATCCCGAACTAACAGTCCGCGCGTCGGGCTAGCACTGTCCGGAGGTGGGTCAAAGGCGGCACCGTTCGCGCTTGGCGTCTTGCAGGAGTTAGTCAACGCCGACGCGCTGGGCAGCATCGACTATATCTCCAGCGTGTCGGGTGGCAGCTATGCGGCACTTTACCTATACGCCAACGCGTTGAGGGTCAGCGAAAAGCCCGAACTCGGGCCCCTCAAGCGGTACTTCGCGGATATCCGTCCCGTTAGTTTCCCCCCAAAGGAAAAGACGGTTGGCACCGAGGGCTACGTGCCTGCTGCCAGCCCGGGAGGGCTGAAGAAAGACCTGCAATTGGACGTGGCCCAGGCAGGTGCCTGCGAGAAGATATTCACCCCGGCGCAGGAACCCGTCGTTCAAGACAACCGGAACCTCGGGTGGGTAGATTGCTACCAGGACATCCTGTTTACCGCGCCCGGCGGAACGTCCAAGCGCTATGACCGTACAGAGCCTGTGCGCAAAGCGGCCTTTACGGCGCTGGAGAACATCTCCACCGCGCCCGTTGCGCTGCTCAGTGGCGTGCTGTTTGACTGGCGTCTACCCACCTCACCCTCGCAGCAGCAATATGCGCGAGGGATTTTCCGGACCTACGGTTATCAGCCGTCCGCAGGCGAGGAGGTTCCAGCGCCCCTCTGGAGCGCGGATATCGCAGCGCAGATGAACTCGCTGACATTCAGGCGGCTGAGGACGCTCTATTCGGCATCGCCTGTGAATCCGCGCGTGCCGATCTGGATCATCAACGCCACCGCAGCGAGTGGCAATGTGCTGCTGGATGTCGACTCCGCACCTTATGACCTGTCCGAAGCCGTCTTTGAGGCCACGCCGTTTGGTTACGGCGCTGGCCGCTTCGGCTACGTGCGGGGCTATCTGGACGACCTGGGCGTCGGCGTCGCCGACACCGTGCTGGCTTCGGCTGCCTTCTTCGACACCGCCCAACGACAATACAACCGTTTCGCAGTCAACAGCGTGCTGACGCTAACGAACTCGCGGTGGGGAATCGATATCGCCAACTATCGCGTCGGCGACGCCACGCGCCGCTGGCACTCGCTGCTGCCCTGGCCGTTCTACTACCTGAATGACCTCCCCTCATCGAACAGCGGCCCCACCATTCATTTGTCCGACGGCGGGCAAAGTGGCGACAACCTTGGGATGGTCAGCCTGATTCGGCGCGGCATGGACAAGCTGATCGTAGTGGCAGGGGAACAGGATTTCACCGCCACCGGCGAGCGCGATGGCTATTCGGACTTCGCTTCGCTTTGCGCAGTCAACCGCTATCTGGGCCAGCAGTCGCCGCAGCGGCATATCGTGTTCTTCGGCCATCCGTCGGAGCCAAACGAGGATATGTTCGACCTTTCAGCACAATGCGATGCCGACAAGGTTCGCCTCAAGACGGCAATCTTGTCTGCCGAAGCCAAGCAACCCGTGCCGGGAGCCGTCAACCCCTTGCGCTGGCGCAATGCGGTTTGGCGAGGCCGGATCGTCCCGCTCGACGATACGCAAGCCGCCGCGTCGGAAAAATGCGTTCAGCCAGCTTGCGCGGAGGTGTTCTATCTGATGTCTGGATTGGATCGAGCGCGCTGGATGGCCAAGGCGGCCTATCTGATCGATGACAAAAAATACGCGGAGGTGCAAAACTGTATCGGATACAAGGCCTTCGATCCTGACGGATTCGAGTACAGTTGCCCTGTGTTGCAGTACTTGTTCGAGCAGATACGCGATCCGGTTTGGCGCTGGCCACAGACTACGACCGTCGGCACCACCTATAACAGCAGTGTCAACCTTGCGCGTGCCTACCGTTACCTCGGCGTACTGGGCGCACGCTCGCTGCGCGAAAGCCGGTTGTTTGCCAAAGAATAGTGCAGCGAGCCCGTACGGCCGGTTGTCCGACGCATACGGGCCCATCGTGCGGCAACGCAAGCACAGCCAGGCAGCAGGACACCACGCTGCTTGTGCTCAGTGGTTCGATGCCAGCGGGCCAGTGCCCGCCTGCGCCACACTGGGTGCGGCATCCGGCAACGGCCCCCACCCGCCGCCCAGCCGGCGCACCAGCGCCACCGTGGCGGAGGCACGCAGCCCGGCCACCTGGTTGGCGTCGCGCTGCGACTGCAGTACCGTGCGGTCCGCGTCGATCACCGTCAGGTAATCCACCGCGCCCGCCTCGTAGCGGCTGCGCGAGATCTTGGCCGCGCGGCGGGCGCCGCCCAGCGCGCCGTCCAATGCGCCGGCCTGCTGGCTCAGCCAGCGTACGTCCGCCAGGCTATCTTCCACCTCGCGCATCGCGGTCAGCACGCTCTGGCGGTAGCTCGCCACCGCTTCCTCGTGCTGGGCGCGCGCCGCCGCCAGGTTGGCCTTGTTGCGGCCTCCGTCGAAGATCGGGGCGGCGATCGTGCTGCCGATCAGCGGCCCCAGCGCCCACGCGCTGGAGGACCACTTGAACAGGTTCGACAGGTCGCTCGACTCAAAGCCGAACAAGCCGCTCAGCGTGATGCGTGGATAGAACGCGGCCTTCGCCACGCCGATGCGTGCATTAGCAGCCGCCATCAGGCGCTCGGCTTGCGCGATGTCGGGACGGCGCTCCAGCAAATCGGAGGGCAGCCCCGCCGGCACGGTGATCAGCGCGGCGTCCAGCGGGCGCGCAGCCAGCGTGAAGGCGGCCGGCGGCGCGCCGGTCAGCACCGCCAGCGCGTGCTCCTGGTTAGCGCGGCGGCGCTCGATGCCGGCGAGATCCGCGCGGGCTGTACCAAGCTCGGCTTCGGCGCGGGCGGGGTCGAGGTCCGTGGTTTCGCCTTCGTCGAAGCGGCGCTTGAGCAGCTTGAGCGCGTCCTCGCGCAGGGTGATGGTGGCGTTGAGCAGGTCGCGCTCGCTGTCCAGCGTGCGCAGCGCGAAGTAGGCTTGCGCCACGTCCGCCTGCAGCGCCAGCAGCACCGAACGATACAGGTCTTCCGCCGCATCGCCTTCGGCGCGCGCCGCCTTGACGTTGTCGGCCACGCGACCGAACAGGTCAAGCTCGTAGCTGGCAAAGGCGCGTGCCCTGAGCACGGTCTGCGGCGCCACCTTGGTGCCATCGGGCAGCCCTTGCGAGGCGGCCGACAATTGCGTGCGGGTCGGGTCCAGGCCCACGCTCAACTGCGGGTACTGGTCGGCCTCGGCCACGCCGGTGAAGGCGCGGGCCTGCTTGAGGCGTGCCGCGGCGATCGCCAGGTCCTGGTTGGATTCGGTCGCGGTGGCGATCAGGCGGTCGAGATCGGCGTCGCCGAAGATCTTCCACCATTCGCCGCGCTGCGCGCCTTCGGCGGGCGTGGCCACCTTCCATTGCGTGCCTTCGGCTTGCGCGGCCATCGCTTCCTTGTAGGCCGGCGTGGCGGCGGTCGCGCTTTCCGGCACCTTGTAGGTCGGTGCCAGCGAGCAGCCCGCCAGGATCAGGGCCACGGCCAGCGTGGCCAGGCGCGGCAGCGCCGCAGGCAGTAGCGATGTCATCTTGGATGTCAATGTTGCGTTCATGTCGATCACCGTTATTCAGCGGAGGCGATAGCCTTGTGGCTCGCCGACGGCGCTTCCGACACCTTGCGGCGCTGGCCACGGGTCGCCAGCATACGCAGCGCCACGTAGAACACCGGGGTCAGGAACAGCCCGAAGAAGGTCACGCCCAGCATGCCGGCGAACACTGCCACGCCCATCGCATGGCGCATCTCGGCACCCGCGCCGGTGGACACCACCAGCGGCACCACACCCATGATGAACGCGAACGACGTCATCAAGATCGGGCGCAGGCGCAGGCGGCTGGCTTCAATGGCGGCGGCCACGATGGAGCGGCCCTCATGCTCCAGCTCCCGCGCAAACTCCACGATCAGGATCGCGTTCTTGGCTGACAGCCCCACCAGCACGATGAAACCAATCTGCGTGAAGATGTTGTTGTCGCCCTTGGTCAGCCACACGCCAGTCATGGCAGCCAGCAGGCTCAGGGGCACGATCAGGATCACGGCCAGCGGCAAGGTCAGGCTTTCGTACTGCGCGGCCAGCACCAGGAACACCAGCAGCACGCACAGCGGGAAGATCCATACCCCCGCGTTGCCGGCCAGGATGTCCTGGTAGGTCAGGTCGGTCCACTCGAACTTGATGCCCTTGGGCAGCGTCTCGGCCGCAATGCGTTCAGCCGCGGCTTGCGCCTGGCCCGAGGAGAAGCCCGGGGCCGGGCCGCCGTTCATGTCCGCCGCGGTGAAACCGTTGTAGCGGATCACGCTGTCCGGCCCAAAGCCCTGGTTGACGGTGAGCAGCGACGACAGCGGCACCATGTCGCCCGCGCTGTTGCGCGTCTTCAGTTGCAGGATGTCCTCGGCGTGGGCGCGGAACTGCGCATCCGCCTGGACCTTGACCTGGTAGGTCCGGCCAAACTTGTTGAAGTCGTTGACATAGGCCGAGCCGAGGTAGGTCTGCAGCGTGTCGAACACGTCCGTCACCGGCACGCCCAACTGCTTGGCTTTCACCCGATCCAGTTTCACATCCAGCTGCGGCACGTTGACCTGGTAGTTGGTGAAGATACCGGCCAGCTCCGGCGTGGCGCGCGCCTTGGTGGTAAAGGCGTTGGTTGCGTCGAACAAGGCGTCGTAACCCAGCGCGGCACGGTCCTCGATCATCATCTTGAAGCCGCCGATGGTGCCCAGGCCCTGAACCGGCGGCGGCGGGAACACGGCGATGAAAGCATCCTGGATCGCGGCGTACTTGCCATTTAGCTGCGCTGCGATGGCGTTGCCCGACAGTTCCTTGGTCTTGCGTTCTTCAAACGGCTTGAGCGAGACAAAGACAATGCCGGCGCTCGGGCTGTTAGTGAAGCCATTGATCGACAGGCCCGGGAAGGCAATCGCCGATTCCACGCCCGGCTGCTTGAGCGCGATGTCGGACATCTGGCGGATCACGTCCTCGGTGCGGTCCAGCGTGGCGCCGTCAGGCAGCTTGGCAAAGCTCACCAGGTACTGCTTGTCCTGCGCCGGCACAAAGCCCTTGGGCACCAGCTGGAACACACCCCAGGTCAGCGCCAGCATCACGGCGTAGACGCCGAACACCGCCGTCTTGCGCGAGATCACGCCCTTCACACCCTTGCCGTAACGATCGGCGCTGGCGCCAAAGAAACGGTTGAAGCGGCCAAAGAAGCCACCCAGCACGCGATCCATGCCGCGCGAGAGCCAGTCCTTGGGCGCATCGTGGCCGCGCAGCAGCAGCGCGGACAAGGCCGGCGACAGCGTCAGCGAATTGAAGGCCGAGATGATGGTCGAGATGGCGATGGTCAGCGCAAACTGCTTGTAGAACTGACCGGTCAGGCCCGTCATGAAGGCCAGCGGCACGAACACGGCGATCAGCGTCAGCGCGATCGCGATGATCGGGCCGCTCACCTCACGCATGGCCTTGTAGGTGGCCTCTTTTGGCGATAACCCCTCGGCGATATTGCGCTCGACGTTCTCCACCACCACGATCGCATCGTCCACCACGATCCCGATAGCGAGCACCAGCCCGAACAGTGACAACGCATTGATCGAGAAGCCAAAGGCGTGCATCAGCCCGAACGTCCCCACGATCGACACCGGCACGGCCAGCAGCGGAATCACCGAGGCGCGCCACGTCTGCAGGAACAGGATCACCACCAGCACCACCAGGGCGATGGCTTCGAACAACGTGTGGGTCACGGCCTCGATGCTATGGCGCACGAACTGCGTCGGGTCATAGACGATGCTGTAGTCCACGCCATCGGGGAAGTTCTGCTTGAGCTCCTCCATGGTCTTGCGCACGTCGTCCGATATCTGGATGGCGTTGGAGCCAGGAGCCTGGAAGATCGGAATGGCCACCGCGGACTTGTTGTCCAGCAGCGAGCGCAGCGCGTACTCCGACGCGCCCAGCTCGATGCGGGACACGTCTTTCAGGTACGTCACGCCGCCATCGGGCGAGGTCGCCACGATGATGTCGCCAAAGGCCTCCACGGTTTCCAGGCGGCCCTGCGCGTTCACCGAGAGCTGCAGGTCAGCGCCCGGCAGCGCGGGCGAGGCGCCGATCACACCAGCGGCCACCTGCACGTTCTGCTCGCGGATGGCCTTGACCACGTCGGCGGCCACCAGCTTGCGCTCGGCCATCTTCTCGGGGTTCAGCCACACGCGCATGGAATAGTCACCCGAGCCGAACAGCTGCACCTGGCCCACGCCCTGGATCCGCGCCAGGCGGTCCTTGACGTTGATCACCGCGTAGTTGCGCAGGTAGGTCATGTCGTAGCGGTCGTTCGGCGAGACCAGGTGGACCACCATGGTCAGGTCGGGCGAGCTTTTCACCGTGGTGATGCCCAGGCGGCGCACGTCCTCCGGCAGGCGCGGCTCGGCTTGCGCCACGCGGTTCTGCACGAGCTGCTGGGCCTTGTCCGGATCCGTGCCGAGCTTGAAGGTGACGGTCAGCGTCAGCAGGCCATCGCTATTGGCTTGCGACGACATGTAGAGCATGTCCTCGACGCCGTTGATCTGCTCCTCCAGCGGAGACGCCACGGTCGCGGCAATCACCTTGGGGTTGGCGCCCGGATACTGCGCGCGCACCACCACGGACGGCGGCACCACCTCGGGATACTCCGAGATGGGTAGCTTGAACATCGAGATGGCGCCGATCAGGAAGATCAGCACCGATAGCACGCCGGCAAAGATAGGCCGGTCGATAAAGAATTTCGAGAGATTCATCTCAGTCTCGGCAGTCTTGGCGAAAGGGCTCCCCCTGGCGGCCTGAATGGCAGGCGCCATGTGGAGCGGGGAAGCTAAAAAATGGTTTGGCCTCGGGGGAGAGGTACTTTCAAAGCCGGCGCACCGTGGATACGCCCGCCCTCTCCCCCGGCCCCTCCCCCGCCATGCGGGAGAGGGGAGCAAACCCTTGACGGATTCAGCGTATGCGGTTCATGCCGGATCGGCTCAGGTCACCGGCTTTCCGTCGGCCGCCTTATCCGTGGTTTTCTCCGTGGCCGCTTGCTTGCGGTCAGCCGATTCGCCGCGTTGATCCAGTTCGCGCTTGAACGCCATATCGACCGGCTTGGGCGCAACCGTGATGCCGGGGCGCACACGCTGCAGGCCATTGACCACGATCTTCTCGTCGGCCTTCAAACCCTGGCGGATCACGCGCAGCCCTTCATACGACGGCCCAAGCGTGACTTCGCGATAGGCCAGTTTGTTGGCGCCATCCAGCACCAGCACAAACTTCTTGCCCTGATCGGTGCCGATGGCGCGGTCGTTGATCAGCACCACCGGATGCGGCGTGCCGCCGCCGAGCTTGATGCGCGCATACAGTCCCGGCAGCAGGCGGCCGTCCGGGTTGTCGAACACGGCGCGCACGCGGATGGTGCCGCTCTTGGTGTCGAGCCGGTTGTCCAGCGACTGGATATGGCCCTCGCGCGGATAGTCCTCATCGTTAGCCAGGCCCAGGAACACTGGGAGCTTTGACTGGCCACCTTCGCCACCGGACGCTTTGTCCGCCGTATAGCGCAGGTAGGTCTGCTCATCGAGCTCGAAGCTGGCATAGACCGGCGAGACCGACACCACCGTGGTCAGCACCGGCGTGCCGGCACCGGCCGCCACCAGGTTGCCCACCGTGATCTCGGCGCGCGATACGCGCCCGCTGACCGGCGCGGTGATGCGCGTATAGGTCAGGTTAAGGCGAGCCACATCCAGCGAGGCCTGCGCGGCACGCACATTGGCGATGGCTTCGCGCGAACCGTTGTCGCGCTCATCGAACTCGCGGCGCGATACCGCGTTGTCCTGCACCAGTCGCTGCGCGCGGGCCAGTTCGGTCTGCGCGTGGCCGGCACGCACTTGCGCGGCGGCCAGCGCGGCTTCCGCACGCGCTACCTCTGCGGCATAAGGACGCGGGTCGATGGTAAACAGCGGATCGCCCTTCTTCACCAGCGCGCCTTCACGGAAGTGCACGGCGTCGATGGTGCCGCCAACGCGGGCGCGGATCTCAACCCGGTCCACCGCTTCCAGACGGCCGGAGAACTCGTCCCATTCGGTGATGGTCTTGCCAAGGGCCGCTGCCACGTCCACGGTGGTGGGTGCTGCCGGGCCAGGCACGGCCTGCGCCTCGCCGGCGTGCCAGGGCTTGAAGATCGAGGTGGCCAGGCCAGCGCCGAGCACTGCGACGATGGCCAGGGCAATCATGGTGCGTCGAGTTTGCTGATTCATTTTCTTGACTCCGTATTCCGTCTGCGGGTTTTCTTCAACTGGAAAGCAAAAATAGGACGAACGCCCCCGCCGGAGCGCGCAAAGGGAGCGCGCCCGGTACGCCTGCTGATCGCAGGCCGGCGTGGCTTATTGGTAACGCGGGATCAGCCGGGCGGGCTGGCTCCTGTCTGGCGTTCGGCCTTGGGTGAGGCGTCGTCGTCGCCGGCAAGATAGCCTTGCAGGTAACGCGCGCCTTCGTTTATCCACACCTGACATCGGTCGTGGGACACTTCCACGCCGGCGCCACAGGCACCGGGCATGATCTGGACCTGCGCCGGCACACTGGCCGTCTGCAGGCGGCTGACGAAGGCTTCGCCTTCGGCACGCAATGCATCTTCTTCCGCCACCTGCACAAAGGTGGGCGGCAGGCCGGCCAGCCGCGAGGCCAGCGCCGGGGCCGCGTAGGGATGCACGCTGGCGGCCGGGGTCGGCAGGTAATCACGGTAGTAGCCCGCCAGGCGCTGGAGCATTTCCAGCGGCACGCTGCGCCCGCCCTGCCCGACCGAGCACGAGGCGTGCTGCAGGCATGGATCAGTCACCGGGCGGATCAGCCACTGCGCGCGCGGCTCGGGCAAGCCGCGGTCGCGCAGCATCTGCGACAGCGCGATCGCCAGGTTGCCGCCCGCCTCTTCGCCCACCAGGGCAAAGCGCAGCTTGTCCACCTTGAGGCGGCGCGCATGGCGCAGCACCCATTCGGCGGTATGAAACACGTCCTCCGGCGCCGCCGGGAACGGAAAATCGGGGGCCAGCGAATACGCCGGAGTGACCACCACCGCAGGCACGGTAACGGCCAGCGAGCGCGCCAGGCGCTGGGATTTCTCCAGGCTGCCGTCCACAAAGCCGCCCGCATGCAGGTAGATCAGCCACGGCAGCGACGGGGCGGCCTTGCCCTCCGGATAGCCCGGCGGGTAATTCAGGCGCACCGTGATGGTGCGCCCGCAGCTCTCCACCGCGTGCTCCGTCACGCGCCCCTCGGCCAGTTCGGCTGCTAAGGCTGCTGCTGCGGCTTTCGATTGCGAGGGCGACATGTCGGTCACGTGCGGCGCGATGGCGACGCATCCATTGCATATTGCGATGCAGCGAATTATGGTGGTTGATGAAGGTGGGATAAAGCGAGGCTTTACCAATGCACTGTTTCTCCGGTGAAATAATCGGGCATGTGGCGCCCGGGAGACCCTTCGCTGTGCAAGGTCATCCATTTTGTGCTCCACTCCCGCACTTGCGCAGCCGCGCAAGCCGTCATGAGCCACGCCGGGCCGCACCCCACCCGGGTGCCTGCCCCGCCAGCCAGACCTGCCTGTTTCCTTACCCAGGGGAGTGAACATGGATCGTCTCGTATCAATGCAGGCCTTCACCCGCGTGGTGGATGTCGGCAGCTTTGCGCGCGCGGCCGAGGCCATGGACCTGCCGAAAGCCACGCTCACCCGGCTGATCCAGAACCTGGAAACCCATCTCGGCGTGAAGCTGCTGCACCGGACCACCCGGCGCATCAGCGTGACCACCGACGGCGCCGCCTATTACGAGCGCTGCGTGCGGATCCTGGCGGACGTGGAAGAGGCCGAGCAATCCCTCACCCACCAGAACAACACGCCGCGCGGCACGCTGTGCGTGGACACCACCGCCGGGCTGGCGCAACTGGTGCTGATCCCCAAGCTGCATGAGTTTTTTGCCGCCTACCCCGAGCTCAAGATGGAGCTCACCATCAACGGCAAGCCCATCGACCTGCTCAAGGAAGGCGTGGACGTGGTGCTGCGCGTGGGCGACCCGGTGGACGACACCATGGTGGCGCGCCGCATCGGCCAGCTGCGGCTGGGGCTCTACGCCTCGCCGGTCTATCTCAAGCGCAACGGCACGCCCACCCAGCCCAGCGAGCTGGTGCAGCACCGGGCCGTGAACTACCTGTCCAACCGCACCGGCCGCGAAGTACCGTGGCCGCTCGGGCAAGGCGAGCAGCGCACGGAAATGCTGCTGCCCTCGTCCATCTCCACCAACGACGGCGACGTCTACCTGAGCTGCGCGCTGGAAAGCCACGGCATCGCCCGCATCTCGCGCGCCATGGCCCTGCCCTATGTGGAAAGCGGCCGGCTGGTCGAAGTACTGCCCGACTGGCCCACGGACTCGTTGCCGATCGCCGCGATGTACCCGCAGAACCGCCACCTGTCGGCCAAGGTGCGCGTGTTCGTCAACTGGGTGGCCGAGCTTTTCGCGCACCATCCGCAGTTTGGCGAGACCCAGGCGGGACAGCCTCAGCCATCCCGGCAACCCAAGCTGGCGGCCTGAGCGCAACACGGGCGTACTGCGCATTAGCACCGGTTACACCGCGCCGGAAGACGCGGCGGACATTGAGCCCTCCGCCACGGCCAGCGCTTCCACCTCGAACAACATCCCGTCAAGCGCCAGCCGCGGCACCGGAATCAAGGTGCATGCCGGCTTGGGTGTATCGCCCCAGGCGCGCGCCACCGCCGCCGCCAGCACGGCCAGGCGCGCCTCGTCGTGATCCACCACCAGCACGGTCAGCTTGGCCACATGGCGCAACTGCGCGCCAGCGGCGGCCAGCGCCACGCCCAGGTTGTCGAACGCCTGGCGCACCTGCGCCTCGAAACTCTCAGGCAGGCTGCCATCCGCGCGCTCCCCACCCTGCCCGGCCACGCAGACCAGGCCCGCGCCGGGCGCGACCATCGCCACATGGGAGTAACCGTTGGCGCTGGGATCATAGAGGCCAAGCGGATTAAGCATGGTGAGCTGACGCGATGCGTGTTGGGTACGAGTGGCTTGCATGGGACGATTTCCTTGATAGACAGCGTTGAAACAGCAATGATCGGCTTGGCCAGATGCAGGACAGACTCGACATTGCCGCCCGCCTGCCCTAATATCCAAGACAGTTTTTGGATATTAGGGTGCACCCATGAATTATGCAAACAATAACTTGGATAACCATACTGGGTCTCCGGGTGATCGCATCCTGTTCCTGTTGAAGACCAAGGGCGCGGCATCGACCACGCAGATCGCCCAGGCGCTGGGCGGCACCGCCGAGGCCGCACGCCAGCAGGTGCAGAAGCTGCTCGCCGCCGGGCTGATCGAGGGCCGACAGCAAAGCGCCAGCGGCGCAGGCCGGCCGCGCCAGGACTGGACCCTCACCACCAGCGGGCACGGCCGCTTTCCCGATACCCACGCGCAACTCACCATCCAGCTGATCGGATCGGTGCGGCAGTTGTTCGGCGAGGAAGGCATGGACAAGCTGATCGGCCAGCGCGAGTCCGAAACCCGCGCGCAATATCTCGCGGCGGTCGCCGGCCAGGGCGAGTTGCAGCAGCGGCTCGCCACGCTCACCGCGCTGCGCCAGGCCGAAGGCTATATGGCGCGCCTTGAGCAAGACGGCAAGGACTGGCTGCTGATCGAAGACCATTGCCCGATCTGCGCCGCTGCGCAGACCTGCCAGGGGTTCTGCCGGGCAGAGCTGCGGATCTTCCAGGAGGTCATCGGCGCGCAAGCGACCGTCACCCGCGAAGAGCATCTGCTGAGCAACGCGCGGCGCTGCGTGTATCGCGTCACTGCCGCGGCATAGGTGCCATAGGTGAAATAGGTGAAATAGGTGACCAGCCGGGGTTAGCGTGGATTGGTCATCCTCGCCGCCGATGCTATCTTGCTGCGCACCCACGGCGCCGTGCCCGCCAATTCGAAATTCGAACCCCGGAGAGACAACCCATGCCTTGCCGCCAAGCAAACACGCCGCGACGGTTGCGCCAGGCCACGCTCTGCCTCACGCTGCTGCTCTGCACCCTGGCAGCGCGCGCACAGACCGCGCCAGAGGTGGTTGACATCCCGACGCGCCCCGGCGTGACGCAGCGCTTCCTGTATCTGGCGCCCGCACAGCCCACGGCTGCGGTGATCCTCTACGCAGGCGCGCATGGTGGCCTGAATATCTACCCCAACGGGGGCGTTGCCTGGGGTGCCGGCAATTTCCTGGTGCGCTCGCGCCAACTCTTCGTCGACAACGGGTTCGCGGTTGCCGTCATCGATGCGCCGAGCGACCGCCTGTCCTGGCCCTACCTGAGCGGCTTCCGCCTGTCCCCCGAGCATGCCGAAGACACCAAGGCCGTGATCGCCTGGATGCGCAGCCACACCAACCTGCCTGTCTGGCTGGTCGGCACCAGCCGCGGCACCCAGTCGGTAGCGTCCACCGCGATCCGGCTAGCGGACGATGGCGGCCCCGATGGCATCGTGCTGACCGCCACCATCCTGCGCGACGATCGCGGCCAACAGGTGCCGGCGATGGCCCTCGACAAACTCAAGATACCCGTGCTCGTGGTCCATCACGAACAGGATGGCTGCAAGCAGTGCCCGTACAACGAAGTGCAAGGACTGATGGACAAGCTGGCCAAAGCCCCCAAAGCCGGACTGATCCACTTCGCCGGCGGCAAGAGCGTTGGAGACCCGTGCGAGGCCATGTCCTATCACGGATTCAACGGGATCGAGCCACAAGTGGTGACGGCCGTAGCGGGGTGGATGGCGGAAAAGTAAAGACTCGGCAAGCCATGATGACAGCCCGGCGACAACTTCATGACAACGCGATGACGCACCGTTGCGCCTCTCCGTCGCACTTGCAAAACACCTTGCCGATAACAAGGCAGCGAGTGCTAGGATAAGCATGTGACCTCCCCGGCGGACCGCGCCGTTGAAGCGTTACATGCAGTACGTCCGATACGGGGCGTACGTGCGCTAAGTGCGCCGTTCACTGACATGCCTGGGAGGTTGCAAGATGACTCCAACCCTCTTTTGGCAAAACGTGAAGCGCAGCGCCACGCTCATCAGCCTGTTCGCCGGCTGTGCGCTTTGCGCGCACGCGGGCGATATCACCGGCGCTGGCTCCACCTTCGTCTATCCCCTGCTGGTGAAATGGGCGGCCACCTACTACGCCAAGACCGGCCAGGAGGTGAACTACCAGCCCACCGGCTCGGGCAACGGCATCCGGCAGATCAAGGCGGCCAATGTCACGTTCGGCGCCTCCGACATGCCGCTCAAGCCAGATGAATTACGCGCAGCCGGACTGGTCCAGTTTCCGCTGGTTGTCGGTGGCGTGGTGCCGATCGTCAACCTGGACGGTGTAGCCGCGGGCCAGATCCGTTTTACCGGCCAACTGCTGGCGGATATTTATCTGGGCAAGATCGCCAACTGGGATGACCCGGCCATCGGCGCGATCAACCCCGGCATCCACTTCCCCAATCAAAAGATCCTGGTCGTGCATCGCAGCGACAGCTCCGGCACAACCTTCAACTGGGCCGACTACCTGTCCAAGGTCAGCGACGAATGGAAAGGCAGCGTGGGCTCGGGCACCACCGTCAAATGGCCGGCAGGCGTCGGCGCCAACGGCAACGAGGGCGTGGCCACCTACATCAAGAATGTCAAAGGAGCGATCGGCTATGTCGAGCTGACTTACGCACTGCAACGCAAGCTGCCCTACACGGCCGTGCGAAACCGGGACGGTGCGTTTATCGAGCCCGCGCGGGAGAGCTTCAGCGCAGCGGTAGCATCCGCAGACTGGAGCCAGCACCCCGACTTCTATCAGGTCATCACGGACGCGCCCGGCACGCAGGCGTGGCCAATTACCGGCGCCGTGTTCGTGATCATGCCAAAGGCCCCGAAGGATCCCGCCAGCGCCAAAGCCGCTCTCGCATTCTTCCGTTGGGCACTGAATGACGGGCAGGCTGATGCCGCGGCAGAGCACTACGTGGCGCTGCCACCCGCGCTGGTCAAGCAGATCGAAGCCTACTGGGGAGAGAACCTGAAGTGAGTGCGGAAAGCCCTGCGCTGCAGCGCGTTCCCGGTTTCCGCTCAGTGCTCCGTATCGCCGGCGTGGGCGCTCCAGTCAATATGGTCCGAGAGATAGTGCCTGTAGGCATACTCGACATCGGCATCGGCGTCCTCATGGGCCTGGAGCGGATTGTCCCTGCACATGGGGCAAGTGTGCCGTGATGACGCTTGCGTCTGCGTGCCCTCCATCATGGTCACAAACCCTCTGTAACGCCCCCAGGGCAATTCCTCAACAGAAGTGACGAGGAACAAATCGCCGCGCTGATACGTTGCCATGGCTGCACTCCTTCATGCTGATCGGGGACATTCATTCTAGCAACGGCTTGCGCGAGCGCAACCCCGGTTTGGCAGCCTCGAAGCCGAGGTTACTCAAGCGCCGCTGGCGCGTCTTCTTGCACATCCTCTTGCGCCAGTTTGCACTGGCGGTCCAGGAAATCGCTGGCGTGTCCATTGCTGCCAGCCTCACGATCGACCGGTTGGTCCACGATGACAAAGCCGCCCGTGCCCTTGGCATCCGCCACATAAGTGACAAACACGCCCCGGTCCGGCACGACTGACGCCGCCTCGCCAAGACGATGCTTGATAAGCAGGAATGGATTGACGGACAGCGCCGCTCCCGGCGAAGGCACGAAAACAGCCTGTACCGGCTTGCCCATGAACCGCAGCGCCGTCCAGGCGGTCCCGATACGCGCACTCGCGCCGGCGACAAAGTCCCTGGCATCCCGGCTGATGCAGTCCAGGTGGATATGCATCTGCTCCTGGCTGCGTGCCGCCTTAGCATTGATCGCCAGCCCCAGGATGCCATCGGGCAACGGCCGCCCGCGTGCCTGCCCGACAAACCGCCTGACGTCCCAGCCGAATGCCCACGGGTTCGGCCCGCCCTCTTCCCACAAGCCTCGTTCCTCCACGCCAGTCACGCGATGATCCGGAATGACGAGAAAATGCGAGCGGCCGATGGCATCCTTGTAGAGCACCAAGCCTTTTTCACGATCCACCACCACGCAATCGGGATGATGCGGCGCGCCGGGTGCTAGGCAGCGCGCCTGCACGTTACGCCAGAGCCCATCCTTGGCAAACATCGCAAGAAACCCGACGTCCGCATCGGCCCAGGCACTCGTCGCCATGCATAGCACCAGCAGCAGGGCCAATCGCCGCGCCGTGGCACCAAAAGCAAAACCAAAAACAAAAAGAGCCATCAACCTGATGGCTCCACACCCCGCGAACAAACCAGCAAAGCACACCCCATCCCCGGCATCCCCGGCATTCTTGGACGCACGGTGAGACCACAAAGCGAGGGAGAGGCCAACCGACTCGTTACGACGACTACGACGATCCAGGCCTGGGGCAGTCGTGGGTATTGGCATTCAGAACTTATCCACCTGAGTCGGCATAGCCTGCATTGTGCAGGACAAATATGGCAACACGATGGCGTGTTTAGCGACGCTGCATTCCTATACTTGAGAATGCGCCTCACCGATTATCAGGCGAGTGCCTGACCACGCCCTTTCGCCCTTTCGTCCTCAAACAACACGCGCCAGCACAGCGCCACATCACGCACCGCCGCTTCCTGCCAGGTGGCAGGCAATATGAAAACCGAATCACAGTCCTCAATGATCGCCAGGATATCCGAAGCCCTGAAAGTCCCGGTGGAGGAGGTGGAGCGCGCGTATTTCGCCGCCTGGCACGAGCTTCAGGCCGGCGCCAAGATTCACGACTACCTGCCGCTGTTTGCCGCCAGGCGCGTGACGGAGGCGTTTCGGAAACAACGGCAATCCTCAGCGCTACCACCCCCGCCTGTTCCGGCATCGGCCGCGCCGCCGCGCTACGTTTAGCAGCCGAAGGGGCCGAAGTCATCGTTGGCGCGCGCCGCACTTAAGCTAGAGGAGTGGTGGAGCGGTGTTCCTAAGACCACTGACTTTCTGCGTACCAAACGCCGCTTTGTGCGATTTTTTCCGCTTGTCCGCGTAACCCGGACACGGACACGGACAAGCCTCCTACGGCGCATACGCTCTCCCCCACTATCGATCAGCCCCAATCGAGGGGGCGCTCGACCTCCTTCTTGTTCGCGTCCGCCTGTCGCTACCCGCCCGTATCTATTCACGAGGCAGCGACCCAAGCAAGAAAACACTTCCAAACCATTGATATACAATGAATTCCTGAAATGACGATCCATTCAATATCTATTCATGCCCACCCGACCATCCGCCCTGCTGGAAATCCTTAGCGAGGGACCCGCCAACGCGGCGAGCTTGTGCCTGCGGCTGAAGATCAGCCAGCCCACGCTGTCGCGCCGTATCGCAGAAGCTGGCGACCGCATTGCGCGTGTTGGCAGCGCGCGGGCTGTGCGGTATCTGGCATGCCGGATTGTGGCGGGGCAGACGCAATTTGCGCTGTACCGTGTTACGGCTGCAGGTCGGATTGAACAGTGGGGCGAGCTGCTGCCGGTCCATCCAGGCTTTATCCTACGCCAAAGTGGCGAAGACGACTGCTTGCTGGACAGCTTGCCTTGGTGGCTACAGGACATGCGCCCGCAAGGCTTTATCGGGCGGCACTGGGTGCGCCACCGTGCCGCTGCGCTAGGTTTGCCAGATGACCTGCTGAATTGGAGCGACGACCATGTGCTGGCCGCGCTGGCGGCGGGAGAGCATGATGTGCCCGGCAATCTGCTTCTGGGTGACGCAAGCCGCTCCGCCTGGCTGGCACACCAGCCGGACAGCATCGCCACGAGTGAGCGCGCACAGCATTACCCTCGCCTTGCCGCCCAATCGATGGCGGGCGAATTGGTTGGCTCCAGTGCCGGCGGGGAGCAACCCAAATTCGCCGTGCACGTGAATGGGCATGCAGTCCTCGTCAAGTTCAGTGCCGCGCAGGACAACGCGATTAGTCAGCGTTGGCGCGACTTGCTGCTGGCGGAGCATCTCGCCCTGCAACAGTTGGCCAATCACGGCCTATCCGCAGCAAATAGCGAAGTGCTGGATGTCAACGGCCAGCGTTTCCTGCAGCTATCGCGCTTCGACCGCACCCAGCAGGGTGGTCGGCGTGGCGTGGTGTCACTGGCCACCTTGGACGCGGAATTCGTCGGGCGGGCTCGCGCGACCTGGCCGGAACTCACCGAAGCACTACTCAAGCAGGGCCGCATTACGACGCAAGCCCATCAGGATGTCTGCCGGCTATATGCCTTCGGCCGCCTGATCGGCAACAGTGATATGCACAATGGCAACCTTGCCTTTCTGCATGAAGGCACCATGCCCCTGTCACAGGCCCCTGCTTATGACATGCTGCCCATGGCCCTGGCCCCCGACCGCAGCGGCACAATGCGCGACAACCTGCCCACGTTCACACTGCCCACTCAGCCGCCGGCCAGCGTATGGCACGAAATGCTGCCGTTGGCCCGCGCATACTGGCGGCGCCTCGCCGAGCACCCGCTGGCCAGTTCAGAATTTGCGGAGATTGCCGGACGGCAGCAGGCCTGGCTCGACGAAGCCAGCCGGCAGCTCGAGCGGCTGGCCTGAGAGCAAGCACGCCCGCATGCTCTGGGGCCATGCTGGCAAAAAAACGAACGTGCTGGAACCCGACGATTCTGCTGGCGAGTCATCATTTTCCCAGGCTCAGTGACCAAGACCACTCCTGGCGATCTGCTGCTCAACGAACTGGGCGAACAATGCATGCAGGCGCGTCGCCGGATGAAGGTCGTCGGCGAACATGTAGGTCTGATCGGCATTGGCCGTCACGTAGGTAGCCGGCGAGCACAACAAGGCCGTGTCGTGAGGCGTTTTCGCAGGATCGCAGGCGACGCCGGTGTTTGACACGACGAAGCCATTGGCCTGAAAGCTCGCAATGATCTGGTTCTCCCATGTATAAGAATCGATCTGGATGACCTTGCCTTGCAGGCCATCGGCCTGCAAGGCAGCGATCAAGCTGTTGTTGAAGATCTGCGATAGCTGGGTCAGGTTTGCCCCGCCGTCGGACGAGGCGATGCCTTTGGGCGATAGTCCGACATTCGGGACATTGACCACGACGACATGCGTGGCGCCGTTCTGGATGATCTGTCCGACTATTTGAGCCAGGGTGGTTGCCGCCGTCTGCACGGTCTGCGCCGCGGCCGGCAGTGCCCCGGCGCGAAGCACGTCGTTCGAGCCGCCCCAGACCAGCACCAGCTGATTGGCGTTGAAGCTCCCGTGTGCGGACAAATAGCTCGAAACCTGCTGGTTGACGGGCATTTCGACGTTGCCGATCACGTCAGTCAGAAAATTGTTCAGGTTTGCCGGCGTTGCCACCGTGGCGCCGCCCTCCGCATAGCCGAGGCCGCCTTGCGCACTCAACTGATGCGTGATGCCGATCGTAAACGCAGCGCTTAGCGTATCGCCATAGTATTGCGCCACATTCTGAGTCCACACTTGCCCAGGATTGGTTGTGAATCGCCCTCCGCCGACCGCGCTAGCGATCGGCGCAAAGGTCCCGACATCAGACAGGCTGTCGCCAAACGAGACAACTTGCAGCGCAATGCCGCCTGCCGGGCCGGACGCGCCACTGCTGCTACCCGAGCCGCCTCCATCCCCGCCGCATGCGGCAACCAGCGAAATCACCACGGCAAGAATCGCGGCACGTACCTGATCGATGCTTCTTTGCATGGTTTCTCCCCGCAGGTTGGCCGGGCAACCGCCCCCACGTGGCGGGCCGATCGGCGGCCCGCATATCGCTCTTGCGATAGGTACCTTGTCAGGCTGACGAGTGCAAAGCGCACATGGCTGCCTTGCCGCTGACCGGCGGCTCATCAGTAGCCCATCAGTAGCTAGACTAGCGAAGGGCTCTGCGCGATGACGCATGACGCATTGATTATAGTGACCTGAACGGGCCGTGCAGTCGGTACGGTGCCGGACATGGTGGACGTCCGGATGTCAATCCGGCCCAGATCAGCAAGCAGGGGCCGCACCCGGTGCAGCGAGCGCCACTCTTCCGAATCAACGTTAAGAGTCGGCTTTGCCAGGGGCTGCGGCAGCATCCAGAGCCAGCATCGCGGGCCCGATCATCGCCTGCAAGCGGGCGCGGCTGACGCCGTCGCGGGCCTGCACGGAGATGCCGTGCAGCAGCGCGCCGTAGAGATCGCCAAGCGCGGCGATGTCGGTGTCCTGCCGCAGTTCACCGCTTTGCACCGCCGCATGCAGCCGGTCAATGATGGATTGCGTGCGCTGGCGGCGATGTTCTGCCAGCCAGTCGGCCACCGGTTCGTTCTCGAGTGCGCAACTGCTGGCCGCGGACACCACCAGGCAGCCATGCGGACGGCCGCGTTTGGTGTAGGTCCGCGCCGCGTCGTTGAGCAAGCGTTCGATGGCCTGCCTGGCCGACTCCTCTTCCTGCATGGCTCGATCCGCGAAGCCACCTTCGCCTGCCTCGTAGAGCGCCACCGCTTCCCGGAACAACGCTTCCTTGCTGCCGAACGCCGCGTAGATGCGCGCCGAGGCCAGGCCCAGCGCCTCGACCAGCGTCGACATCGACGCGCCTTCATAGCCGCGCTCCCAGAACACGGTCATGGCCGTATTCAGGGCTTGGTCTCGATCAAATTCTCTGGGGCGTCCGGCCATGTTCTGCTCGTGAGTGAATGCTGTCGCGGCGTGCATTTTACCGTCGCGGCGCCGAACACGGTTGACTTCCTCATCCTTGCCATCTATTCTTTGTCGCTCAACAAACAATAGGCGGTTCAATCCATGCAAACCATCAAAGGTCCAAGTCTCCACCTCGCCCAGTTCAGCGACACGCAAGCGCCGTTCAACACGCTGCCCGCCATCGCCAAATGGGCCGCCGACATCGGCTTCAAGGCATTGCAGATTCCAGCGTGGGACGAGCGCCTGTTCGACGTGAAGACCGCAGCGCAAAGCCAGACATACTGCGACGAAGTCAAAGGCATGCTGGCCGGGCACGGCCTGGTCATCAGCGAACTGACCACGCATATCTTCGGGCAGCTGGTGGCGGTGCATCCCGCCTACGATTCAATGTGCGACAACTTCGCGCCGCCCGCGCTGCGCGGCAATCCGCAGGCGCGCTCCGCCTGGGCGCTGGAGCGCCTCCAGCTTGCCGCCAAGGCGTCGCGCCGGCTTGGCCTGACCGAGATGGGCACCTTCTCCGGCTCGTTCGCGTGGCCTTACCTGTTCCCGTTCCCGCAGCGCCCGGAAGGCTTGATCGAAGCCGCCTTCGAAGAACTCGCCAAACGCTGGTTGCCGGTGCTCAATGCCTGCGATGCGCAAGGCGTCAACCTTTGCTATGAGATTCATCCCAGCGAAGACCTCCACGACGGCGCCACCTTCGAGCGCTTCCTCGGCCTGGTTGGCGACCATCCGCGCTGCCACATCCTGTTCGATCCCAGCCACTTCGTGCTGCAACAGCTGAACTACCTGGACTACATCGACTTGTACCGCGACCGCATCCGCATGTTCCACGTCAAGGACGCCGAGTTCAACCCAAGCGGGCGGCAAGGCATCTATGGCGGATATACGTCGTGGACCGAGCGCGCCGGACGCTTCCGCTCGCTGGGCGATGGCCAGGTCGATTTCAAGTCGATTTTCTCCAAGCTTGCGCAATACGACTACCAAGGCTGGGCCACGCTCGAGTGGGAGTGCTGCCTGAAAGACCAGGAAGACGGCGCGCGCGAAGGCGTGGATTTCATCAACCGCCATATCATCCGCGTGACCTCACGCATCTTCGACGACTTTGCTGGCGCCACCGTCAACAAGGCGCAGATCGACAGCATGCTCGGCATCGCCTGACACCGACATCGCATTCATCGCATTCATCGCATTCATCGCATCCAATGCCTCCGATGCATCCAATCCATCCACCGAAGACATCCATGCAAGACAACACCCAACACACGCACACTTATGTACGCATTGACGGCCACCGTGTGCACTGTGTCACCGCAGGCAGCGGCCAGCCGGTTCTGCTGATTCCCGGTTGGCCGCAGACGTGGTTCGCCTGGCGCCATGTCATGGCGGCGCTCGCACAACGCGGCTTTCTCGCCGTCGCGGTCGACCCGCCGGGCACTGGGCATTCCGACCGGCCGCCCACGGGCTACGACACCGGCGCCACTGCCCACACATTGCACCGCGTGATGGCCGCACTGGGCCATGGCCGCTATCAGGTGGTCGGCCACGATGTGGGCATGTGGGTGGCCTACGCGCTGGCCAGCGACCATCCCGACGCAGTCACGCGGCTGGCGCTTACCGAGGCCGTGATCCCCGGACTTGCGCCTGCGCCGAGCATCTTCGCCCCGCCTGCCGAGAACAAGTTCCTGTGGCACTTCATGTTCAACCAGGTAGCCGATCTGCCCGAGACGCTGATCGCCGGGCGCGAGGCCGCCTACCTGAATTTCATGTTCGACCAGTGGTCCCATCGTCGCGACCGCGTGGCCGTGGACACCTACATCGCGGCCTATTCGGCGCCGGGCGGCCTGCGCGGCGGTTTCGCCTACTACCGCGCGATTCCGGAAACGGTGCGGCAGAACCGCGAACGCGCAAAGCGCAAGCTGGCGATGCCGGTGCTAGCCATCGGCGCGGAGCACGCGACCAACGATGCGCCACTGGAGACGCTGCGCGACAACGCCATCGACCTGCGCGGCGTGGTGGTGCCGGACTGCGGCCACTTCATCATGGAGGAGGCACCAGAGGCATTCATCGCTGAACTGCTGCCGTTCCTGGAAGCGCAGCAGGGAGGGCATGCGCATGTCCGTTGATGTAGATATCGTTCGCTTCCTGGCAGCGTTACCAGCAAGTGTCGGTGAGACGTCGCTAGTGGAAATGCGCCAGGCCACCGAACGAGATTTGCCTGCGCTGCACGGCCCCTTGCAGGAAGTGGCCGCGATCAAGGTGTTCAGCGTGACAGCCGATGACGGCTACGAGATCAGGATTCGCGGCTACTGGCCGACGGCGTCGCGGCAAGCTGACGCGCCGCTGCCTGCCATCGTGTTCGCGCACGGCGGCGGCTGGGTTCTCTGCTCGCTGGCGCTTTACGACAACCCCTGCCGTGCCTTGGCCAACGCCACCGGCTGCGTGGTGCTGTCGGTGGACTACAGGCTCGCGCCCGAGCACAAGTTCCCTGTGCCGCTGGAGGACGTGTATCGCGCGGTGGTGTGGGCATTCGACAAAGCTGCGGAACTCGGCATCGATCCAAAGCGGATCGCGGTGGGCGGCGACAGCGCCGGCGGCAACCTTGCAGCCGCTGCGGCCCTGCTGGCACGCGACCGCAATGGCCCCGCCATCGCGCATCAGTTGCTGCTATATCCCGCGTTGGACGGCGCGATGGACTCGGACTCCTACGCCGAATTTGCCGAGGGCTACTACCTGACGCGGGATGTCATGGCGTTCTGCTGGTCGGCCTACCTGCGCGGACCGGCGGACAAAGGCTCGCCATATGCGTCGCCGCTGCGCGCAGAGCGGCTCGATGGCCTGCCGCCCGCCACCATCTTGGTCTGCGAGTACGACCCACTGCGCGACGAAGGCGAGGCCTATGCCCGCCGGCTCGCCGACGCGGGCGTCATCGTGCAACAGACTCGCTTGCCGGGCATGGTGCATGCCTGCATCCACCTGCTCGGCGTGGCGCCTGCTGCGCAATGCCTGTTCGATCGCGTCGGCGCGATGATGAAAGCGGCGCTACGGGCGTAACCGTCGGATGCCACTCAGGCGCGCAACGCGCCGGACGCTACCGGATGAACCTGGTGGACGCTGGGCAGGCCATCGCGCCGCCCGCGAGCAGCGCGTCATATCGCTCGCGGGCGGCATTCTCCGCGCGAATGCGGTAGGCGTGGGAACATCGAGTCCCATTTTTTACCTACACGTTTCCCGCACTGACGCTCTATTCTGTTAACCATGCCCGGTGGCGCAGCCCGCACATGCACGGGAGCCCCTCCGATTGGTTTTCCGAGGACGTGTACGTGGCCCCCATGTCCAAGAACTTCAAACGCGCCTCTACGAAAACGCCGGCCGCATCCGCTCGTCACGGTGCCGAGGGCAGCGACCGAACCCTGCTGTATTTCGGTTGCCTCACCCTGTTCATCTATCTGGCAACGCCGGCGGGTTTCCTGGTTGATGTACAGACGTCGTACATACTCAAGAACCAGTTGCATGCAACGGCAACGCAGATCTCGACATTCCGGCTGGTTACGGGCATACCCGTGTACATCGCGTTCGCTTTTGGCCTCGCGCGCGACCAATGGAACCCGCTGGGATTGCGCGATCGTGGCTTCTTCCTGATTTTCGCTCCGGTGACCGCGGTGGCATTCGTCTGGATAGCGTTTTCAGGTTTCTCATACGCGGGACTGGTCATCGGGATGCTGCTGGCAATGCTGTCGTCCCGATTTGTCGCCGCGGCCTATCAGGGCTTGATCGCCTTGGTGGGCCAGGAAAAACGCATGTCCGGGCGCCTGAGCGCGCTGTGCAACTTGGTCAGCTCCGTCCCGGTCGTTGCGGGCGCGTTCGCTTCCGGGTACATCTCCGATCATCTTGCCGCGAAAGAAGCCTTTATCCTGGTGGCGACGGTCACGTTATTGATTGCCGCGCTGGGGCTCTGGAAGCCCGTTTCCGTCTTCGGCCAACTCTACGATCAGCCGCAAGCCAGGGGCGCGGATCTCCTTGGCAACGTCAGCAGGCTGGCGAAGCATAAGGCCGTCTATCCAGCGGTTCTCATCTGCTTTCTGTGGAACTTTGCGCCAGGATCGGCCACTCCGCTACAGTTCTATCTGACCAATGTGCTGCATGCATCGGATTCCATTTACTCGTACTACAACGGGATCTTTGCCGCCGCGTTCATCCCGACATTTTTGCTGTATGGCTTTCTGTGCAAGAAAGTACCGCTGAACAAGCTGCTGTGGTGGGGAACGATCGTCGCAGTGCCACAGATGATTCCGCTAGCATTCATTCACTCAGCCAATCTCGCGCTTGTGTTGGCGGCTCCGATAGGGCTGATGGGCGGTGTAGCCACGGCAGCATATCTCGATCTCGCGATGCGGTCCTGCCCGCCTGGCTTGCAAGGCACCTTGATGATGCTGGTGGATGGCGTACTCGCGCTCTCGGCGCGTGCCGGGGATCTATTGGGCTCATGGATCTATAACAGCAGCCCAACGCACGGATTCACCTATTGCGTGATCGCGACGACCGTGGTGTACGCCCTGATCCTGCCCTTGATCCCGCTGGCGCCGAAAGAATTGATTGCTACCAAGGATGGCGAACCCAACCCGGAGGTCGAAGCCAAGGTGCTGAGCGAGATCCGGGAAACGTAAGCGAGTGACTTGTACCGTCGGGCCCGTGCGTGGCGATCCGCTCTGATAGGGAGGCTCTGGATCGTACTCCATCTGGAGCTGTACTTCCTGTGCCACGTCATCGCCCATAAGGTCGGCCGCTATGGATAAGGCAAAGTCGATCCTCGAGGTTACACCCGCACCAGTAATCCGATTTCGATTCCGCACAACGCACTCGCGAACGGGTTCTGCTCCGAGCAGACTCAACTGATCGATAGAGGACCAATGGCAAGTTGCACGGTAGCCCGTGAGGAGGCCAGCCGCCCCCAAAACCAGGGATCCAGTGCAGACAGACGGATCTGTTCGAGCACCGTCGTCTTGAATTCGGCGCTGTACCCGCGCCTTCGCGCTCCGCCCAACTGTCGACACATTATCCATCGTCTCCACGATCTCCTTCGTGGGGACGATGCAGGATCGCTTCGATCAGCTCAAAGTGGGAAAGCTGGACGCTTACCGTTCGACGTCGAATCGAACGACGAGCTGCTGGCGCTCATCAGCGTGCTTCCTCTCGTTCCGTACATGGACCCTTCTCGCGTCAGCGCTAAAGAGTCAACTCTGAACTCACGGAACTTGCGCGCCCGTTGTTACGGCTGATCCACTGCATCGCGAACGCCGATGTGAGTCCGCCGATCGCGACAATCGCGACCAACAACCCGGGTGCCGCCTTGTTTCCGGTTGCATTTGCGATCAGTGTAGTGGCGAGAGGCGTAAATCCACCCAAGAGGGCAGCGGCAACGTTATAGCTGATCGCCAAGCCGCTGAAGCGAAGCCTTACGGGAAATAGACTCGATGCAAGTACGCCGAACGAGCCTGAGATCAGTGAGCATACAAGCGCCATGCTAAAAAACGTGAGATATGGAGGACGTGCGGGCGCCGTGAGCAGCGATGCGTAGAACGGGTAGGCACCCATGGCAATCGCTGCGCTACCGAGGATATACAAGCTGTGGGGGCGTATGCGATCTGCAGCATAGCCGACGACGACGATGGCAATCGACATAACTGCCACGGCGGTCATCACGAGACCGCTGGCTGCACGAGCCGAGAATCCGGCTACCTGTTCGAGGTACGGGACCATCGCAACGTTCAGCATTGCTATCAGCATCTGGTTCAACCCCACGATACCAACGCCAACCGCGATCTGCGAAGAGTACGTGCGTGTTACCTCCCATGCCGGCAATCGAGCGCGTTTTTGAGCTTGGACCGAGAGGAACATCGGCGTCTCACGCAGATTTCCACGCATGCATGCACCAACGACACCGAGCACGCCACCTGCAAGAAACGCCAGTCGCCAACCAAATGTGCCTATGTCCTCGGCATTCAGTATTGTATGCAGCCCCATGCTAATGCCGACGGCGAGTAAGCTCCCAGTATTGACGCACGAGAACATGAGGCCACACGCCAGTCCGGTCCGATTCGGAGCCGTCTCGACCACGTACGCAATTGCTCCTGGCAGTTCCCCGCCGACACATGCGCCCTGCACAAAGCGCATCAACACGAAAAGACTGGTCGCGGCGACTCCGAACGATGCATATGTGGGAATGCACGCCATGATGATCGTCGCGGCAGCCATCGTGATGAGCGATACGTTGAAGGCGGCGCGACGACCGAAGCGATCACCAATGTGACCGAGAACAAGACCGCCGACCGGTCTTGCGAAATAGCCGACAGCAAATGCAGCGAATGCAGCGGCCATCGACGTCGCCGGACTACCGGTTGGAAAGAACGCACGAGCGACGTATGGGGCAAACACGCCATAAACGATGAAGTCGTAGAACTCGAGGCCACCGCCGATGCTTGCAATCACTATCGTGCGCCAGTCGATTCTCTGCTCGGAGCGCGCGTGTGCGTCAGTGGGCGAACTGACACCGCTTGTTCCCATGTCATATCCTCCGCTCAATTCGGTTGTGTTCAGGGATGGAGTATTGCAGCGGCACGCGCAATGGCGTACTGTCGACGTTTCATCCGATCTTGGCTCAATGCATCGAGTTGCTCTCGTACTGCTCGTGGCGCACGATCCGGCGATCCCGAGTCGAACGGAGGAGCCGGGTCGTACTCGAGCAAAAGCTGGATGGTCTGTGCAGCCTCGGTGCTTACCAAATCGCCGACGACCTTCAGCGCCATATCGATGCCGGCAGTGACCCCACCCGAAGTAAAGAAACGTCCGTCCGTAGTCATGCGTTCGCGCGTAGGAGTCGCGCCAAAGTCTGCAAGCAGGTCAGCGGATTGCCAATGGCAGCTTGCACGCAGACCGTGTAGACAACCTGCTGCGCCGAGCAGCAAGGGGCCAGTGCAGATGCCAAACACGTAACGAGCCCCGGCCGATTGCTCGCGGACAAAATCGACGGTTCGTGGATCAAGCATGGCATCGTCTACGCCAGGGCCACCCGGTACGACCAGCAAATCGTACTGGGGCGCCTCGGCAAAGGACGTCGTTGGCAACCAGGAAAATCCGCGCCCGCAGCGTACTGACTCGCGTGTTTTGGCGACCAAATCTACCTGCCAACTCTCGACTGCGCTTAGCACTTCGAGTGGACCGTTCATGTCCAACTGTGTGATTCCTGGATACATCAGCATCCCTACCCGAAATACAATGTCACTCATGTGATCCGCTCCTTTGACTGGGCTGGTGTCAATTCTAAGGAGCGCAAAGTTGGCAAAAATGTCAAAGTCCCCGCCTTTCGCGCCACATGTCGAGCGACGTGTCGTTGCGGTCGCTTTTGACGACCATCAACCGCTAGATATTGTTGGACCGATGCAG
This sequence comes from Cupriavidus sp. GW823-FHT07A04, assembly GCF_058794615.1. Lineage (NCBI taxonomy): Bacteria > Pseudomonadati > Pseudomonadota > Betaproteobacteria > Burkholderiales > Burkholderiaceae > Cupriavidus > Cupriavidus sp. GW823-FHT07A04. The sequence continues at coordinate 419,285 of NZ_JBXAHA010000002.1, forward strand.
GTATTCAATCTCGCGAATCGGGAAGGAATTCAGCCCCTGTATGAGGTGCGTGTGGTCGCAGAAGTGCCTGGAAGAGTACGAGTTGCCGCGGGGCCGGATATTGTCGTTGACGACGATCTGTCGCTGCTTCAGCTGGCAGATACAGTCATTGTGCCCGGCGGACCTGGAGTCGGCTCCGCCGCACAGAGCATGGCGCTGCGGCGTGCGTTGAACGCGAGCCGCGGTCGAGCACGGCGGATCTGCTCGGTTTGCACTGGCGCGTTCGTACTTGCGAGCGCCGGGTTGCTTGCGGGGCGCCGTGCGACTACGCACTGGGAGAAATGCGGCGAATTGGCCCGCCTGCATCGTGATGTTGAGGTGCTTACTTCGCCAATCTACGTCAACGATGGCGACGTTTGGACGTCCGCTGGTGTTACGGCCGGCATTGATATGGCACTTGCACTCGTGGAGCAGGACCACGGACATGTAATCGCCGCTCGGATCGCGAGGAAGCTGGTTGTGTATTTGCGGCGTCCTGGCGGCCAGCCCCAGTCCAGCGAGATGCTTGCAATGCAAGAACGTGCCGGCAACGGCCTTTATCTCGAACTCATGAACCGAGTCGCATCAACGCTATATCGTCCATGGAGTATCGAGGAATTGGCTGATGCGGTCGGCCAAACACCGCGAACTTTCCAGCGGCGCTTTAGAGAAGCGATGGGATGTTCGGCATTTGTCGCAGTACAGGACCTGCGACTCGCACGGGCCAGATTGCTGCTTGAAACGACTGACGCACTCACCGCAACGATTTCCAACAAGTGCGGTTTCGCGTCCGAAGAGCAGATGCGCCGGGCATTTCGGCGGAAGTTTGGGGCGCCGCCGGCATCGTTCAGGAGTTTCCCAAAGCAGAAGGAGACAGGAGCGGAATGACAGTGCGAGTGAAGCGCTAAAGCCCTCAGCGATTAGCTGCGTAGTCGGATGTGAACGCGACTACGCAAGCGAGGCATCCCAGGAAACTAGCACATGACAAGCAGGAATCTCAGACAAGGAGGTTGAATTTTCTCGACTATGCTTGGGAACCACACATCAGGAGACCACAATGGCCATTGAACATCCCCGCTATCGGGTAGCTGCTGTCCAGGCGGCGCCAGAGTTTCTTAATCTCGAGGCAACCGTTGACAAGACGATTTCGCTTATCGAAGAGGCTGCACTAGGCGGCGCAAGTCTCATTGCTTTCCCTGAAACGTGGATACCGGGATACCCATGGTTTGCCTGGCTTGGCGCGCCGATCTGGGGCATGAAATTCATTCAGGCATATCATGACAACTCGATGCTCATCGACAGCGTGCAGTTCGATCGCATCGCGCAAGCGGCATCGCGTTGCAACATCACCGTTGTGCTCGGCTTCAGCGAGAAAGACGCAGGAAGCCTGTACATTGCCCAGGCCATCCTGAGTCCTGAGGGGAAGACCATCGCCACGCGCCGCAAGCTGAAGCCCACTCATGTCGAACGCGCGCTCTTCGGCGAAGGCGATGGCAGCGACCTGGCTGTTCACGACACCAACCTCGGCAGGATTGGCGCCCTTTGCTGCTGGGAGCATCTTCAGCCACTTACCAAGTATGCGATGTATGCTCAGAATGAGCAGGTCCATATCGCCGCTTGGCCCAGCTTCTCGCTTTACGTCGACGCGGCTTACGCGCTCGGACCAGAGGTAAACAACGCCGCGAGTCGGTTGTATGCGGTCGAGGGCCAGTGCTTTGTAGTTGCGCCGTGCGCAACGGTTTCGCAAAAGATGATCGACATGCTTTGCGAGACACCCGAGCAGCAAGCGCTGCTGAAATTGGGGGGCGGCCATGCGCAAATCTACGGACCTGACGGCCGATCGCTGGCCGACCCGCTGCCTCCAGATGCGGAGGGGTTGCTATACGCGGACATTGACCTCGCAGCAATCACCCTCGCTAAAGCAGCTGCTGATCCGGCTGGGCATTACTCGCGCCCGGACGTGACACAACTGCTGCTGGACCGCAATCCAAAGCCTCGTGTCGTGCATGTGAAGTACGGCCAAAGTGCAAACGGCAACTTACCGGGCATGCGAGCCGTCGAGCATATAGAGCTCGAGGAAGGTGAACAGGCCTGAGCGTTCAAACGACGTCTCCGATCAAGCTGTCCCACAGGGGACTGAACCGCCCGGCTGTTATTCGCGCGAGCGGAACGCAGCCGGGCTTTGGCCGAACCGTCTCCGGAATGCGCGGCTGAAGTGTGCGGGATCGTTGAATCCCCAGCTCATGGCGATCTGCTTGATGCTCAACCCGGAACAAGCGACGTCGAGCAGCGTCGCCCGACATGCCTGCAGCCTTTGATCCCAGATCCACTCGGCGAGCGAACACCGTTCCGCCTCGAACACTCGATACATTGAGCTGACGGACACACCGAGCGCTTCGCTGATCGAGATGATGCTCAGGTCCGGATCCGATAGATGTTCGTGAATATAGGACTTGATCCGGTTCAAGTGAAACAGCTTCAAGGTCGGTAGCGATCCGACCTGCGAAGCCGGCAAAGTCGCCAGGGCCGTAGCGACGAGATCGAGCACGGCGTTGGAGACAGATGCCTGTGTCTGACCAGCCATCGCTTCTGCATGCTCTGTTAATCCCACCACCAACTCCCCTAGCAGGCGCCCTATGCCCTGGCTGCCGCGAATGGCGATGGCCGTCAACCGTTCCGCCGATGGTGCTCGCACACGCAGGCGGTCGCGTGGCACCGTCACGACCAGTTGTTCGAAGTCCTCCCGGAACACGAGTTCGTAGGGACGAGTGCTGTCATAGATCACAAAATCCCCAGCTGCAAGTACTGCACGCCGACCATCTTGGCGTACTTCCCCCTCACCTGCCAATTGGAAGCTGACCAGGAACAGTTCGTCCTGAGTCTGCCGGATCAGTCGCGACGTCCGCCGCACGTGCTGGCCATTGGAATTCACCACCGCAAGTTCGATGTCCGCGAGATCACTCTGGGTGATGCGACCAGAAAACTGCCGCCCTCCATTGAGCTTAACGGGGTCGAAGTCCAGTTTGACGAAGGCGCGACTGATAGCGTCTCGCCAAAAGTCCAACCGCTCTTCAACAGGTGCGGAATCGGTACTCGTGCTTTTCATCGTCTAACGCATGAACAGGACATCAGTGATGTCTTGGATTGGTGCTGCTCGCCGAACAGTAATAGCCCAGGCACGCCATTTCCCGGGAGAAATCATCGGAACCGGGCCGGCAAGCTGAATCAACGATGTCGGGAGCGTGGTGCAATACCCGCGATCTTTGGCATTGCAGAATGGAACCGACCGGCAGGGGGGACTTCCTTGCCGAACCTTCCTCTGGGTATACTAAATGAAAACTCGTTTCGCCAGCTTGCTGTTTCTCTCGTTGATGGTGGCAACCTCTGCCAAGGCAACCGTTCTCGCGACCGATCCTGCGGACTATGTGCCTTTGCCACCGGGCACTAACCTCGGCCTGCTTTATTACCAGCACAGTGAGAGCACCGCTTTCTATGCCGACGGAAGGCGCACGCCGGCACCCTTTGATGTCCAGTCGGATATCGGCGTTGTCCGCTATATCCACTACGCAAGCCTCTTCGGCTTCACAGTGACGCCGCAGGTCATCATGCCCTTCGGCAGCGTGCGCATGAGTGCCCCGGCCAATCTTCATTCGAATGGTACTGGCGATCCGTTCATCGGCTCGGCGATCTGGTTCATCAACGACCCTGATCACCAGCGCTATCTCAGCACCGCCCAGTTCGTCTCCGCTCCGCTTGGGACCTACCACACCGATCAGGGATCCCTCAATCTCGGCGCACACCGCTGGACAGCCGTGACGCATCTGAATTATTCCCAGAACATCACTGGTCCAGTTTTCCTCGACTTGACAGGCGAAGTGGCTTTCTACGGCACTAACAACGATTTCGCTGGGGCTGACTACAAGCAGCGGCCGACGTTCAGCCTGCAAAGTCACCTCCGCTACGAACTCAGCAACAGAACACGGATCGCGATCACCTATTACCACACCGCGGGCGGCCGTACCGAACTCAACGGCGTCACTCAGAGCGCAAGCATGTCGACCGATACGTGCTTATTCACAGTGGCTCACTTGTTGACACCATCACTGCAACTGGAAATCCAGGGCGGCCAGGACGTACACGTGCGCAACGGCCCCAAGGACAAGCTTCGGCTCAATCTGCGTTTAGCAAAAGCGTTTTAGCGATCGCAAGCGCGCCTGAGATATTGATGCAGCACTTATGCCGGAGAACAGGATCGATGAACGGCAAGCCCTGGGCCAATGCACAGCATGCGCGAAAACCGGTTTCCTTAGCGATGACATCAAGCGGATGCCGGCCCTGTTCGATCATCAGTCGCTCCGCCTCCAGTCGCAGCCCTTCGATTGCCTTGGCGGGAGACTGCCCCGTTTCCAGCGTGAACACACGACCGAACTAGCGCGGACTCAGATGAACAGTCTCGGCCAGTTCCTCCACGCTCAGCGAACGGCTCCGATTCTAACGTGCATAGTTCAGCGCATTCTGGATGCGATCAGAATTTGGCGCTAGGTCGAGCATTTTGGAATGCTGGGACCGCCCGCCCGCCCGACGCTGATGCATAACCAGCTTGTGCGCCGACCAAGATGGCGCCCGCCTAGCCAACGACGAAGTGCGCGTTGACCATGGTGAAAGGAAGGATGGAAATGCGACGGATGACAGTATTGGACTCATAGACGATTGACGAATCAGACCCGCGGCTCAAGCCAGTAATGCGTCGAGCCTTTCGTTCAACGTGCTCAGCGCTGCTCCGGTCGCAGGGAGCTTATGCACGTTCTTTCCGTCCACGAAGAACAAGGTAGGGTAGGAGGACGCACCAAGTCCGCGCGCCAGTTCGAAGTCCACTTTCGCCTGTGCCTTGCCAAAGCCGTCTGACAGAGCACGCAATGCCAACTTCTCGTCGAGACCATGGGCCGATGCGATGCCCGCGATCGTTGCAGGATCGGACAGGCTAAGACCTCGACCGTAGAACGCCGCCTGCAGTTCATGGGCCCAATGCACGGCACGCCCAGGGGCTTGCGCCCGCAGTACAGCCAGGCCCGCGGCGGCATCGACGGAGTCCATGACCATGTTGCCGTGCCTCAGCAGACTCTGATAGGCCTCGCCAAATACGGCGCCGGTCAGCTGGGCGATTCGCTCGTTGGCCTGCGGGATGTGGGGGTAACTGGCGATCGGCTTAGCGCGCTCGCCAACGAACAGGCCGCCACTAATGGCGCTGAACGCGACCTTATTGCGATTGGCGGCTTCGAACTCGCTCATGCGCTCCGAAAAGCCCCAGCACCAACCGCAGTAGGCGTCCGTGACGTACACGACGGACTTGGGCGGCAGATTGAATGCGTGCATGGTGTTGCCTCCTTCTCGCGCTTTTTTCCCACTACCACTTCATTTCGCCCTTGCCGACCTTGGCGCCGATGTCCAGGGCGATGCCGAGTCCAGCGGTGGGATATGCGGCCTTCATCGCGCCGATGAGCGTGGCACTATCGTCTGCCTGCCCCAATTCAGCATCCCAACGCTGCAGATATGCCTGCGTGAAGGCGACTTGGGAGACGTTTTGCTCCTGACCCGGAGCAGAGTGGCCTGGCACCACAATTGTCGGCAGTAGCGCGGCGATATCGCTAAGCTTCTTGGACCAAGCAGCGCGGTCTTCAGCGCTAGCGGCGTCAGCCGTCCAGACGTGTAGACCGGCGAACACATTCACTCCACCGACTACGGCCTTGATAGAGGGGATCCAGACATAGCTACGGTGTGGCAGGCGATCTTTCGTGCCACGGATTTCCAGCGTCTGACCTTCCAGCGTGATCGTGTTGCCGACGAGAACCTCTGGCAGGCTGACACTCTTTGGAGCGTTCGCGCCCATCTTCGGCGGCCAGAACGCCAGCTTCTTGGGCAACGTAGCTTCAATCTTCTTGATGGTCGGAGCAGTAGCGACGACTTTCACATCAGGGAAGTACGTCTTCAGGACGTCGATGCCAAAGTAGTAGTCGGGATCTGGCTGGCTGATATAGATCAGCTTCAGCGTCTTGCGGCTATCCAACACCATTGCGGTGATGCGCAATGCGTCTGCTCGGGTGAAGCCCGTATCGAGCAGCACAGCGTCGGTTTTGCCCGTCACCAGCACCGAGTTGACATTGAAGCTGTCCGCGTCAGCGTTGTAGACCTTCAAACTCAGCGGTCCGGGCTGGGCGTGGGCGGTTACCGCGGTAAGCGCAAATGCTGCAGCAGTAACCAAGCTGGTGAGCGAGCGAGCGATCATGGAGTTCTCCTGTTGGCAGCGGGATGCTGTCGTCAGGTGAACTATATTGACTACCAAAAGAGAGATAAACTGCGTTTCGATTAAATGTTTGTCAACTAAACCGAGCAAATGACATGGACAGACTGACGGCGATGCGCGTCTTCATCGAGATCGTGGATCGAGGAAGCGTTAGTGCGGCGGCAGACACGCTCGGCATGTCCAGAGCGATGGCAAGCCGTTATCTCGAGGGGCTGGAGGATTGGCTTGGTGCACGGCTCCTGCACCGCACTACACGTAGGCTCGCCTTGAGCGATGCGGGTGAGCGAGCGTTGGAGAACTGTCGCGAAATGGTTGCGCTGGCCGAAGACGTCGCCGCGCAAACAAGCCAGGGTGGTGGCGAAGCGCACGGGCGACTGCGGCTGACTTCGTCGCCGGCGTTCGCGCAAGCGCAGTTGACTTCGGCGATCGTGGATTTCCAGGCACTTCATCCCTTAGTGGAAATCGAGTTGATCCTGGTTGACCGAGCGGTCAACCTCGTGGAGGACCGTATCGACTTGGCCGTGCGTCTCAGCAATCGGATCGACCCCGGGCTTGTCGCTCGTCGACTAGCGACCTGCCATTCAGTCCTATGCGCCTCACCGGCGTACCTCAAGCGTGCGGGCGTTCCCAAATCCCCCGAAGACCTACGCACTCACCGCTGTATCATCCATAGCACCGCGTTCGCGCCCGAATACCACCTACGGCTCGAAGGTCAACTGACAACAATTGAAGCTCAAGGAATCCTCACCGCGAACGAGACCTCCATAATGCGGGCAGCCGCACTGGCGGGTGGCGGAATCGTAATGCTGCCCACGTTCTATGTGGGCGACGACCTGGCTCGAGGTACGTTACAGCCTGTGCTGCCCAAGTACGCGCTCGATCCCTTGGAAGTTCAAGCCGTCTTTCTATCTCGTCGGCATCAACCCAAGCCCTTACGACTTCTCATTGAGTTCCTTGCCGATCGTTTTGGTGGCGAGGTCGCGCCGTGGGACGCGAGGACGCACAGCGCGCGTTGAGCGTTTCGTACGCGGGCTGAGCTGCAGCTAGCAAGGGACGAAGAACAGCGGCAAGAGATCGCTTACAGACAGGACGTCCGTCTCGAGAGGAATTCCAGTTTCCACGTTATTCTCCTTTCTCATACGAATCCGGCGAGATCCAACGTTAGGGGACAGCCGCCGGACGATTTCAATAGACCGGGTTAGCAAGCCCCAAGTGAATTGGGCATTGGAAGCACCGCGCTATAGTTCGGCGACGAAGCGGCGGATGGCTGCCGCAACTGCAGACGGTGCTTCTAGCGGCGACAAGTGGCCGATGCCGGGTAGCACCTCAAGGCGCGCGCCGGCAATTCTCGGCAGCAATTCGGCACGCAGCGTTTCCACGCGATCTACCTTGTCCAGCTCGCCGGAGATCACCAGTACGGGCACGTTGATGGCGGCCACGTCGGCGGTGATGTCCTCGCGCATCGCCAAGTTCGGCCATGCGGCCTTGGCTTGCGGCGCACCGCGCAGGCTATCTTCGATCACCTGCTCGCGGCGCACCGGTGCGAGCGGTGTGGCAGTCAGGACGTTGTCCAGCACCCAGCCGATTGATTCGCGCGACGCATAAGCGCCTACCATGGCCGTGCGTTGCTCGTCAGACACCATCATCGGCGACGGCGGCGACGGTGCCACGAGCACCACGCCTTCCAGCCCCGGCAGCCCGCGCGACGCCAGCAGTTGCGCAGTCTTGCCGCCCATCGAATGACCGACGAGCACGTAGCGCTTCAAGCCCAGCGCTTCGATCACGCCTTGCGCGTCGTCGGCAAGGTCGGCGATCGTGTAGCCGGCTTCCGGGGCGTCCGAATGACCCCAGCCGCGGTGGTCGGTCGCCACCGTCCGATAATTGTCCGACAGCTCGTCTGTGACGAACTGCCAGGTTCGTGACGATCCGCCGTAGTAGTGCAGAAACACCAGCACCAGGTCGCCTTGCCCCTTCTCGGTAACGCGAATCCGGATGCCGTTTGATTGGATGTCCATTGTCATCTCGCTGCTTCGTCTGTTTGTGTGGATTCAGATGCGGTCCATATTTGGCTTGCTTGCCGTTCGAACCGTGTCGTTATCGTAGACACTGGCTTCAGAATTTATAATTGTCGTTTCGTGACCTGCAGTCGATAATATAGTTATCGAATCAAGGGGACGGAAGATGGACCGATTCACTTGTATCGGCGTATTCGTGGCCGCGTTTGACGAAGGCAGCCTAGCCGCGGCCGCCCGGCGTTTCGGACTCTCGCCTGCCATGGCAGGCAAGTACGTGACCGCGCTCGAGACGGAGCTGAACGCGCGGTTGCTCCAGCGCACCACCCGCCGCCTGAGCCTGACCGACGTGGGGCACACCTATTACGACCGGTGCAAGCGGATTCTCGAAGCGTTTGACGAGGCGAATCGCGAGGCAAGCGATTCACAAAGCGTCGCCCGCGGCGTGTTACGAATCGCCGCGCCCATGACGTTCGGTGCGATGCATCTGGGAGGTGTTGTGGCGCGCTATATCGAGGCGCACCCACACGTCAACGTCGAGGTGCTGTTGAACGATCGCTATGTCGATCTGCTGGATATCGGAGCGGATTTAGCAATCCGGATCGGTCGGCTACCTGACTCCGGCCTCGTCGCACGGCGGATTGCTCCCTGTCGTATGGCGGTGTGCGCGTCCCCCGCCTATCTGCAGAAGCACGGCACGCCGCACACGGTGGAGGACCTGCAGGGCGCGCAGCGGCTTGTGTTCAGCGAGGCCGTGTCAGCCGGTGACTGGACATTGATAGACACGACAGGCCGCGCGCACGTCATCGGCGGTACGTGCCGCATTAACGCCAACAACATGCAGCTGCTGCTGGCTGCGGCACTGGAAGGCGCCGGCCTCGCCTATGGACCAACGTTCGTCTTCGGCGAGTACATTGCGCGTGGTGAGTTGGTCGCGCTGCTCCCCTCCTACCGCGCGACGGAGTTGACGATCCAGGCGGTCTATCCGAGCACGCGTCACGTGCCACTCAAAGTACGCCAGTTCATCGACCAACTAATTGGAGCATTCGGCGACCAACCTCCTTGGGATCACCTGCAGCCATCGCATGGAGCCCATGCGATGTCACGGTCTGCTTCGAGGGGCTAGCCTTACATGGTCACACGACAAAGCTAGTGATCAGCGCTTTCTCGCGTGAAGCGAAGTGCATGTCGAGCGACAGTAGAAATCAATGTCTCTGCGCATAAGTGTTCCGTCGGGCTTGTTTGATGAGTAGCACCTGCCGTCGCTAGACGGTTCTGTAGCCGCCTCGAACCCATTCCAGGATTGCCGCGGCGTACTCTTCCGCGCGGTCTTCCCAGGCGAAGTGCCCGCTGTCGAGCAGCAGGGAGCGAGTTCTCGGCAACGACTTGTTCAGGACGTCGGCGTTTTCAGGAGGGACAAGTGGATCATGCGCACCCCATATGCTCAGGATCGGGGTTCGAATGCTGGGGAATGCCGCAGGCAGAATCGGAAGATCGATGGGGTAGGCGCGCACATAGGCCATCGCCTCGATGAAGCGCCGGCCAGCCGAAGCCGCCAGATAGTCCTTCAGGGCTTGAGGCTCCGGCTTGGACTTCATCATCGAGTCAATCGCGGCAGCGGCGAACGTCTCACCATTCATTTCTTCGAAGGCAACCGTCGATGGCGCGTTGATGATGTCCTTCAACGCGCCCGCCGTGAGCGCTGCATCGGTGGCGCCGCTGCCCACTACCAAGCTCTCGAACAGTTCCGGCTGTGCCTGGGCCGCAAAGAGAAGAGCAGAGGTGCCGACGTCAGGCCCGACGGCATGGACACGGCCAAGGCCGAGCGCCGCCAGAATCTTGGGAATGAAATCGCCCATTGCTCGGGGCGACATCAATTGCTGTCGACTTTCCGAGAGTCCAAAGCCGGGAAGATCGAATGCAAGGAGGGAGGCTTCCGCGCTGAGGATCGGCCAAATTCGCTGGAAGGCATATAGACTTTCCGGCCATGGACTCGTGAGCACGATAGGAATTCGTCCTTCAACTCCGTTACGTTGGAAGCGGATTTTCAAGCCATCTACTTCGATGAACTCCATGCTGTCTGGGTTTATTGGTTTCGTCATGATGTGTTCCTTGGTTTGCATGCAATATCGCTGTGACGGGATCTCTTTGTGGGTGTTAAGTACCGCACCGCTGCCCGGCACGCCAAAGTGCGCCTCCAGCATCGCCGGCACATTCGGCAGCATCGTGGCCACCCTATTGCCGACGCCGACGCCCATTCGAGCCAGCGCAACGGCAAGGCGGCGGCAGCGCGCGAAGGGCTCGCCCCATGTTTGGCGGCGTTGCGTTCGAGGCCAGCCGCGTATGGATTGGTCTGTGCCACCGCCATGTTCCCACTCAGAACATCGTGTTCGTGTTGTTGGTCATTTCCGGAACCGGTTGCAGTACGTCCCAGTGCTCGACGATCTTTCCATCGGCATCGAAACGGAAAATGTCTACGCCAGCGGTTTCCTTGCCGCCCCAGTCCAGGTAGCGCACGTGGATGAAAGCCAGGTCGCCGTCGATCGCAATGCGCTTGACTTCGCACGGCACCTTGCCAACCTGCTTGATGTAGCCGGCGATGAAATCGGTGCCATCCGGAAACAGCGGGTTGTGCTGGATATGCGGGCCGGCAACCAGGCCTGGCAGCAGCTCTGACTCGCCTTGGTTGAAGATGCGCGCGTAGATGGTGTCGATTGCGGCTTGGATGCGATCTCTATTCATGGGTTCACCTCTTGATTGTGGTGAACTGTATTGAATCAATCGCGAAGGAGATTAGCCATGTCGATAATTCGCTAACACATATCAATTCGTCTCATTCATGCTAACATGAGACGATGGACGCATTGAATGGTTGGTTGAAAGCAGTTCGGGCCGACGGCTTGGTGCTGGTGCGCACACGCGTGGCAGGGCCATGGGGGTTTGCGGTGCAAGCTCGCGATGCCGTGGTGTTTCATTTCGTCGCGGCGGGGCGCGCCTTCGTCCGCCAAGCCGATGCGGCAACCATCGAGTTGCAGGCTGGTGAAATGGTCATGTTTCCGCGTGGCCATGCGCATGAAGTGGCGTACTCAAAGCGCGGCCGAGCCATACCGCTCGAATCCTTCCTCGCCCAGCGCGATGGCGTTCTCGACAGCAATCCAAACGCCACCACGTTGATTTGCGGTCAGTTCAACGTGGATCAGCACCTGGCGCTTCCTGCTCTGCGGGCATTGCCTCAAGTCGTGGCGTTGCGCGCCGGAATGGAACCTGGCAGCTCATCGCTGAGCGATACGCTACGCATGCTGCGTCACGAAGTGGAGACGTCGAACTTCGGCAACCATATCGTGGTGCGCAACCTGCTCTCATCCCTGTTCGTTTACTTCATGCGCGGTTGGGCCGATGCGGCTTCTCCGGCGGCGAACGACTGGTTTTCAGCTTTGCGCTCGCCGCAGATGACACGGGTTCTCGCGCGTATACACGAAGCACCCGACCGTGCATGGACACTGGAGGAACTCGCCAAAGAAGCTCGCTTGTCGCGTGCTGCTTTTGCCCGCAACTTCTGCGCCTTGGTCGGCGAGCCACCACACCAATATCTGACGCGCTGGCGCATGGGCATTGCCGCGCAACTGCTGGAGGAAACCGAGTTGCGACTTGGCGAGATTGCCTCGCGCGTTGGCTATAGGTCGGAGTTTTCGTTCAGTCGTGCCTTCAAGTTGGCACGGGGGGTTTCGCCGACCCAGCACCGCCGCGCACCACGGCGCCACGCGCCTGCTGGCCAGCGCGAGCCTGGATCGGTTACATCATAGGTCTATGTTCAAACTGAAGGCCCACGTTGTCTGCCAAGCTTCCAGGACGCGCCACCACCGCGCAACGTTGCCAGCAGATTACGCGCGAGGATGAGGCGCCGACTAGCCTGTTCGGCCAGCCCCTGTTCAGTCAGGAAATCGGCGCGCTGCCGCGGCGCATCCTTGATCTCGCTACCAAAGCCCAAGTCACCCTGCCCCTTGCCGCCACCGATCAACTACTGGTCGAGCCAAGTGGCGCCGATCACGCGCGCCTGCCGCTCAATTAGCAGGTGCGATTTCAGTTCCACGGTCACGCTGCCGCCCAGGCGCTGCGCATCGTGCTGGCGGCCCCGCTCAGTCGAATCTCCGGGCACATCAGGGGCCATTTCCGGACCGCGTTGGCCACGGTGTCGCGAACGACCTTGAATGCTGGTTGTTCCGGGACGCCCAGTTCCCCGCAGAACGTGCGAATGATGGCGGGGCTGATGCTCGGTTTGGCCGCCCGCCCGCGTGCTTCATCCTTCTTGGGTTTCGCCATCAGTTCTGGCGGCGGGATGTGCAACGCATGCCCGCTGCGCTTGTTGTAGGCGGAGTCGATTTGAGGCCGATCTCGGGGAACAAGGACGACCAAGTCCTGTTTGATATCGTCGGAAATCCGTTCGGGATCTCGCTGTTCCGCGCTGATCCGGTGCGCCCTCCCTGTAGGGAGAGCGCGAGATCGAGTTCAGGCTACTCGTCGAACGGCGCTCCGTTCAGCACCGCCTGCCCGTCGGGCATCGCCATCGGCGCGCGATTGTGCGCGATGCAGGTGCATATGTGGTTAAAGTGTTGGTAGGGCTGCTTGGTGTCGAGCTCTTCGCAGAGGAGCTCGTAGAAGCCTCGTTTAAAGCCCAGGCGTGGATAGCGCTTCACGACTTCAGCCACGTCTGCGGGGTCGAGCTTGGCGTCAGGGAGTCCGACGACATCGTACAGGATCCCGAGCTCCACCAGGCGCGCTTCGTCCTCCTTGTAGAGATTGATGTCCCATGTATGCAGAGCGATCGTGCTCCACACCTGCCACGACCGGATATCCGGCACGCCCCGATCCTTGAGGAACCGACGGGCCGCATGAGCACCCTCGATCTCGAAGCGATGCGGGCCGCGCCCATGTTCTGTGAAGCCGAGGTCGTGCAACGTCGCCGAGAGGAACATCAACTCGCGATCAGCCTTGGAATTTTCCTGCCGTGCAAACAGCTCGGTAAACCAGTAGCACCGCATGACGTGGTTGTAGAGCATCGCGCTGGACGACGATTGCACGAACTCCTCAGCTTCCCGGGCCAACTGGGTCTCCGGTGCTTTAATTCCTGAGATCATAAGTACCTCCTGCAGTGTGCCCTACACGATGGTTGATCGAGGTAACGGGCATGCCCGATCCCCCGCCGGCAATGAAGATGGTGTTGCCTGCGAGTTTCATGTTTCCGCTCCTTCTTGAGGGTTAGCTACCGGTGTCAGTCAGGGAACCGGTCGCCAAACATCGGCAAGCCGCCGAGGGACTGTGTCTTGGTTGCCTCTGGCCTGGGTAGCTGCCGACGTCGTCCGAATCGAAGGCGGTAAGCACGTCCCAATGCTCGGCGAGCCATCTGCCGGCCACTGCCGGAAACGCGTCCGTGCGAGATCACGTAATCCTCCTCAGCTGCGATGGCGTGATTTTCGTATTCCAGCGCGCGCGGCACCGTCCGGACCTGGTTGAACAGTCCGTCGGGGCTGGGCGCAATGTGAGCGCTGCGCTGAATGTAGCCATCCGACCAATACTGGTCGGCGGCCGCGTAATCCCGCTTGTTGAAGAACGTATCGAAGGCGCCGAGAACGAGCGCCGTGCTCTGCTCTTGTGTGAGCTTGCCCGCGGCGCGCACATCCGCGAATTCATGAATCAATCGCGCGTGCTCTTTGGCCGACTTCAGGGGCAATAGATGGCCAGTGTCCTGCACGATCTGTAGAACGGCATGCGGAACGCGCAACAATGGCTCTGCCTTGAAAAGCTCGATGGAATCGGCCACATCGAGTTCGCCCGCGATGACGATGGTCGGCACGTTGATTGCCGGCACGTCACTGGTGATGTTCAGAGTGAGTTCACCGTCGCTGCTGTCGGAGGTGATTGTCATGACAGTCTCCTCGACCTTTGACGGCTATACTTGGCACCCACACTGCCACCTGCGCGCCGCCGCAAGATTCGCAAAGATAGGCATCGATGATCGGGTAGCTCTGTGAAAAGGCTTAGCCCGGACGAGCCATCTTGACGTTGCCTAGCAGTACATCCGAAAAACCCTCCGCAGGCCCGCTGACATTCACCTGCTCAAAGTAGTCGTACCAGCCGGACGCAGCAATCCGGCGCTCGAATTCGCGCTGAAACTCAGCACTCGGCACGCGATAGACGCAAAAGAAATCGTACGGCGCACGACGATCCGTTTCGCAGGCGTTCTTGCCATAGGCGATGACATCGACGCCGGCATCTTTCATTCCGTTTACCGACTCGATAACTTTTTTAATGAAATCGGCCCGCTCATTTTCGGAGAGTTTGGCCCAGGCAGGACCGTAGTTGTAGAGTTCGACAAATATCTGTTGCACGGATGTTACCTCCGAGTGTGCTAAATGAAGCCATTCCTCGATGAAAAGCGTGGTTGCAGCAACGTCAAGGTGAATTATTTCGTGATGATCCCATGCCGTCCCTTGACGTATTTTGCATTGGCTACTCGGCGAAAGGTGAATTGCGCGGGAGATCAACTGCAGACATACACTTATACTCAGGCACGTACATCATTGTGCATTTCGCTGGCCAACGGCCAGCGAAGAAATTCGCGACCCGTTCTAACCCACCGCGTTGACGCGACAAAACCTCTCAGCTGTCGAATGGAGCGTCGTTGATGAGGTCGCACAGGTTTGGACAACCGAAGCCATGAACATGGCGATGTCCAATATCGACCAATCCGGTGCCAAAAGATGTATGGGGCTTTTTCCTGACGACTTCAGCTAACGCTTCCGTAAACGCGGCCTTCATTCCTATCCGAGGGTAAAGAGCAAGCACATCATCAACTAGGGATGGCGTAATTTCATCAAGTCGAAGCCCAAAAAGGTCGGCATAAGCCCCGATGTGAATCAGTGCAACCTCGGGCTGCTTGCGATCAACGATGCCCGTGGAAGTGTGGAGAGCGATGGCATCCCAGACAAGCTCGGCCTTGGATTTCGGGTAGTCGTTCTCGAGCAGGAACCTGTTGGCAGCATCGGCGCTATCAACCTCGAAGCGCTGGTCCGCCGCGAATTCGTCGGAGAGACTGAGGTCGTGCAGAATTGCGGCTAGGTAGACAAGCTCGCGGTCGTACGCTAGCCCCCGCCGCTTGGCGATAAATTCTGCAAACCACCAGGTCCGGTGCAAGTGGTTAAGCAGTACCTTTGAATGGACCCGTTCGACGAGCGATACCGCTTTCCGGGTGAGCGCAGAATCCGGGGCGCTGACGCCTCCGATAGTGACTGGCGTGTTCATGTGTCCTCCGCGAACGTGAAGTGAACGAGGCTTTCAGTCTAGGCGCCCTCAGCTTGGCGCAAATGACTGTTTTCAGTCTATTTGTGCCAAAATTCAATCTTGTACATACGCGAGGCGAAAATGAGGAAGCGGACGGAGGCGCGTAAGCAGCCTAAGGCTGGCCGGCATAGGCGAATCGTGATTTTGGGTTTGCCGCCGGTCGATGCGATTGACGTGATCGGACCTGCCGAAGTGTTCTCCTTTGCGAACCGGCTACTCGATGGGCCCGCTCCCTACACAATTGAATTGGTATGCTGCAGTGCGGATGTGTGTCTGGAAAGCGAAATCGGCATCGGACTACGGGGGCACAGGACGCTTGAACAGGAGAGCCGTAGTGACGAGTCGATCGACACCTTGATTGTCGCTTCGGGCTTGAAGGCAATTGACCGACTTGATCCAGCAGCGATTGAGTGGATCCGAACCAAGTCACCGTCAGTGCGCCGCGTATGCTCAATATGTGTTGGCGCGTTCGCGTTGGCAGATGCAGGACTACTGGACGGTCGTAGAGCGACAACTCATTGGTGTATGGCAACACAATTGGCTGAACGCTACCCAAAAGTCGCGGTCGATCCGACGCCTATCTGGGTGAAAGATGGCAATGTGTATACCTCGGCCGGCATTTCCGCAGGGATCGATCTAGCGCTCGCGCTGGTAGCCGAAGACCTAGGAGATGATGCCGCGCTGGAAATTGCGAAGACTTTAGTCCTATTCCTGCGACGGCCAGGCGGGCAAGCGCAGTTCAGCGTCGCCCTTCGATCGCAGCGGGCGTCGAGTTCGAGCCTGGACGAGTTGTGCCTTTGGATCGGCGAGCATTTGCATGCGGAGCTTACGGTAGAGATACTGGCAGACAGACTATCAACCAGTGTCAGGACGCTTATCCGTACGTTTCGACGGGAATTAAACGTCACGCCCGCCAAGTATGTGGAAGAGGTGCGGTTAGAAGCTGCCTGCCGGGCAGTCGAGTTGGGGCGGAATTCGACGGAAGAGATCGCACGTCGATGCGGTTATCGTAGCGTCGACGTGCTGCGAAAGGCGTTCATAAGACGTATGGGCGTGAGCCCCAACGAGTACGCGCGACGTTTCGCGCGAGACGGCGAGCCGGGCTAAAGGGGCTAGGGCAGCCCAAGTAGGGCCATATTGGCCCCTACTTGACGCGAACAACTTCGTCCCGTCTTTATCGCGACACAACCGGATCAGCGGCGGCCATCGGCACGGCAATTCAAGGCCATGCAGGCGGCGACGCCCGAGTGCTCAAGATCGCCAATGCGATCGAGGCTAGGCTAGGCGGAACTTTCCGAAAACGCTTTCAATCTCGAACGAGCGTCGCCTTGTATTCGCGCGGCGACATGCCGAAGGCGGCGCGAAACCGCTTGCTAAAGTGGGCAAAATTATTGAAGCCATTGTCCATTGCGATCTGGCTGATATATCTAGCCGCCAACAGCGGATCAGCCAGGTCGCGTCGCGCGCGTTCCAGGCGCCTGCTCCAAATACAGTCACTGACTGTTTCCCCCTCCTCGCGGAACAGCGACTGCAGATAGCGAGGCGAGATGCCGAGGACCGACGCCACCCTTTCCGTATTGAGATCAGGATTGTGCAGCGACTCTTCGATTACCGCCTTGGCCCGGCACTTCAGTGCGGTACCGGCCCAACTCGGTCGACGCTCGTCGGCGGAGATTAAGTCACTCAGAGCAGCGGTCACCAGATCGACGGCGATGGAGGATAGACGACGCGCCATGGCCGGATCGACCTGCGACACCACGCCGCCAAGTTGGCGCAGGAAGGGCACCGTCAAGGTACCTAACAGGCTACCGCCACGGACGGCACGAGCGGTCATCCGTTCCGTTTGCCCCAAGCGGCCGACTAATCGTTGCCGGGGAATTTGGAAAACCAGCGCTTCGAAATCATCGCGGAATTGAAGCGTGTACGGACGGACGGAATCGTAGCAGACACAATCTCCGGCGGTGATCGTTGCATCCCGCCCGTCCTGCACAACCGTGCTATTGCCGCTCAACTGAAACTGCATGAGGGCGTACTCCTCACGCCCTCCGTCGATCCGCTGGGACGTACGAATCACTTGATGGTCGCGGCTACGCACCTGGGAAAATTGCAAGTCGTCGACCTGTGCCGTACTAATTTCGCCAAAAAAAGGGCGATCCGACAGCGGAACACAATCTATCTGCACAAATGTGTTGCACACGACATCCTGCCAGTAGGCGAACCGTTTGGAGTCGGCTACACCTGTCGTGGAATGGAACCTGTTCATCCCGCCACCCGCTGCACGAAATACGGCATTTGGAGGCAGCCACGATATCACGTGACCGCTCCAATCTCAATGCATCAGCGACACGTGACACATTGGGCATTTTTCTCCTGGAGCGATTTGTCGCACTGCGCTTGGAAACAACTATTACCTCGCCACCAGAAAAGTGCGCGGACGGCAAAGGAATAGTCTAGGCGACTACATATCAACGTGAAGAAAGGCGATGGAAGCGATCAAAGCCGCGTGCGTACAGGCGGCCCCCCGTGTCAAGCTGCTGAGTCCGACTACCGGCAAGCCGGGAGGCGGCTTCTCCATGATCTATGGGCTGGATGGCCATCCTTTGTGTTCGCCTCTGCCCGAGGATGAGGAAGGCATTCTCTATGCCGACCTCAATCCCACCAAAATCGTCCTCTCCAAGAGTGCCGCCGATCCTGTGGGACATTATTCGCGCCCCGACACCGTGCGGCTCGTCGTCGACAAAACGCGCCGGAAGGTGATGAGCGTCGTCGGCGAGGATGTGCCCAGTCCCACAGACCAGGAAGCGCCGCAGCTGCTATATGCGGCCGTTTGATTACAACCATATCTCCAATCGATGTCTCTTTGAGTATCAATAGAAAGCGAGCGTAATGATGACCAATGAATCCCTGAAAACAGACATTCCTTCTCTCAACAGGCTTCGCGACGCGACCGCAAAAAAGGGCCCTCCGTTCCGGGTCGGCATTATGATCGGCCCCGGCTACTTTCCGCTGGACATGGTTGGTGTCCAGGCCGTCCTTGGCACGTTGCCTGGCGCCGAAATTTACTTGGTCTGGAAGTCGCGCGAGCCGGTCGAAGGTTTCCAGGGCTTTTGGACGCTCCCCACAGCGACCTTTTCCGATTGCCCTGACCTGGATGTCATCGCCGTGCCGATGATGCCTCCGGAAGTGCAGACCGATCGCGAAGTTGTGGACTTTGTCGCGACCCGGGGAAAAATGGCGCGCTACCTCATCGGCGTTTGCAATGGCGTACTGACGCTCGGTGCCGCCGGGTTTCTGCGAGGCAAGCGCGCAACGATCAGCCATAACTCCCACTCGATTCTGCCTCACTACGGCGTGACGGAGGTCGTCACGGGTGGAGTTGTCGCGGATGGGAATGTCTATACCGCCGGTCCGAGCGTGGGCAGTTTCGAAGCGGCCCTTCTCGTGGCGGAACAGGCGTTCGGGCGACAGGTCGCGGAACTGGCCGAATTTATCGTCGAGTACGACCCGCATCCGCCATTCGGCACCGGAACCGCGGCAAGCGCAGGTCCCGCGGCGGTGGGCAAGTTCGAAGGAATGATGGCCGACATGATTTCCCTCTATCGCGCCGAAGCTTTGAAGTTCGCCGCCGCTACCGCCTGAAGGCGGCGCTCGGAAGCGCTGGCTTGGTCGGCTGGGACGTAAGTTCCAGCCGACTTCGGCCGGCGGACGTTCTCAAGACAGTACCCGTCGCGCCTAGCTCTTGTTACAGATGAGAACGGGGTTCCTCGCAGTCGCATCCTGTCGACGACGCACCGCTGAGCCAGCCGAAGCAACAGCAAAGGAAAGGCTGATTTAATCTGCGTGGCAGTCGTCGTTGAGTGGCTCGTAAGCGCTGTCATATGTGTGCCTGAGAGATGAGTCAGAGATGAAGCGACAGATCGGTTTTGCGAAAGCGCAGAGCCACTGCCGGTGTACATGCCTTTATTCAGTTATTCCCTAAACGGAAATCGCTATGTCTTTGAAAGAAAAGCTCGACACCTTCAGAGCAGACGTCGAATCTGGTACGAGAATCCCGAGTTCCGTGGTGGAGAAACTTCACAGGTCAACCGAGGAACTCGTCGTCTCAGGCCAAGCGGAGCGAGCGAAAAAGGCAGGCGACAGAGCGCCAACGTTTGCGCTCGAGAATACCGACGGTCAAACGATCAATCTTGCAGATCTTCTGGCCAATGGGCCGGTGGTTTTGACCTTCTATCGCGGGGTCTGGTGTCCCTACTGCAATATGGAACTTCAGGCGCTGGAAGAGGCCCGCAGCGACGTCGCGGCTCGGGGCGCACAGCTGGTCGCCATTTCAATGCAGACCGCAGCGAACAGCCGCAAGTCGATCAGAGACAATAAGCTCGGTTTCCCGATTCTGATCGACCCACGCGGTACAGTAGCCGACGCGTATGGCCTGCGCTTCGCGTTGCCAGACTATCTGATCGACATCTACAAGACCGCCTTCAAAAACGATCTGGCTGTCATCAACGACGATCCTTCATGGACCCTGCCGATGCCGGCCCGCTATGTCATCGAGCAGAACGGCATGATCGTCTATGCCGAGGTGAACCCCGACTACACCCGTCGACCGGAACCGGCCGAACTGTTGCCCGTTCTCGACCGGCTCGGCACGCCAATCGTATAGGAAGCACAATTGGCGACACCGTGCGATGGCAAAGTCAACACCAAAGGGACACGCGCGGCGTTAATTCGTGTGTCTGGCTGGCCGGCGATGCGGCGCTCGACGACGACATGGGAGGGCTCGGCAACAAAGCCGCCGAAGCGGACGTTCGAAATCAATCTGAAGCTCCACATCGACTGACCGCATTCCTGAAGTCGTCGCGCACGGGGAGCGTTGTGCTCCTCAAGCGGGCGCATCGTGCGCACCAAGGATGTGCGCAAACAGTTGCCGCTGCTGGATGACTTGGTGGAAGGGCTGCGCCGACAGTGGGTGGCGAACGGCACGTCGCGCTGGAACCGTTTCTGGCGCTGGGTTGCCGTGGTCTGAAGCGGGCCGTCTGGCGGCCGGAGATGCCGAAGGCGTACACCCAGGACAGGAGCATCGCCAGATAGAGCAATGTCAGCGCCCGGGTCAAGTAGACCGGCCAGTAGCGGACGATGCCAATCTTGCGCACCAGCATAGCGACGATGTCCCCGCTGTTCAATGCCGGCAGTGGCAGCAGGTTAAAGGCTGCCGCCTTGACTGCCACCAGCCCCAGCAGACCAAGGAACGACGACCGCGCGAAGGCGCCGCCGGCGGCCCGCAGGTACTGCTGCGCATCGCCCTCGGGCGACAGCGGTCCGCCAGCGATCTGGCTGAAACCGTCGAGGAACTGGGGCAGGATTTCGCTGCCCAGACCGACCAAACCGAGCGTGAGCAGCGCGCCGATGCCGGCCAGCGGAATGGCGATCTGACGCCAGGCAGGTTGGGCGTCGAGCGCATCGTGGGTTTCCCAGTCCTCGAGCAACTCGGTCGTGGAACCCTTGAATTGGACGAATCCGCCCATGGGCACCAGCCGTATCTGGGCACGCCCCCACGGGCGACGACGGGCCCGAAACCGAACGCCAGGGCCCGGACCCGCAAGCCCAGCGCGAGGTGAGCGGCCCGATCATCGCCATTGCGCTAACGCCGATCGCCGTGCCCCAGCACGTTCGATGTGAGCGTCCCGCCGGCCCACCTTGTCATTGGACGGACGTTTGTGCGTGTAGCGGACGCGCTCAGCGCGCGGGACGCCGGTGGTGAGGAAGCAGCTCGTCGATGCAGCTGTTCAGGTGTGTAGGCAGGCGGGTCAACATATCGTTGAGGTAGGCCCACGGATCATGTCCATGAACTTTGGCTGATTGCACCAGGCTCATCACAACCGCGGCACGCTGGCCGGCCATTTCGCTGCCGGCGAACAACCATGCGCGCCTACCCATCGCCCAAGGACGGATCAGGTTCCCCAAGCTGTTGTTGTCCACGCTCCCCTCGCCATCGAGCAGGTTGCGCGTCAGCGTCGCCCAGTTTTTGAGGCTGTGATCCAGCGCTTTGGCCGTCACGCTGCCATCGGGCACGCGACAACGCAATTGTCTCGAACACTAGAGCAATCGACTCGCCGAAGGTGACATCGAAAGGCGGTGAGTGATAGTTTCAACGGCCTGTTCAACTGAAACGTTAGCTGTATCGACTATAAGATGGTCTGATTCCCATGCGTCATATTGACGTTCAAGCACGTTCTTCCATGTCGGCAGCTTGTGGCCTGGGATATCTGCCTGGCGCCCCTCGACCCTCAGACGGTGCGCCGTTGTATCAGAACAAATCAGCTCAATCTCGAAGATGCGCACACCTGCTTCGAGCGCCACGCTTCTCCAGGAGCTACGCGTCACATGCAACGAATTGACCGAGTCCGCGACGACGGTCGTCCCAAGGCACAGATTATCTTTTGCAACGGCATATCCGGCCAGATAGCCCGCAGGGCCGATATCAGCCCCGTCGCTCCCGGCCACAATAAGTGCCTGTTCCAACGTATCAATACGCAGATAAACCGCGGCGAGCTTGCGTGCAAGTGTTTTCGCTACCGTTGTCTTTCCGGTGCCCGGTAGTCCTCCGAAGGCAATCAGCATTTGCGACGCTCCCTGTATTCGAATTTTGGCTGATTGTCGCGGATTCCTGTCGCGACCTCCAGTGGCTGGTGTTGGCTCGGACGCTCGCGCGAAACTGCTATCGTCTCTGACCGACCCGTTGCGATCATTCGAACGTTCGTAGGACAGAACAGCTAGCAATCGGGCTGTATTCCGGGGCGGGCTGGTCAATGATTTCGGATAGATCATATTGCTCAATCCAGCGTTGCATATCGCGTGCCGAAACCTTGTCGAACACGGCCAGATTCGGCTGGCCGTGACGCATTAAGGTGATTTCCCTGTTCACTGTATTCATGTCCTTGCTGTTCAGTGAGTGCAGAGGATACACGCTGCGGGTACTTTGTCTGAAGGCTTGATGCCAAGCTCCTTAATGACAAGTCACCGGAAACAAAAAGAGACATCGACTTGATGGCGCCGCATCATGCACCACCGCTTTCGTGGTGTAACGCACAAAGAGCAGGGAAATCCCGGCGTAGGCTCACTATGACAAGGGAAGGGACAATGAATGCCCGATGCTACACATGGCAGCCACGATGTCAGTGGGTGCGGCTTTGTGTCCCACCCGGGATCACGCAAAACGAGGACTGAACGCGTCGGCTTTGGCGGCCACCCACCACGATAATCAGCGACCCATTTTCTCTGCACGATATGTCGTTCGCACATCGGCTCATCTTGTGGCTTGCGCTGCTTGGCATGGCGTTGCACGCGCCATGGCCGATGATGGCCCACGCACAATCGGCCGAGGGGGTGATAGATCACACAATCTGCAGCGCAGGCGGAAACCGCGTCGTCTCCAGCGATGATCAAGTGGCGCCCGATGAGGACGCTCCCGGGGACCACCAGAGCCTCGACGATCGCCTCTGCTGTCTGCTCTGCGCGGACATCGGCGGCACGGATGCGATAACGCACGCCCCACTTGTGTTTCTGCCTCACCTCAGCCAGCTTGGTTTCGTGCGGGCAGTGCCACAGCGCAATGCGTATCGGCCTCCGGGCATCCTTCGCGCGACAGCTCGAGCGCCACCCTTGGCATAGGCACCATCGCCTGACCACCCGCGCGCGCCAAAAGCCCGCGCTCTTGCCACGGGCGGACCACCGGTTCGCCCCCGTATGCCCAGAACGCCATGAATCCGATCCTTCGCGCCGGCACCACAGGTGCCGCCCTGCTATTCCCCACCTTTGCGTTCGCGTGCGCAAGCTGCGGTTGCACGCTGAGTTCCGACTGGGACAGCCAAGGCTACTATGCCGATGCAGGCCTGCGACTCGACCTACGCTACGACTACCTGAACCAATCGCAGTTACGATCCGGCACGCACGCGGTCGACCGCGGCAGCCTCGCTGTCCCGAACGACCGCGAAGTCGAGCAAGGCACAATCAACCGCTACACTACGCTCGGCGTCGATTACAGCTTCAACGCCGATTGGGGCGTCAATGTCCAGGTGCCCTATGTCAGCCGGACCCATACCACGATCTCGCCAGGAGACACGGACGTATCCGGCTCGTCCGGCAACGGCCTGGGCGATGTGCGCGTGGTGGGCCGATACCAGGGACTCCTGGAGAGCAAGAACTTCGGCCTGCAATTCGGCGTCAAGCTTCCAACAGGAGGTTTTCACCAGAACTTCAATTCGGGGCCTTCCGCCGGCTCGCCGCTTGACCGTGGCCTGCAGTTTGGCACCGGCACTACCGACCTGATGGCGGGCGCCTATTACTATGGAGCGATAAGCCAGGATTTCGACGGCTTCGCCCAAGCGATGCTGCAGGTGCCGCTAGATTATCGGGAACAATACAAGCCGGGCATGTCCCTGTCAGTCAACGCCGGGGTGCGGTATTTGCATTTTGAAGCTGTTACGCCGCAGTTGCAGATCAACACCAGAATTGCCAAGCGAGACCTTGGCGACAATGCCGACACCGAAAATAGTGGCGGCACCCTGGTTTATCTGAGCCCGGGCGCCACGGTGAACATCAGCAAGCACGTCAAGCTCTACGCCTTCGTCCAGGTGCCAATCTACCAGCGGGTCAACGGGCTGCAACTGGCCCCTCGCTGGACGGGTACGATCGGCACCCGCTACGTCTTCTGACCGAGTTGAACCGGCTGGGGGGCGCAGCTTCCGGCCGGCGTCGCGGTAGCCTAACGCTTGAGCAGCGGCACGACTTGCTTCTCGAGCAATTCCAGGTCGACAGTGGGCTCGGCATGCCAGCCATCCCTGCGCAGGATGCCGTTCTGGTCGATCACGAATGTCACCGGAATTCGCCACAGGCGGCCGAAGCCCTTCACGTCGGCATCGCCAACGAAAGCCAGCGCAAACGTGTAGGACTTCATTACCGCCTGCGCCTCGGCCTGGTCGCTGGGCTTGTCAATGCTGACGGCAATCACGTCCACGCCTTGCGCGTGATGTTCTCGATAGAACGCTTCAAGCGCTGGCATTTCTTTGCGGCATGGCGCGCACCAGGTCGCCCAGAAGTTGATGATCGTAACTCGGCCCGCCGCGGCGCTCGGCGTGACATGGCGACCATCGGTGAGCTTGATGTCGAAAGCCGGGACCGCCTCGCCGACCTCCAGTCCGCCGGCCATGGCCGAAACCGACCATAGCGCACAAGTCAGAACCGCCAGCATGCGCATATTGAGGACACTCCAATGCCATTCGGTAGTCCACATTTTACGGCCGGCATGCCGGCCGTAGAACCGGCCCTCACCGGGCCAAGCGCCTAAGCGCTTCCGAAGGGTCAGGTTGACCATTGACGATTGTCTTGGCCAGCCGTGTGAAAACAAGGTGTGTTAACTCGACCTCAGCGTGAACGCCAGGAGCAGCACATTCACGATGAGCAAGCCGTACAGGATCGCCATGCCTGCGGAGATGGCCCGACGCCGTTCATGTTTAGGCGAGGCGCGCCGATCTCGCTTGCGTTTCCAAAGCCAGGCCACGCCAATGCTAAAGGCGGCAAAGCCCATCAGCAAGCCTGACAACAAGCCTGGCGATAAGCCTGGCGACACCATGGCGCGAGAGGCTGGCTCGGGCGGGACTTGCCCGGTTTCGATCGAGGCGGGCGGCGCCTGAACGTCGGCGACCGCCGGCGATGTCGGCTCGCTCGATTGCGCGCTCTCTGGCACGGCAGCCAACTGAGTCGGCGTCGCCGGGTCTTGCGCGGGAGGTGCCGGCTCCTGCTTTGGCGGGACAGAGGCTGCAACGGCGGTGCTCGGCACAACGGTCGTGCTTGGTACAACGGGCTTGCTCGGCGCAACGGCGGGCCGTGCCGGCTTCATGCGGGCAACGTCCCGCCACCGCCACCATTCATGGAACAGGCTATCAAGACAGCGCACGGACCCGCAGGCATCGCGCTTGCTGCGCCAGGCGCGGACGTCGGCATCGTTGGTGACGCCGCTGTGCAGCAGCCTCTGCTGTTCGGCATAGATGCGCTCGTAGCGCGTCGAAAGCTCCGCGTTATCGCAGACCAGGTGCTTGTTGCGCGAGCGCCCGTCGGTCGCCAGGCCACATCGCATCCCGTTGCCGTTTGGATCTTCACAGCGGACCGATCCCGCGCCGAACGCTGACTTACAGTCGATGTCGGAGGCCTGCGCCCCATGCAAGACAGACAGGCCAAGGACAACGAGCACGGCCAGGTGTCCTATGACCCTGTTCATCACGGCTCCTCATCGACGCGGCCACATCGGCCTTGAGATTCAACATAGTCGATGGCTGCATGGGGCCGCAAGCGCGCGATTGGCAGCGCGATCGGCAGCGCGTGTTGTAGTGCACTTTGTTTGGCGCCGCCAAGCTGCGATGCGCGCGAAGTACCGTATCGATGTCATGCGCCGCGCGCCCATCTTCCCCCCTGTGGCTAGACGGCCGGCCAGCCATCATCCATTGCCGCCCTCCCCCTCACCCTCACCCTCACCCTCATCGTCCTGGGCGGCCAACTCGCTCAGCACCAGCGTTTCATGCGCGAGCACGGCCGCCAGCGAAAGCAGATGGCTCTGCGTCTCTTCGGTGATGTTGCACAAGGAGCCGCCAGCAGCGTTCTCGACAGCCACCGAAAGCAGCGCGTTGAGTTG
The DNA here is from genome assembly GCF_058794615.1 of Cupriavidus sp. GW823-FHT07A04. Lineage (NCBI taxonomy): Bacteria > Pseudomonadati > Pseudomonadota > Betaproteobacteria > Burkholderiales > Burkholderiaceae > Cupriavidus > Cupriavidus sp. GW823-FHT07A04. Next base: position 445,638 of record NZ_JBXAHA010000002.1, read on the forward strand.
CGCGGTTTTCTCGGCGGCGAGGCTTAGCGGGCTTTCGGAAAGGGCGTGGGCCGTGAGGAAGGTGTCACGCCCGGCGCGCTGGGCGGTGATGTTGTAGTGCGGGTACCTATGCATCGGGCGCCCTCCGTTGGCAGGCGCGCGGGCGCTGGCTGAGGATGGCTGGCTTGGAAGATACGATTTGCCCGGGACGAGCAAGCGAAGACTGGGGCATGGGTATGCCTCCTTTTTCACGCGGATTGATGGCGGATTGGTCACCTTTTTCCGCGGGCTGCTAAACCCGGTCGCTGTGGTTGCAACGACCTGCGCAGTATAACGGCACAAAGTACGCTCCAAACCACCCGCCACAAAAAATCACACTGCTACACCATCAGCCGGCAAAAAGCACCAAATCGACGTTTACCAGCCCTTTCCGGGCATCAACCGCACCCTAAGCCAGCCGTTTCGCCAGCTCCGCACCGTGGGCAAAACCAGCCGTCTCCGCCGCGTCCGCCGTGGGGAACAGGTCTGTTACCTTGGACGATTCCAGCAACGTCCCGGCGGCCCGGATGTTCGTGCCCGGGCGGCAGACCCGCACCGTGTACTCCCAGACCGTGGGCGTTCTCGGCCGCACCTGCACTTGTACTTCATGGGTCTCGAAAACCCGCTTCTTCCACGCGTATTCTTTAATCATGGCCGTCTCCGCTTTTTATTGGAGAACCGCAACCTCGCCGGGCGAACGCTAGTCGTTCAAGCGCGCATCGCAAGCGCCATAGCGGTTGCGGGCTACCGTTGCGTTCTAACCATCATCGTATCAAAACACGCAATGTCTGCTCATCTCGTGCAATCCCGGCTTGCATTTTTGCCAATTGCGCAACACATGGCGCGGCAACGCCGGGCATGCCAGGCACTGGACAATCTGCCGGCGGGCAATCATCCTATGTCTCCCGCCCGCCCACGTGTGCGCCAGCCAGATTGCACCATGACGCTCCCTACCCTGCTGCTCTTCATTTTTGCCTCGGCCGTGACCATTGCCACTCCCGGTCCGACCGTGCTGCTGGCCCTGAACAACGGCTCCAGGCACGGCGTACGCAAGGCGTGCTGGGGCATGGCCGGGGCGCTCGCGGCCGACATCATCCTGGTCGTCACCGTGGCCGCGGGGCTTGGCGCCGTGATCGCCGCGTCCGAGGTTGCCTTCGAGGCGATCAAATGGTTTGGCGCCGCTTACCTGGCGTATGTGGGGTGGAAGATGCTGCGCTCAGGCAAGGAGCCGCAGACGGTACCGGAGACAACACCGGAGCCGACACCGGATACGCCTTCGGATTCCGCTGCCGCCCGGACGCCGGCATCGGCGCGAGGCCACGTCCTGTTCTCACGCAGTTTCCTGGTGGCGCTGACCAATCCCAAGGCGCTGCTGTTTATCTCGGCCTTCCTGCCCCAGTTCATCGATACGAGCGCGGCGTTGCTGCCGCAGTACGCCATCCTGACGCTGGCCCAATGCCTGCTGAACCTGGCCGTCATGCTGGTGTACGCGGCGCTGGGCGCACGCATTGTGCACGCCTTTCGTGGTGACGGCATGCGCTGGCTGAACCGGCTGTCGGGCGGCACGCTGATTGCGCTGGCTGGCGGGCTGGCGTTTTACCGCCGCGCGCAAACCTGAGGCGCGCAGCACCGCTGCCACACTATCGCGCCCAATCGGGCAAAAAAGGGCCAAACCATCATGCCGAAGCCCCAGATCCTGACCTATATCGACGCCGGCACCTCCGACGGGACCTCGCGCCTGATGCGGATGATCGGGCAGCAGTTGCTTCCCGGCGCGTACGAGATCCGGGCGGTCATGGCCGACGACATCCGGCAGGACGAAACGCTCTTTGATGATGCCGTGATGTTTGTCATGCCGGGCGGTGCGGACCTGCCCTATTGCGCAGCCCTGAACGGCGCGCCCAACGCGCGCATCCGGCGCTTTGTCGAAGAAGGCGGCGCCTACCTGGGCATCTGCGCGGGCGCGTACTACGCCTGCAGGGAACTCGCCTTCCATGCCGGCACCCAAGGCGCTATCTGCGGCCCGCGCGAACTGCGCTTCGTGGATGCCGTCGCGGTTGGCTGCTTGCCCGAACTCACCCGGGGCGTCGCGTATGACGCAACACCGCGAAGCACCGCGGCAGCAGAAATACGCACCACCCATAGCCTGACCCATGCCCCGATCACGCTGTATGCGCACTACCACGGCGGCTGCCGCTTCGACTTCGGCGATGCAACAAACCACGCGGCGCAGATCCTGGCCGTGTACACGGGCCTGGAAGGCACCCCGCCCGCCATCGTCAGCGCCCCCGTGGGCAAGGGCTGCGCCATCCTCACAGGCATCCACCTGGAGATCTCGGACCGCGAGTGCAAGGACGCCCTGCGCGGACACAGCGACATGACGGCGCACCTGCACGTTTGCCGCAAGCTGGCGCAAACGGGAGATGCCCGGCTGGCAGTGTTTCGCCACTTGCTGGCGCATGCCGGGTTGATGCTGGGCTGACTGGCTGATCTCGATACCCACATCGAGCCGGAAAACCTCAGGCCAGTAACCAACGGATTCCGGCTCCGGGCCTCTTCGATCCGAGCGGTATCGCGCCCTGCCTATCGCAGCGCCAGGCGAAAGGCAGAAGCCATATTGTCCTGTTCCCGCTGCGACAGTTGCAGTCCGTTCGCAGCAATCCGCCACTGACCGACAACCCTCTTGAAGTCCTCGATGATGTCATCGGCATCGGACATGGAAACCCGGAAATACCCGGCCACCTCTCGTGCAAGCTCCAGATCCAGCGCGTTGTCAGCGTGAGTGATGTTCAGCGTCAAGCCATCGGCGATGGGAACAGGGTTCATGTCATAGGCTTCGGATAGCCGCCACCCCTTTCCTGGCATCAGGATGAATCCATGATTGCGCAAATGGTCATCGGTATTGGAGACAAGGATGTTGAAGACGATGCGTGACCAAAGCTCGCACAAATCCTCGCTGGGCTGCGCACCATGCCGGATGATCACTTCGGCCAATTCTAAATAGCTCGCGCCAGCAGCAGCGTCGTCGCCATCGACCCGACCGGTCATGGTCATGGCGGAAGCGAAATGCAGTCTCCGGCCAGCACTGGTGCGATCGAAGCGCTTGACCATGAAGCAGTGGTGGTCGCTTGCGAAGCGCTGCGCCATCCCTTTCGCTACCCGCAACTCGCACGCTGTAGCCAGGGCGTTCACGACCATCTCCCATGCGCCAACATCATGCTCATCACGGGTGCTCGGGAATTTTGCGATCCAGAGGTGGCCATCGCTGTCCGAGCAGGTAGTCGGACTCAAAGAGCCTTGTGCCCTTGGGGAAGATGCCGTCGCGAACATCGCGCTCCAGCCGCCGCCTCATCAACACGCGCCCCCATCTATCAGGACACCAGTCGGCAAATACCCCGAACTTGTCGTGATGTTCTCCTGGAAACTGTGGGCCAGAATAGAGCCCGATGCGGGGATCAATCTGCAAGCGCCCCAATGCGGGATCAGCCAAGGCCGCCGGATCGTACTCGAACTCGAACAGCTCTGCTGCCCTTGCCTTCCTGGCATGCAACCAGCCAAGGCGCTTGGCGGATGCCAGGCCATCCCAGTCAGCGTAGACCCCGATCATCTTGCTCATCACTCGTGTTCCTCGTCCGCTGGCTTCTTTCTCCTTGGGGAGATCAAGGCAGCCAAGGACTCACTATTGACGGGAAGCGGGGTTGCTGTCTCAACTGGCCACCTGTCCTCTGGACGGGCGACTGTTTCGTCGCGAGGCAGGCGCGGCGCAGCGGCGCGCTGGCTGGACGTGCGTCCTAGCAAACGGGAATCTTGCAGGCCTCTGCCGATCTCGTCCGTCTCCGCGATCTTGGCCAGGTCTTTCTCGACGCCCAACACCTGCATCACCGAAAGATAAGCGCCGATCGTTACGCCCGAGCCACCGGCCTCAAGCGATCGCAATGTCATCTGAGACATCCCGGCGCGCTCTGCCACCTGCTTGGCCGTGAGCTTTCTTCGCAGGCGAGCGAGCTTGAGACGTTCGCCGAACTCGACAAGCAAACGCTGGGTTGAGGGAAGGAGTGGCGCGGTTTTTTTCGCCATGGTGGCAATATTTCTACATATCCAGGCCGAGAATGCAAAAATAATAGCACTTTTCAGGAGCGACGCAATAAGGCAAATACTCCGGCCATCGTGCGTCCGTAGTGCAAGAATAATTGCATTTATGGCGCTTGCCGCACATTTCCTCCCTATTCAGAAAATTGAATGCCCGCTCAACGTGGTCAGCCACTCCAGGGCCTGCACCCCGGCCAGCGAATTGCCGCTGTGGTCCAGCCCCGGCGACCAGACGCACACGGCCCACCTGCCGGGCAGCACCGCCACAATGCCGCCGCCCACGCCGCTCTTGGCCGGCAAGCCCACCCGATAGACAAAATCCCCCGCAGCGTCATAGGTGCCGCAGGTCAGCATCAGGGCCGACAGGCGCTTGGTGGGGCTGGTGTCCAGCACGCGCTCGCCGCTCCACGGCACCACCCCGCCATGCGCCAGGAACAGCGCCGCGCGCGCCAGGTCCTCGCAGCTCATGGTGATGGCGCATTGGCGGCAATAGGCGTCGATGACCTTGTCCACCGGCATCTCAAGGCGGCCAAAGTCCTTCATGAAATACGCCATGGCGCGATTACGGTCCGCGTGCTCGCGCTCGGACTGCGCCACGCGCGGGTCGTAGTCAATGGCCGGGTTGCCGCTGAGCCGGCGCAGGAACTGCACCATGGCGGTCTCCGCCTGGACAAAACGGCTGCACAGCACGTCGGTCACCACCAGCGCGCCCGCGTTGATAAACGGATTGCGCGGCTTGCCTTGCTCGTACTCCAGTTGCACCAGCGAGTTGAAGGCATTGCCCGAAGGCTCGCGCCCGACCCGCTGCCACAGGTCCTCGCCCAGCAACTGGAACGCCAGCGTGCAGGCAAACAGCTTGGAGATGCTCTGGATGGAGAACGGCACCGCGGCGTCGCCCACGCAATGGCTGCGGCCATCGGCAAACACCAGCGCCATGCCGAAATGCGTGGCGGGTACCTTGCCGAGCTCGGGGATGTAGTCCGCTACGCGGCCCTGGGTGAGCAAGGGCGCGATGTCGCGGTGGATGCGTTGGAGGATGTGTGCGTAGTCCATGCCGGGCCCGAAGAAACGTTGCTGGCAACATCCTACAGCCCGACGGGCCTCGCCGGCACTCCGCGCGCCATGGCGCGGCTGGTACTAAGCCGCTACCGGGCCACCCCGGTCCAGCGACGCCGACACCCCCACTGCCAGCAGCGCCAGCGCGGCCACCGCCGCGCCCAGCCACGGCAACTGGGTCAGCGGCAGGCCGGCGCTGATCATCAGCCCGCCCAGCCACGCGCCGGTGGCGTTGCCCAGGTTGAACGCGCCCTGGTTCAGCGTGGACGCCAGGTTGGGCGCGCCCTTGGCCTTGTCCAGCACGCGCACCTGCGTGGCCGGCACCACGGCAAAGCTGACCATGCCCCACACAAACAGCGTGAACAGCGTCGGCACCGGAAAATGGCTGGTCCACGAGAACACCAGCTGCACCACCGCCACCGCGGCCAGCAGGCTGGCCAGCGCGGGCATCAGCTTCCAGTCGGCCAGCTTGCCGCCGGCCAGGCCGCCTACCGTGATGCCGGCCCCGAACAACAGCAGCACCATGCTCTCCTGCTGCGCGGTGAAGCCCGTGACGTCACGCAGGATGTAGGCGATGTAGGTGAACACGGTGAACATGCTGACCGATGCCAGCGTGCTGATCAGCAGCGCCAGTTGTACCTGCGCCGCGCCGATGGAACGGAACTCGCGCAGGATGCTGCCGGCCTGCATCGGGATAGCCTTGGGCAACCAGGCCACCAACGCCGCCGCAGCGGCCACGCCGATCACGGTGACGGCCCAGAACGTGGAGCGCCAGCCCAACGCATGCCCAAATGCAGTGCCAAACGGCACGCCCAGCACGTTGGCTACCGTCAACCCGGTAAACATCAATGCCACCGCCTGCGCGCGCTTCTCACGCGGGACCAGCTCCGCGGCCACCACCGCGCCAATGCCGAAGAACGCCGCGTGGCAGAACGCCGTGACCACGCGCGCAGCCATCAGCAATGCATAGTTGGGCGCCAGCGCGCACAGCGCATTGCCAAGGATGAACAAGCCCATCAGCCCCACCAGCGCGGTCTTGCGCGGCCACTTGTTGGTGAGAATGGCCAGAATGGGCGCGCCCACGGCCACGCCGATGGCATAGCCCGAGACCAGCATGCCGGCAGCCGGCGCGGAAACGCCAAGATCGGCGGCAACGTCGGGCAACAGCCCCATGATGACGAATTCGGTGGTGCCAATGCCAAAGGCCGCGGCAGCCAGCGCGAGAAGCGGTAATCGCATGATGTTGTTATTGAAAAACGAGAGAGAGATCGGTGAAGCTTGCGCGCGCGGTGCGCACAATCGGCGCAGAGGGACGGCGCGCGCGCCGTGGCGGGAAGAACGGCAAGCCACGTGCGGATGAGCGGCGCATGTCGGCGCGCCGGCACGATCGCGCAAGTGCCGCATTTTGCGCCAATTTCGCGCGGCGCGTTGGCGGGCGCGCGAAAAACCCTGCGCCCGGAGCGGTCGCAAGGCCATAGGCTACGCAGTACTACTCAGGGTCTGCGCCCAATCGCCCGCAGCCATTGCGCAGTACTACGCAAGCCCGCTCAGAAAAACACGCTGCGGATCAGCGGCGCGGCCAGCACGCTGACCAGCCCCGCGATCATCATCACCAGCGATGCCACGACACCCTGCACTTCACCCAGCTGCCTCGCCTTGGCCGTGCCGGCACCATGCGCTGCGGCGCCGAAGATTGCGCCTTGCGCCAGCCGGCTGCGCACCGAGGGCAGGCAGGCCAGCACGGTCTCGCCAATCGCCATGCCCGTCAGCCCGGTCATGACCACAAAGATCGCGGCAAGATCCGGTGGCCCGCCCAGCGCGCGCACCGCATCCACGGCAAACGGCGTGGTCACCGAGCGCACCGCCAACCCCTTTTGCAGCATCACCGGCAAGCCAAAGCCGCGCGCCAGCCAGACCGAGCTGAGCACCGACGTCACCACCGCCGCCAGCACGCCAACCGATATCGATAGCCAATGCTGGCGCACCAGCGCACGGTGATCGTAGATCGGCAATGCGAAGGCGATGGTGGCCGGGCCAAGCAGCCACATCAGCCAGCGCGTGTCGGCGATATAGTCGCGATACGGCACATGCGCCGCCAGCACCAGCGCGATCAGCACCACCGGCGTAGCCAGCAGCGGCATCAGCCACAGCCGCGCACGGCGCGCATAGAGGCGCTTGTTGATGTAATAGAAGGCAACGGTTGCCACCAGGCTCAGCGCCGCCAGCACGGAGTCATGCATGGTGCTGCTGCCGGTTGTGCGTGGCACGGCGCGCGCGGCGCGCCAGCCTGCGTTCGAGACGGACCACCTGCTCCACCACCAGCGCCGTCACCACCATCACCGCGAGCGTGCTCAAGGCAATCACCGCGCAGATCCGCCAGCCCTGATGCCGGACCAGTTCGGGGTACTGCACCACGGCCAGCACCGCCGGGATGAAGAACAGCAACATCTCGCCCAGCAGCCAGTTTGCCCCGCGACGCACCCAGCCACCGCGCACCGCCCCGCTGAACAGCAGCGCGGCCAAGGCCAGGAGCCCAAGCAAACCAGCCGGCAATGGCAACCCCAGCCGCCCGCGCAACCAGTCCGCCAGCAGCCACAGGGCCGACAGCGCCACCACCTGCGTCAGCGCGATGGCGCCAGTGCGCAGGCGGGCACCGGGCGGCTGCGGCAAGGTCGCGGAGGTGGAGGTGCAAGTGGATGAAGTGGATGAAGTGACAGTCACAGCGCGTGGCATCGGAACATTCAAGCTATGGCGCCACGCAAGACGTGGCAGTGACGCTAGTGTACGAAGCGCACTTCGATATATAAAATGAATATAAATTATTGATTCGATGCCATATTGGAATGGCAAGCCGTGATCACCCACGCACGCCACATCCGAGGAGCCCCATGGATATCCGCGCCCTGCGCTATTTCGTGGAAGTCGTCCGCCAGAACGGCTTCACCCGCGCCGCCGAAACCCTGCATGTGACCCAGCCGACCATCAGCAAGATGGTCAAGAGCCTGGAAGACGAACTCGGCGGCCCGCTGCTGCTGCGCGAAGGCCGCACGGTACAGCTCACCGACGCCGGCGAGGTCGTTTTCGCCCGCAGTCAGGCCGTGCTGGCCGAAGTGGCACGCCTGCGCCAGGAAGTCGCCGAGGTAGACGGCATGGCGCGCGGCGAGCTCAAGGTAGGCATCCCGCCCATGGCCGGCCGCTACCTCGCCCCGGTGATCGGCGCCTATCGCCGCCAGTACCCCGGCGTAAAGCTGCGGCTAAGCGAGCAAGGCGGCCGCGCACTAGAAGAAGGCGTAGCCACGGGCCAGCTCGACCTCGGCGTCACGGTGCTGCCCGCCGCCGTAGCCGGCCTGGCCAGCCTCACCGTGACCCGCCAGGCACTGGTCGCCGTATTTCCCGCCGAGCGCGCACCACGCCGTGCCGGCGCGGTCCGGCTAACCGACCTCGCCACCCTGCCCTTCGTCATGTACGAGGACGACTTCGTGCTGTATCGCGTCATCCTGGACGCCTGCGAAGCCGCCGGCTTTACACCGCAGATTGCCGGGCAGAGCCGGCATTGGGACTTTATCGGCGAACTGGTCGCGGCCGATGTAGGCGTCGCCATCCTGCCTGCGCCAATTGCCGGGCAGCTAGACCCCGAGCGGGTAGCGATCCGGCCCCTGGTTGCACCTGAGCTGGTGTGGGAACTGGGGCTGGTCTGGCGGGAGGGGTATTTGTCGCGGGCGGCACGCGCCTGGCTGGTTTGTTGTGAGGAGGCGTTTGGGGCGGGGCGAAAGGATGCGATATGAGCGGTTGCGTTGGGACTAGCAGCTCTTGGCCGATGGCGCACAAAGGATCAGGAATTGAAATTCGAGATCGAAGCAAGCAACCGCGGCGGTATCGCCGAGTACCTTGCGCTGAAGGCCCCCTCTATTGACGCCTTGATGGGATCGCGTCCGATTTCAGCAAAGTGATAATGGCGTAGGTGCCATTCTGCCGGCCCGGACTTCGACCGCTCATGTGGCGGCTGATCGAAATTGGCAGCACTCGGAAGCGCAAGGCCGGTGGGCCAAGACCGGATCTCGACCAACTACGCCAGTTCTGGGCAAAGCGATGAAGCCTGCCGCCATCGGAGCTGCCTTATCCGGAATTGGTAAGATGCAGCCTGGCAACCAAAGCAGAGTCTCAACCCGTGATATTCGACAAGCGACCGGAATTTCGGCGTCCGGTAGTGCGCCCCTATCGGGCCACCAGTTGGCGTGGAATGGCTGACACAGTATGCAGCGCGCTTGTCAAAGGTTTGAAGGTCGTCGGCATTCTCATCTTCCTGGTCGTGACTCTGGCTTCTGGCGGGAGTGATCTTCCAAGTGCACGCACGGTCTGGCGCGGCGCTGTCCTTGCGATCGTAGTGGCCCTGCTCTTGTGGGTGGCCTATTACATAGGCCTACTGCACTAGCGGCCCGCATGCACTCCCCCACCCCCTCGCCGAACGGCCGTTCCCGGGTAGAGCCATGCAGTTCGGCTACCGTCCTCAATCAACATGGCCAACTTTGGCATGGAAATTTGGTCGAGTCGCGAATCGCAAAGCTCGGCGTAATCTGTCCACAGCCAGTGCATTCCTTCAGCGCCTTTCAGCTCCTTCGGCGCGAGTACGGGGTTGTTTCGGCGGACCGCTCAAGCTGACCTCGTTAGCGCTCCGATTCGCGCACGAACCTCGCGTAAAGCCGATTGAAAGACCGGGTGGCATTGTGCGGGCAAGTCCCGCTGCAGCGGGTGCCAATAAAATGCAAACGTGTGGCCGCCGTCGTCGCTAGTCTCGAAGGTCCACTCGTCAGGCAATTCCGCCCCCGACTCGCACAGCTGGAAAGACCAGATCTGTTCCTGATAGGAAGCGCTCCAAAGACCAAGATCCGAGACCACGTGAGCATCGCAAATACCTGACTCTTCACAGAGCTCACGAATTGCCGCCTCCGGCGAAGACTCACCCTGCTCAATGGTGCCCTTTACCAACTGGTGGCCTGCGGCAGGATGCTTGAATGCGAGGATATGTACGATACCGTGACGACTGCGCAAAACAATCGGGCACGCTTTTGTTGCGATCATGTGGCTCCTTGGATGGATTCCTTAAAAAGAATTGCGGTGTCAACGCCGATCGCAAAATTCGAGTGCATCAAATAATCGCCGCTACCCGTATCCCAGTAGATTTCGTCGAACGGGATGTGTGGGATACCGGTCTCCTGCGACAGTAGACGCGCGAGCGTGGTTTTTCCCGCACCAGAGGGGCCAATGAAACATATTTTTAGATTTCCATTTGTCGCTGACATATCGATACTCTCTTAATGTGCGCCTGCCTCGAATCGCGGCTTTCATCATAAGCGAGGCAGATGGAACCGGCCCACGATTGTCGCCAATCCGGATCGCGATGTCGACTGGTAGCGCTGACGCCCGGCTCGTTCTGTTCGCGCGCGCCATGACATTGGGGTGGACGATCGAGAGCAACCAGAATCATTCGCCTGGCCTGGACGTCTCAGAGTAGCCGGGATCGGAGGTGCAGGGGGACGACGGTAGCCGCATTCTACCTTTTCCAACGGCGCCTACTTAAGGAGGACGATACGTCTGCGCACAAACCGCTCAATCTGCGACGCCGTTTTGTCTGGCGCAGCATCGCTTCGAAACCGGGCGCATGACAACGCCATGAACTTTGGAAATCGCTCTCGTATCCGTCGTTCCTCGCTTGCTCTGTCACCAGGAAGATACGGTCTCGAAAGTTGCCGTTGCACGATGATCTCCACACACGGCTCTAGCTCGAATGCCGGCAGCAACAAGGAGGTCAGTGCATCAGATTCGATGGCGCTACGGAGAGCCTGATACTCATGGTCAATGTCTTCTGGGTACGTCAGAAAGCCCGAGGATAGAGCCAAAACGGTGGGGGCTGCGAGCGAGGACCTGACCCTCCGGTAAACAGCGATGTTCTGCCGTGCATAGTCCACGTAGCCCAACGTCGCTATGAACGCGCCGATGTTCCCTTCGAACGACATGAAGCGCTCGTCCAGGTCGATGAACTGCCACCCGAGCCGCTGAGCCAAGATGGGACCGACAGAGGTCTTCCCGGCGCCGCCGGGCCCGACGAGATGAAGAACGCTTGTCAATTTTTCACCAGAGCGCGACCCATTCATCAGTAGCGTGATTGTAGGTAAATACAGCGATCGGCATCACACTTAGTTGGTAGAGTTCGTCTTGCTCGTCCGGCATCACCTGCCATTCGCATGGACGGACACCATATCCTTGCTCTGCATCTTGTTTGGCTTCCTCCACCGTTGCGTACCAATGATCTCCCTCAACCTGGCGAGTCGAAAATGAGAAGTAGCGGATGAGCAGAACGCCGTCAGTCAGCCCGAGGATCAAAACTGATTCTATCATCGGAAAATCGTGTAAGTTCGCTTTCGCCCACAATCGCATGATCTCTCCAACAAATTTGTTCTCGTGCCGATGATACCAACGGTCTGCGGGTGAGCGAGTGCGCCATGCGGTTGGGTACGCCTACGCGGATCGCCACCTCAGCGGCCTGGGAGCTGACCTCGCGTGCCCGCAAGCAATTGCTCGTGAGCATCTTGATGCGGTACATCAAGGCCTCGACGAGCGAACGTCGGTGGTAACCGATGGACGGCTTCCATTCGCGTCTGCTACTTCGCGCGATGGCGTCGATGACCTCATTGCGCCATGCCGCACCGGGAGCGTTGTTGCACAAATCCGCGTGTCGGGCGGCGGCCTGACGTTTAGGAAGTGCTGATCAATAAGGTTTTCGAATGGCGTTGCCAACGGCTTTGGCCTCGGCTCTTCGCAATGAGGGAGTAGCGGGGCGGATTCGCCGCGGCTTTTGCTCATTTTGCCGATCTCGTCGGACAGCCTTCGCGTCAGTTCATGCGCGACCACGGCACCACGCTTTCCATCTGTCACCAAGGCTCGGTTAGCCGGTAGCTCCCAGAACGGCCACCAAACGGAACGTATCATGAAGACCGGTGTGTTGTGATAATCTGTTTTGGGAACCACCCGTTAACCGAGCCGATTTCGCTTCAGAATTGACGGTCTATGGCAGACCGAATGCGTGAAATTACCCTTCCGACAACAAGGAAGTTCCAGATGAGTGCGAAGCCATATCTCCACCTCTGCAGACAGACTGAAGATGAGGGCGCGTACCAGCCTGATTGGCCAGGAAATGCGCGTTTGGTCGAATTCACACTGTCATTGGCTGAAGATGCCCATGATTTGATGCAATCCTCCTACGCCATGGGTGGCGGTCAAATTTCAGAATTTCGACCGTGGCTGGACACGCTTCTCGCCGATGCAGAATACGATCCTGCTCTAGTCTTTCCAGTGCTAGATAACTGTGGGCGAATGGTTGCGTTCGCCCAGTGCTGGAGCAGCGGTTTCATCAAAGACCTCGTCGTTGATATCGATCGGCGTCAGCAAGGACTTGGGGAAGCCCTGCTACGCCACCTGCTGGTGACGTTTAGAGAACGAGGGGTGAAACGCGTGTGCTTGAAAGTCGAGTGTGATAACCCAACCGGTGCTGAAAGGTTGTACAGACGCCTTGGATTTGACACCGCACTCGCATGACCGTCCCGATATCCTTCGCCTCAGGACACATTGATCATAGCCAGAAGATGACGGTGGTGACCTGAGACCCGTCTTCCCTCCAGATTTCAGGAGAGTCTTGGTTTTTTCAATGAAGCCTTATGCGGCGCCCCCTCCCCAGCGTACGGCATCGCACAGACTCCCGCTACAGCGGCTCGTAAGATACCTTCTCGGCCCCCCGGCCCATCAGCCGGCAGAGAAGTTGCATCGCCGATTCTGCCAACGCTGGTGTTTGCCATTGCCATCAGGAGTAGCCATGACGACAGATGCTGAGAAGAAGCTGTGGGCAGAGTTCGACGATATCGCATCCAAGAGCGAGAATGAAGACGTTCAATCGATAGTCAAGGCCATCAAGCTGCATGCGCAAGTGATGAGCCTTCGGCTCGGTGCGCTTGAGGCGAACGCAAATACCTCAGCCAAGCATCCAGCAAAGTGACGCGGCCCGGTGCGATCGCCTCGTGCCTGGCACGGCAGGCCCTTGCACTGTCCCATCGACACCTTCCTCCCTGGGCTTGCACAAGAAACCCATGCAAATGCACACTAGCGTACCGACCTGATCCCTGTCCGCGCCCATTGTTGGGTTAGATGCCGATCCGACAAGCATGGAGTCCTTTGAGATGGATGCAAGCCCAATCTCGCCATCTCGACGTCACAGATTGATGAGGAGGAGCAACTCGGCCTTTGCGCGGACGAAGCGAAGGCGATAGCAAGGCGACTGAATGAACGCCCGTGCAAGACACTAAACTTCGATACACCGGCTGAACGATTCTATCAAGCTGTTGCATCGACGGGTTGAATCTGCCACCAACGACGGCCATCCGCTCGAGCTACTCTCTACGCAAAGCCCAAGTCAATCCGGGCTCAATTCGAGCGCTGCCAGATCCTCGCGAGTTCGTTCATCCGGCTCGCATAGCTGCCCCACAAAGGCGATGCAAACCAGATAGTCCCATTTCTCTTGCCCGGCAATCCTCGTTGCCTTGCAGTTCGCCGAGTAGAGACAACACCGCTCTGATCTGTCACGGCTGCTCCATGTATGGCCGTTCAGCGGCGAAGAGCACACGCTGCGCAAATGTACGCCAATCGGCCGGCGCGCGATCGCCAAGCAGATGAATCCCAGCCACTAGCGCCTGGGCGCGCAGTTGCAGCGGTAAGCCATCGAGCACGCGCTCGGCAGCCGCGGGATCGCCACGGCGGACCAGCGCGAAGAAGCGTTCCATCTGCGCGACAATGCCCGGCTTGTCGTACTGCGCGACGATCGAATCCAGCACCCGCCTGACTGCAGGCATCCCTGTGTCGGCCCCCGTGGCTACGGCCAGCCATACCGTCTGCCCGTCGATGCCATCGTCGGCGGACAATGTCCGCGCGCGGGCACGCAGTTCCGGCGATGCGCCGCGCGAGGCGGCAGCCAGGCGCAGCACATGGCCATACACCGGCGTACCGTCCGCAGCGGCCACGGCTTCGTCGAGCCGACCGTTCGCCAGCAATGCGATCGGTCGCATCGGGCCTTCCACAGTCAGGGGGCCGGGCTCAAACGCCAGCAGGCTCCGTAGCGTCGGCGTGGTTCCCGACGCCGCTTCCTGCCTGGACCTGGCGGCCGCCGGGTCGAGAAGGCGAGTCAACCGCAGCGCCTCGCCCGCCATCATCTGGCGCAGCGCCGGATTTTTCGACATGGCCAGGTCAAAGCGCTCAAGCGCTTCGCGGTAGCGCCCATGTTCGCTTGCCTGCCATCCCACGGCGTTGGCATACCACGCGGAATCAGGCCAGCGGCGAGCCCCGGCCTCGAAGGCGGCCTCCTTCTCCGGCCCATCGGGCATGCATCGGGTCGCCAGGTACGCAAGCGCCGGCTGTATTGGCGTGGTCTCAGCCAGCGCGCGATGGCGCGCGCAGAGCGCGGCGCGCGGCGCGCCCTTAGCCAGATCCTGCTCGGTGCGCATCGCAATGATGTCGACCGGGAAACGCACGCGCCGCTCGGAGAACGCCTGCTCGAAGCCAGGCTCCTCACTCGCCAGCGCCAGCCAGTTCGCCAGGTAGGGAGAATCCGGCGCATCGAAGCGGACATGCGCCAGGATCATCGCTGTCGCGCCGGCTTTATCCTCTAGTTGACTGACGAGAACATCGGGCGGCGTATCGTCGGCCGCATCCACGACCGTGCGGACCCCGCCGCCCCTGGCGTTGATCCTCTCCGGTGGCCGGGCAAAGACGACGTCAGCCGACGCAGGCTGCCAGCGCTGCGGGCTCAGCAAGTGTGGAGCTGCCGCGTTGGCGCTGCCGTAGGTCGCCGTCCATTCCCGCAGAGGCGCGGCGCTCGCGACCGTATAGACCATGTGGGTAGCCTTCCGGCGAACTGCGGCGCTGAACGACTCGATCGGCTGGCCGTCAAGCGTCCGTGTCACCACCTGCACGTCGATGCCGCCGTGAACCTCAACTTCGGCATGGAAACCCGGCGTCAGCTCGACGCGCTGACCATTCACGGTGGTGACGACCGATTGTGCCAGGCCGTTGTAGACAATAACACTTACTTTCCCCATGGACCAACCGATGGCAAGCACAGTCCCGATGATGCCAACGGCGACACAGGAACGGGCCAATCCCGGAAGGAATCCTGTTGCTGACTGGAAGCGCTCCCAGAGGTCGGGCTTGTTCGCCCGCAAAGCGCGCTCGTTCCCCAACGCCAATGTGTCGTAGGCTGGCGGAGGTGACGGAACCGAAACGGGTGGCGCGGCCAATGGATCCCCCGCCGCAGCCGCGGCAATCATGGTTTCCGTGCGTAGAAGCTCGTCCAGTGCGGCGCCACCCAGCGCCGACAGACATGCGGCTGCATGGTTGACCCAACCGTCCACGACGCGCAGCCAGTCATTGATGTTCTCCCGGACCGGTACGCCGAGCCCCAACTCACCCAACATCGCCGCCCAGCTCTCACCGTTCAGGTCCGCGAGCACCTGTTCCCCGGGCCGCAAGTCCGGTGCTTCACGAAAGATCTGATGCAGCGCGCGCTGTACGTCTTCGGCGGCGGCAAGAACGATCTTGACGCCGCGCTCATTGATCGAGCCCGCCGCCGTTGCGCGCTGCCATGCCAGCGCCAGCGCGGCCCGTGCATCCCGCAGATTCGCTTCGGCATGGTTTGCATAATGGAGGACATGCACCAGGCCTCTCAGATAGGCATGCCATTCCGGTGAGCGTTGTTTCGCTACGGCCAGATGGAAGCTGCGCACCCGCTTCAGCGTCGATTCCAGGCGCGTGCGCACAGTCCTGCATTCTTCGTCGACCGCCGCAATTGCAGCAGGCAAGTCATTGCGTTTCAGAACGCCACCACGATGACGGATGACACCATCCGCCGCGACATAGACCCCATCGCGCAGCGAGCGCAGCAAGGCGAGTTCTCGCTCCAGCGAGCGCCACTTTTCGAGATCGTTGCCGATGGATTCGGGATAGAGTGCTTCCAGCGTCAATGGCTCCGAGAACGACGTCAACTCATACAGATCATCGGCGCGCGTCACATGGCGCGTCGCTGAGAAAGCGAGGTAGATGCCGCGGTAGCACGGCTTCAGCCGTTCGCGCGCAAACTGCTCGTCGAGCCGCTGCAGGGTGACGTCCGACTCGGCAGGGGGGCAATCCGTATCGCCAACCAGTTGCCGGGTAATGCTCTCGCGCAGTGCCGGCGCATCGTCGAAAACGAGCCACGCGCTGCGTTCATCCTCGGGCGCGCACAAATACGTACGTTTGGCGTTCTCTTCGCGCTCATGGTTCATGGGATGGGTCGCCCACATCTGGGGCGGTTGCGCCATTTCGCCCTTGAAGACTCGAAATGCCGCCGCCTCCGCTGCAGGTACCTGTGGCCGCCGGCCATAGGCGGGGTCGTTGTAGATCCGACCAAGCCGGGCGGCAATGGCATCTTGCACAACAAATGCATCACGCGGGGGGCGCTGCCCCCCAGTCTCGCCACGCAGAAAAAGCAGGGTCCGGTCCCACGCATCGTCGGCAATCTGCAGCCGATGCAGCGCATGCACCAGCGCGTCGCTGCCGGTCAGCGACACGGCGACCCGGTCGGCCTGCATTTCCATTTCGCGGGACAGGGCTCGCTGCACGATGATCACCAGCCGGAACACGCTATCCACCACCGCGCGAAGTGCCCAGATAATGAGGCTGAGCACCCAGCCGATCCAGGCCACCCGGTAGTCGATACGTGAGAGGTGACCCAGGAATCGATCCAGGGCATCACGCTTGCTGACGATATGCGCCGCAATCTGCTGGGCGGTATATACCCATCGTCCGAGGGCCATGGAACGCTGCGCGAAATGTCCAAATTCGTGAGCGCAAACGGCCTTGAACTCGCTTAGGTTGAGCATATTGACCAAGCCCAGGCCGATCTCAAGGTTCTTGCGCGAGGGGAAGATCAGGTTGAGCGGCGAAAGGTCGTAAAACACCGAGGCATTGACCCGCCCACTCACGTAGATCTTGTGCGGACGCGGCGCCCCAGCCTCGTCCGCAACCCGGTCCAGAAAGGCAAACAGGCGGGGCTGCTCCGCCCGCTTGAGTTCAATACCGCCTGCGTACTCTCCCTTCTTGATGAAGAAGAGCGCCTTGATCAGAAAAACCGCTAGAAACAGACTGCATACGCCAACAATTAACTCAAGCGGGCTTGAGCGCGTGCCAATCGCGAGCAGGCGGGTGACTCCCGTCATCGCAAAACAGGCTGTCAGCGCAAGATACAGCGCGAGGAACGTCAGCAGCCCGGCGACCGCAAACCAAGCTCTACGTCTGTAGGATGCGCCGGGACGCGTGAAGCCGGCTGGCACTGCTGTTGGACCCACTGGATAGATCGTTTCCACTCTTGATTCTTCTTGTCAGTTGTTATGGGATAAGGACGGTGTTCAAGACAACGTCAGTTGCAGGCGCTGGGGCTGGAACCGCGCCGCCGCTCTCACGCCGCCCTCAACAAGGGCGAGGTGGCATCGAACCGGCAGTGATTGTCGGAGGGGGGAAGAAGTCGCGCGCGTCATTTTTAGTACTGATAAACGAGCTGCAACCCCGCCGTCACACCCGCCGTATGAAACGCCGCCGGTTTATAAACCGGCATGCCCAAAAACAAGTCATACGACACCGCCCCTAGCTTCGACCCCAGCCCGCCTCTCAGCCCGATCACCGCGCCCGCCAGCCGGGTACCCACCAGCCCCTCGGTTGACGGCCCAAACACGCGACCATAATCCAGCCCCGCGTACAGCGCCTGCCCGCTCCCGCCCAGCGGCGCCTGTAGCTCATTGCGCCAGTAGAAACCGCGCTCCCCCGCCAGCAGGCTTTCGCCATCGAAGCCGCGCACCGTGTACCGGCTGCCGATGGTCAGCGCGTCGATATAGAACAGCCGGTCATTGGTGAACTGCCCGCGGATCGTGGTGACATAGCGCAGCGACTGCTCCGCCAGCTTGAACGGCACCGACAGGTTCGCATCCAGCACGGCCATGCGGTAACGCCAGGTGGGGCCGCCCAGCTGGGCCAGCGTATCGGGCTGCGCGCCAAGGCCGGCCACGCCCTGGCGGTAGGCCAGGCTGCCGTCGAACTGGGCGGCGCCGAAGTAGTGGCGATCGGTGATGCCCACCTCCACCACCGTGTTGTTGCGCCGCTGCTGCTCGATCTCCGTATCCTCGATAAAGCTCTTGCCAAAGCGCTTGGACAGCCGGAACTGCAGGCCAAGCACATCGTTCTGGCTGCGGCTGAGCACCCGCTGCAGCTTGAAATCCACCGTCTGCGAATTGCCGCTGGAGACAAAGGTCTGGTTGACGCCGGCAATCTGCTGGTAATAGGTGCTGGAATACGCCGACACCGTGCCCGTCCAGTAACCCCACGGCACCGAGTAGAAGCCGTTCCAGCCATGCGTGCCGTGGCGCCGGTCGCCAAAGGCCAAGTCCTGGCTGTAGCCCACGTTGAACAGGTCGTTCAGGCCCAGCGGGTTGTCAATGCCCACGCTCAGGTTGCCCTGCAGCTTGCCGGTGGAGCGCGTGCCCGAGTTGTCCATCGACGCCACCACCGTCCACGGCTTGGTCCGCTTGACCGCGATCACCACGTCGCTCTGGCCCGGCACGCTGGTGGGCACAACCTGCATGTCCACATCCTGGCTGGTCACGCGCTTCATCTGCTCCAGGCCTTGCTCCAGGTCCCGCAGGTTCAGCAGATCGCCGGGGCGCGCGGGAAACGCGCTCTTCCACGTGCCCCGGAGATCCGCCTCGGCAAAGCGGAATTGCCCGATCACGCCGGGGATCAACGCCATGCGCAGCGTACCGGAGCTCAGATCCTGCTCGGGCAGCAACACGCGCGTGGTCACATAGCCCTGGCCAAGGATGACGTGCTGCACGCCCTTGGCCAGCATGTCCACGCCCTGCTTGCCGATGCAAGCCCCCTGGTAGTGATCCAGCCACGCACGGGCAAAGGCGAACGGATCCTGCGGCAAGGCAGACGCGCCGCGCGCATGCAGCGCGGGCGGCAGCTCCGCCGGGACTTCAAGCACAAAGCGCTCGATGCGAAAGCACGGCTGCTCAACCGGCAACGCGGGAAACCCCTCTGCCGACGGCTGCGCTGCCCGCACGCCCGGCGCCTGGACCGCCTGGGCGCGTTCGCGGGCTTCCTGCTGCTGGCGCACGCGCTGCTCCTGTTCCGCGCCGGAGAGGATGGCGGCCTGACCCGGATTGGCGGGAGGCACCTGGGCACGCAATGACGTGCTGGTGTAACCCGCACCACCCGCTACCGAAAGCATGGCGGCAATCATTCGTCTTCTGATCTGCATGAAAGCTTGTATTTGCGTGACCAAGCGTCACGGCATGTTTGGCACCCGCGCGCGGCTAACCGCTCACGCCATTAATCGAAACCGATGCAGGTAAAACCCCGCTGGCGCGGCTCGACCCGCTTGATCTGCACCGGCTTGACATCCGTCTCGTCCGTCTCATCGAACACCGCGATATGGCAGTAAGGCTTGTTCGCGCTCACCGCCTGCTTCCAGATGGAAACCTTCGCCGACTCCTCATCCGGCCCCGGCCGGCCATGCGCGACGTACTTGTGCCCCGCCTCCGGCTTGAACCGGACCATATCGCGGCAGCGATGAATGCCCGATGCACCGTCAATCGCAATCACCAGCGGACGCGCGGCACGCACGCGGATGCTTGGCGCTGCGGACTGCGTGTTCAGGATGGCATCGCCCTGGTAGCAGCCCTTCTGGTTCACTTGCGGAATGGTCATGCTGAAGCCGCCGGTTCCGTAAAGCTCGGCGGACGGATCGTCGGGGCCGAGCGGCGGCGCGAGCGTGGAAATCGATGTGCAGCCGGCCAGCAGGGCTGGCAGTGCGAGCATGGCGAGACGAGAGAATTGACCCATATGGCGACTTCTTTATATTGACTTGCTGACAACCCCGGGAAATGCACCCCCGGATACGACGTCCGGCCAAGAGGGCGCGCACTCTGCGTTACGCACAACACCCGCAACCCCAGCCCGACAAGACAACAACCGCGGAGCGCTACTCCACGCTAGCCGGAGCAACCGCGGAAGCCGGCGCGGCTTCCGCCGCCGGCTCGGCAGCCTCCTTAGGCGGCGCTTCCTCCTTGATCACGTAAGACGGATCGGCAACCCAACGCCCCAGATCCTTCCCGATGGCAACGGCGGTACGGTCAAGGATGGAGCACGTTCCCTTGAAGCCACCCCACATCCCACCCACCGACCACCGGTTGATCTTGGTATTGCGGATCACCTTGCCGCCTTCAAGTAGATCGGCAGTCACAGTGATAGCTTTAGGGCCAGTCCAGGCACCGCCGCCAACACCCAGGATGTGGGTGATCTGCAGCCGGAGCACCTGTGCACCGTTGGCATCGCCAGTGGACGCGACCGTGCCGTCGCCGGTCTTGTTCCGTTTGCGCAGTACATCGCCAACGCGGGTCGTCAGCATGTTCTCGATCTGGCATTCGGACTTGACCTGGTCGACTACGCTGGCGCCCGGAGCGTAGGTGACTGGGGTTTCCAGGAGGACTGGGCTGGCTGCGAAAGCGGTGGTGGTGGAAAGGCAGAGGCCGATTAAAAATAGATGCTTCATGATTTTGTTTTTAGATAAAGTTAAAATTAATGTGGCTCTATATTAAAAAGTCCGATTTCGATCGGCATACTCAATGACCAACTCGCCGACATCTCGAAATTGCGTGCGACGAACGCCACCCCCTCTCGGGGAAATATATTTTTCCGCTACATCTATAACCTACCGATCGTATCCTCCCTCTCATCATCCAAAAAATTTCCAGGTGGCGCATAAACCCCGCCGATCAATATAGGACACCACCCGTAATCGGAATAGAAAAATGAAAGATCAATGATCTTGTAGAGCCCCATCTGAATTTCACTCAGCGTCACCATTCCGTGCTTGTAGTGGGTAAAACTCCCACCAGCACCCACTACAGCCCGCTCTTCAAGCAACTTACGATCCCATCCATCAACGACGCCGACCACGTCTTGAAGAGGCGATTGAAAGACGACTTCAAACAGCGACCCGGATACACGGCACAGGCATGGAATGTTCTTCTGCCTGATCAGGCTCAGCGAAACTAGGTTTTCTGCGAACTCAATTTTCAAATTCATAATCATGCTTCCCAAGGAGTACCGATGGAGAGGTATTACTCAAATACTGCGCGTCGTTCCCGCATCCGTCTCTGACCTCGATACCTTTGCAAAATCAATAACTTATGATCCACAAACAGCTATTCTTTCGAAAACATCGCTTTCAAATGCTCGGCCAATCCAGATAGATCCGCATAAGCCAGCGGCCCGAAGTCCGGATATTTTTCCTCCACATACTGTTCAGCAGGAACCCTGACCTCTCGCGCCACTTCGGATACGTCAATAACTAATTTTGGGCAAATCATCCAATTGGTGGTTCCTGGGAACGAATCCCGACAATGGCCCACCATTACCCACTTGACATTCCCCTCAAATGCTTCTACAGCCGACTTAATTCTTGATATTATTTCAGGATTTTCATCCACAAATCTAAAACTAGTGAAAGGCGGAACTTTAGATCGATCCTCACTTATTGGATCTTGATCTTTGAATTTGAAAATCGGATATCTTGACTCAAATCTTTGCCAAGCCAGCGGACCGAGTTCTTCAATAAAGTCAAGTAACTCCCGTCCTTGCTTTGTATCGTCGTGTCCCATTGCCGCAGCCTTATTAACTTGTTAGAAATGATTAACCCGTCTGGATCAATAATCAGAAAATGTTACACCCACCGCAACGGAATGGTTTTTTCGAAATACGATAATCACAGCATGGGATTTACCTGGCTACCCTCGAGATTAATTCACGATTCTCCGGAATATCATGAAAATACCCTTCACCCACCTCAGTCCAGGCTTCTGAAGATTTCCAAATCAGTCGCTGGATAAAATACCCTTTAGCTCCTTGGCTGAGTATTCCTCCTGACCAGTTAGCACACATGAATCATTGTAGACAATGGAATCGGCGTAACTACATAATGCGTATGCAACGACGCCTGCAAAATCCCACGATCCCCTTGATGTTATTCCAGCCAACCACGTCCATTCCTTATTTCCCGTGACATCGGGAGTGGTCTCAAAAAATGAAACCCAGCACCTCTCACCAGAACCGACGTCCTCTACGAAGACAAAATTGTCTTTCCAGTTTTCATCAGCATCAGACGATTTAGCACTGTATATATTTGGCGCGAACCTCCCAACATCGGAGAACCCGGAGGCAATCAAATTAATAATCTCGCTGAGCCCCGATGGAACCGCATGAAGGGGGACAAAGATACTATTTGCCATACCAGCCCGCCTCTTTCACACCTGATATTCTTGACCACATCACCCATAGTTACTCAAACTAGCCAAATTTCGATTCGATCATGAGCAATGCGATAAAATCATCAAATTCTGGTTCCTACGATCCGTCGCTGCAAGGCTCTCATCACCGTATCTAGGGCCAAGATATCCACACAGCGCGACCGGGGATATTTCTATTCAAAAAATTCATGCCTTAGCAAGTTAAATTCTGTACCTAACAACGACTTTATTTCTTCATAACGTAGCGTCATGTCCACATAAAGCAAAACCGGATAGTCAGAGAACATTTGCTCAACAGGTTCCCCATCGAAAGGATCAATATTTCCCTTCACAATAAATACTTCTGACTCCTTTTCGCCAAACTTATAATATATCCCACCTTGATATGAGCTATCTCTCCCCTCGAAGGAAATGTTTAACTTCCCCTCGATTTTTGATTTAGCCTCAAAAATAGATGCACCCTTGAAACCATACAAATCATAGGCAGCCATTTTAATAAATTATGAAAAATATGACTTTTGCATCGAATTATTGACGAGTGGAGGCGAACCATAAATCATTAATTTAACATCTCGACCAGATTACTAATTGATCCAATTAGCTAGGCACAGCTCCTTTTCAGCAACTCAATTTTTACCGTTTAGGTTATCTCGCCACGGCGCGAGCAAGCCTTCCTTTAGGACTCGATCAACGACACCATCCTCAATACTGCCGACATATGTAGCATCTAATTTAAACTCAAAGGAAAGACTACCTTTCTCGGATAATTCCCTAATAGCGCCAATCAGCTCTTCCACTTCGTCTAGATTTTTCGAGTCCACATCAAAAGGAAGCATATTCGGCTGTAAAGCCGAATAAATCTCGATCACCCCACCTACCACTTCAAAACCGTTTTCGTCTATTTCATCAATGAAGCTTGGCGGAGCAATGCTCCATACCCTTGACGCATTAAGCTTATTTATAAGCTGCTGCACATCAGACCTAACGGCCTGATCAAAATCCTGAGCTACGTAGAAAACCAACGCTTGCTTCGCATAATCTAGCGGCATGGAATGCATTACCATGAGTTTCGTTTGATTCAACCTGGCATCAACGACGAGGAGATCTCGGAGATTGTCTGTCGGCACGGTGACGAGATCAGTAGGCTCTCATCACCGTATTTAGGGCCGAGAGGAGTCAAGCCAGCCACGTCAACGAACCGCCTGCTCTCAATGGCACTGCTCGACTCATTGAGATGAAGAAACTGCCGCCCCCCCAATCACGATGAACCCTCATTTTCCAATGCTACCGGCAAAAAAAATCGCCCTCTGCAAAATCTCAGCCCATTGATACAACCCTACGGTTACGCTTCCGTCTACTCGGTATAGGGTAAATGCAATGTCCCTTTCTTCTGTCACAGAAATCTCCCTGAACGGTTCCACTGCCCCTTTTATGTAGACACATAGATAGGGGTACGTACCGTTAATATCACCAACTTTCTCAAATATTAATTCACTCATTTTATCGCCCCCTCGACCCAATAATCAGACGACGATGGAGCTCCGGGTAGTGCCGGCGGCATTGCCTTCGATCGGCTTTTGCGCATTGCCTGCCGCCGTCGCCGCGAGGGTGTTCACGCCGTTCCGCAGCAAGTTCCCGTTGCCCCACTCGGTGTGCGCCTTGATCAGGGTGTCGCCGTCTTTGACGTCGGGCATGCTCTTGCCAGCGGTGAAGCTGCCGGCAATGGTCGACGAACTGCTGCTGTACTCTGCCTTGTTCTCAATATCGCTGGTGGTCAGCGTGCCGGTGGTGAGGCTGTTCTTGCCAGCGTCAGCGGTGCTGGCCAGAACCGCCCCCTTCAGGTCCGTGTTCTGCTTGACGTCGACCTGGAAGCCGCCATTGCCCGCATATTTCATGCGTAACCGATGTCGCTGATCTGCCAACACACTCCAATCAGACGATTGAGTCTCGCTCGGCGTATTCGGAAATTTCTCCACCTCATCATTCGGGGGACGAGGCACCCTCGCTGATACCTTTGGCCTTCCGTACCGCTTCCAGCCAGTCATTCCAAGCTGCGGGATCGGCTGGGCCATGCCCACCCTCCCACACCTGCCAAGAGAGGGATCCGAGTATTCCCCCGAGCTCATCCGATTTTGTCAACTCGTACTCATGCTCAAGAAAATAGAACATTGCACGATACGCCTGCTCAATGGTCAATTCTGACTCGTTCATTATCTCCACTCCCAATAATCAGGCGACTGGAACTATTCAGGCGACGCTCTCGGTGATTTACCCGGAGGTTAAAAATGGATAAACCGGACAGGTATCCGCTTCCTTCAAGCGATGCAGCAAGAAACTTACCTTACAGTTATTCACCGGAAAATACCGAGCGAACGTGTGAGACCAACCCCAAAAGATCAGCGTAGGCTATCGGCCCAAAATCCGGATCGTTCAGTGCCATGTATTGACCAACCACCATGCCAGCATCGAGAGCGATTTTCCGAGATTCAGATGTTCTCTTTGGATAGATAACCCAGTTTGTTGTTCCGGGAAACATTTCTCGCGAGTGTCCTTCCATGACCCACTCAATCTCTCCGCTGTATGTTTCTACGGCAAATCTAAGTCTATTAATTACCTCCGGATCTTCATTCTCAAATCGAAAGCTAGTATAAGGCGGCATCGCCGACCTATCTTCCATTTTCGGTTGCTGACCTCTAAATTGAATTTCTGGATACCTGGATTCAAATTTTTGCCAAGCGAGCGGACCAAGGGTCTCGATGAAATTCAACAACTCTCTCCCTTCAGTCAAATCAATAAATTCCATTATTTAAGCCCCTTTAGTTTAGTGGATATAGTGATTTCGCCTGGATTAATATTTCGCATGTGCTGCTCCCAATCCCCAAATGGAATTGCCTTTTCAGAGATTCGCGGATCATATATATATCGACCATCCGTGTATACCTGATGGTAGGATATTTTCCTATCAATTACTCCACTCTCGAATACACTCAAGCTACCCGACTTCACGGGTCTAACTTCCAGTATCTCCCCTTTCCCGCCCGCCGCCTCAAGTAAGCGCGACGCGATATCGGAGCAATCAATGCACTCAAGGTTCTTTGTCATTTCCCTCATTTGGGGGCTACCCATTGCATCAAGCACAGACTGGTTCGGCGGGAAACTTGGATTTGGCGGACGAACGGGGCGACTCATGCCGGGAAGAGTGACTTCACCAGTGATCCCCACGCCCTTTCCGAGGGTTGCCGCCTTTGCGGCCTCCTCCGCCGCCGTTGTCGCTGTCTTGACTACGCCGGCAGCGCCACCAAACGG
Source organism: Cupriavidus sp. GW823-FHT07A04 (assembly GCF_058794615.1). Classification (NCBI taxonomy): domain Bacteria; kingdom Pseudomonadati; phylum Pseudomonadota; class Betaproteobacteria; order Burkholderiales; family Burkholderiaceae; genus Cupriavidus; species Cupriavidus sp. GW823-FHT07A04. Next base: position 471,542 of record NZ_JBXAHA010000002.1, read on the forward strand.
CAAATACGTAACCAACTCACCACCGATTCGCCCAATTTCCTTGGCGTCTCCCTTCTCGTAAGCCGACGCCAGTCTCTCCCTCTGCTCAGCCGTAGCACTAGCTATCAACGCCTCCCAAGCTGTCGGATTCGCCAGAAGCCGCCCCAGGCCATCAATTGTGCCTCGCAACTCTTCACCCGCCTTCTGGTCACCCATCCCTGAGGCCACGACGGTGCCCGCCAGCTTTGCCATGTCAGCGAGTCCCTGGGCGATTGCATGCCCGGCGCCGGTAGCGGTGCCAACAAGGCGATCAACCTTCGACATTGTTCCCGCCGCCTGCGCCTCTGTGTTCATGGCAAGCAGAATGTAGTCGACCGGGCTCACGCCGAATGCACCGAAGGTGTCGTCCCGCTTACGAAGGATCTCTGCCTGGGCGGAGCGAACTTCCTGTTGCAATCCTGTGCAAATCGCGCTGCTGCTCCCCGCGCAGGCTGACAGAGCTGCATCACGTTGCTTGTCAAGTGCAACGAGCCGATCGCGCTCCCGGCAAGCTTCTGCGTTACCGCTTGCCGTGCAGGATTGATTTGCCTTCGTGAAATCAAGTATCTCTTGGTGCTTCAGATAGTTGTTTTCCGTGGCAACCTTGCCCACGCTACCGCCCGCAGCCAAGTCAGAGCCGGATCCACCGGCAGCACCGCCTGCTACGCCGCCAACGATCATGCCCGCGAGCTGCACCAGCGCCTTTCTGTCTTCTACGCTGACGCCTTCCATACCAAGCAGTTGAGCGCCGAATGACTCCACTGCCAGCTTGGCGGCGGCCCCGCCTGCTGCGCCGGCCGCAAAGTTGCCGCCGATCGCCATTGACATGAGACCGCCCAGAAGGCCGTGCACGGCCACCTTGGTCGCCGCGGGCTGGCCCTGGAGAAGGTCTCCTGCTTTGTCATAAACCATCGGCGCCAACTGCTGCACCAATTCGGCCCGGACCTTGTTCTCCTCCTGCTGCTCCTTCACCTCCTTCGCATCAAAGATCTTATCGAGAGCCTGATTGGCGCCATCCGTATCCCGATTCAAGCCGGCAAGCACTTCTTCCACCGTCTTGCCAGTCTTCTCCTTCTGCGCCTCGGCATTGGTGATGGTCACCGTGCCATTGGCAATGGCGCTCCTGGTAGTGCCGGCGGCATTGCCTTCGATCGGCTTTTGCGCATTGCCTGCTGCTGTGGCTGCCAGGGAGTTGACGCCGTTCTGCAGCAGGTTCCCGTTGCCCCACTCCGTGTGCGCCTTGATCAGGGTGTCGCCGTCTTTGACGTCCGGCATGCTCTTGCCGGCGGTGAAGCTGCCGGCAATAGTCGACGAACTGCTGCTGTACTCCGCCTTGTTCTCAATATCGCTGGTGGTCAGCGTGCCAGTGGTGAGGCTGTTCTTGCCAGCGTCAGCCGTGCTGGCCAGCACCGCTCCCTTCAGGTCCGTGTTCTGCTTGACGTTGACCTGGAAGCCGCCATTGCCCGCGTAGATGCCGCTTTGCTCCCTGACCGAGTTGTAGGTGCTGTCGGTGTTGCCGCTCGACACACTGACGCTGCCGCTGACCGTGGTGCCGTAGCAGATCGGGGGCACGCACAGGCTGGCCTGGAAGCCGGATGACGATTCGCGGCTGTGGTAGTTGTCGGTGTCTTGCCGGCTTTCCACATTGAGGTTGCGCCCCACGTCTGCCCGCACGGTGTCGCCGGTGACTTGCGCGCCCTTGAGGTTGGTGTCGCGCCCGCTGGTGATGGTGAGCTGGTCGCTGGCGCTGACATGGCTGTTGTGGTTGATGACGGAGTCGCCGTCGCCCTTGGCCTTGTTCTGGCTGGCGGCGAGTTCAAGCGTGAAGCCGTTTTGCTGTCCGCCGAGTGCGAGGCCCACGCCGATGCTGGCGTTGCTGCCTCCGCTCTTGCTGCTTTGGCTGGCGGTGTCTTGCGCGCTTTCCAGGTTGACGTCGCGGGCGGCGCTGAGGGTGACGGACTTGCCGTCGATCTGTACGCCGCGCCCGGTGATGTCGCCGTCGGTGGCGTAGCCGTTGGCGTCCTTGCCGCCGGAGCCGGCGGCGACGACGGTGACGGCGTTGCCGGCCTTGACGGTGGTGCCTTGGTTGGCGCTGGCCTGGCTGCGGGATTCGGACTCGGAGCTGCCGCCGCCGATGCTGTCGGTGGCTTTGATCAGCGCGGTGCCGCCGGTGCCGCCGCTGGCGAGGTCCCGGACGGTGCTGACGCCGTTGGCGACCGCGAGCGCGGCCTGCGCCGCGTAGAGCCCGCGCAGGCGGTCGTTCTTGCTGTCTTCCATGCCGCGGGCGGCGTTCTCGATGGTTTGCGCGGCGGTCACCGCGTAGCCGGACAGGGCGAGCGTGACGCCGTACTGGCTGGTTTTGTCGACCTGGTGGCTGTTTGCGGTGTCCTTGCCGGGGTCAAGCACCACGTTCTTGCCGATCAGCGTGACGTCTTTCCCGGCGGCGATGTCGGCGCCGCGTGCGGTGAGGTCGTCCTTGGCGCTGATGGTGACGCTGCCATTCTGGCTGACCACCTGGCTGCGGATGGTGTTTTCGGTGGTCTGCGCCGTGTCCAGGTGGTGGGACTCGGTGCGGATGCCGACGGTGCCGGTGTAGCCGGTGCCACCCAGGTCGCCGATCTGGCGGCTGCTGCTGTCGCTGCGCTTGGTCTTGCTGTCCTGGCCGGAGAGGATGTCGACCTTGCCTTGCAGCGCGGCTAGCGTGAGGTCGCCTTCGGCGGACAGGCCGCTGCCGGCGATGGTGATGTCGCCGCTGCGGGCCTTGACGGCGACGGTATTGCCGGTGACCACCGTGGCGTTTTGCCGGGCGGCGCTGGCGTCGCCGCTGGCGCTGGCTTTCTGGTTGCCGTACGACAGCATGGAGACGCCGCCGTTGTTGGGGCCGCCGCCGACAAAGCGGCCGACATCGCCAAGCGAGGGCGCGGCGGTGCTCAGGCTCCAGCCGCTGCTGCTGGAGCTGGTGGCTTCGCGGTAGCTGTCGGTGGAGGCTTGCAGCAGGACGTCGCGCTGGGCGTCGAGGATGGCGGCAGCGCCGGCGCTGACGGTGCTGCCGGCGATCAGGATATTGCCGTCGGTGGCTTTGCCGTTGGCGTCCTTGTCGCCGTTGCCGGTGGCGCGCAGGCGGATATCGCCGGCGCCGGTGAGCTGGCTGCCGCGCTGAGAGATCGATTCGGTCTCCACCTGGCTGCTGCTGCGGTTGCTGCCAAAGGTGATGCCCACCTGCGGCGCGGTGAAGGCGGCGGCGCCGAGTTCATTGAGCGTTTGCTTGGCGCGGGTGACGGTGCTGGGGTTGCGCTGGATGTCCTGGAGGTTGCGCGCCGTGTCGAGCGGCGTGCCGGTGAGCGCCATGGACAGGCCGCTGGAGCGGCTGCTCTGGCTGCTTTCCTGGGTGATGTGGTCCACGCCAGCCAGCACGGCGATGTTCTGCGCCTGGATGTCGATATGGCCGGCAGTGGTGTTGCCTTCCTTGCGCCCGGCGATCAGGTCGCTGCCGAGGATAGTGGCATCGCGCCCGGCGCTGATGGTGACATTGCCGTTGGTGGCGCCCACCGTGCTGCGCGCATCGCTCTGGGTGACGGCAAGTGCGTGGCCGGCGCTGTTGGCCTGGTTGCTGCCTGCCGAGACGCCGATGCCGCCCTTGCCGGCAAAGGCGGAGAGGCCGGAGGATTTCTGCTCGTGCGCGTAGCTTTCTTCGCGGGTGTTCTGGCCGGCGGTGATCAGCACGTTGCCTTTGGTGGCGGCCAGGGCTACGCCGTCGGTGGCGGCGATGCCGCTCTGGCGCACGGTGAGGTCGTTGCCGGCGGTCACGCGCACGGTGTCGCCGCTGACCAGGCTCCCTACGCCAAGGTCGGCATGGCTGCTGGTCTGGTCGTGGCTGGAGCTGCGCGAGAGCAGTCCGCTGCTTCTGCTGCGGCCATCGTAGCTGGCGTCGTGCACTTCCCGGGCTTCGCCGATGGTGATGTCCTGGGTGGCGACGATGCTGACGCCGGAGCCGCTCACGCCGGGCTTGCCGGCGCTGACTTCCGAGCCGGTCAGCGTGACGCTGCCCGTGCCTGTGACCGGCGCGGCGGCGGTGATGCCGTTGGCTTCCAGCAGGCCGGCTGCCAGCGTTGTTTGCCCGGCTGTCAGGGTGGCGCTGGTGCCGCCTTGCACGGTGCTGCCGCGCACGGTTTCGTCGTAGGCGGACTGCGTGTAGGACGCGCCCTTGCCGCCCAGCGAGCCTTCGCTGTGGGCGGTGGTGTCCTTGAGCGCCGTGACGGTGAGATCCCGCCCGGCGATCAGGGAGACATCGCCGCCCGCCCCCACCTTGGACCCCGCCAGCGCGGCGTCGCGCCCGGCCACCGCCACCACATTGCCGCCTGCCTGCACCGTGCTGCCGGCCACCGTGCTGGTCTTGTCGTGGGCATAGCTCTGGCCGCCGCGCGAGACAGCGTCCTGCGTGGTGCCGAGGGTGACCGCGCCAATGGTGAGGTCACGCCCGGCGCCGATCAGTGCGCCCTTGCCGGCTTCGAGCACGGCGCCGCTGAGGGTGACGTCGCGCCCGGCCAGCACCACGGCGTTGCCGGTTGCCGAAATCGCCGCCACCGCGGCCACGCCCGTGGCGCCCGTGCTGTAGCCGTTGGGCCCGATCGTGCGGACTTCCGTGACGGTCTGCGTTTCGTTGACCACATCGCGCCCGGCTTGCACCAGGACGTCCTGGCCGCCGATGCGCCCGCCCAGGTTGCGTACGTCCTGCAGGGCCTGGACCACGGTGGTGCCGGTGGTGTCGCCAATGGCGCCGCGGTTGACGATGTTGTTGCCAAGCACCTGCGTGGCGACGTCGCCAACGATGCGCCCGCTGTTGTTGACGTTGCCGGTGGCATTGAGCGCGACGCTGTTGCCGGTGACGAGCGCGCCGGTGCTGTTGAGGTCGACGGCGTTGGACTGCGCCAGGTAGACCTTGGGCACCAGCACCGATTGATGCGTGCCGTCGGGCAGCGTCACCTCTTGCGCTACCAGCCAGACCATGTCGGTGGTGAGCTGGCGCATCTGGTCATCGGACAGGCCTACGCCGGGGGACAGGCCGAAGGCTTTGGCGTAGGTCACGCCGCTGTTCATCAGGGCCTGGTATTCCTTCAGCTGGTCGGTGTAGCCGGCCAGGAAGGTACGGCCGGTTAGTGCCGTGACCTGGTCGCGGACGAGCTTTTCTTCATAGAAGCCGTCGCCGAGGCGCTTTTGCACCTGCTGCGGGTCCAGGCCGAGGGCGCCCAGCATGTAGTCGCTGGAGAGGAAGGTCTTGTACTGGGTGAAGCGTGAGTCGGTCTCGATCAGGTAGGGCGTGGCCGGGGCCGGGCGCAGCGTGAACAGGCCGTTGACGGGCAGCGTCAGGTTGGGGATGCCGCCGGCGGCGGTGCCGAGCGTCTGCGGGCGGTTGGTGGTGCCGGTGGCGGCCGCGACGGGGCCGGCGCCGAGCGTTGGCGCGGCGCCGGCCGTGCCCGCGAGGCTGTCAAGCTGCGTGCCCGAGGCGCTGCCGCCGGCCACGCCGCTGCCAGTGACAGTCTGGCCGACGCGGTTGACGGAGCCGACGGTGATGTCCTGCGCGGTGGTCTGCACCGCCTGGTTGGCGGTGGCAAGGGCCGGCAGCGCGGCTACCGTGGTGGGCGCCTGGGGCGTGGTCGGATACGGCACCGTTTGCTCATCGCTGTTGCCGCCGGATTTCTGGTGCCAGTAGAACGTGGAGGTGTCGGTGGTGCTGACCGTCTGCTGGAGCACCGTGCCGACGTCCTGTACCCCGCCGCCGGCAGCGCGCCGGGACAGGTTGCCGCCGGCGGCCATGATGGACGACTGGTTCAGGATGCTGCCACCGTCGCTGTTGATGCGGATCGAGCCCTGGGCCTGGACCTTGGCCGCGGGGGTCGCGCTGACCAGGCGGTCGGTGGCAACAGTGGTGACGGTGGTGCGGGAAGTCTCGCTGTAGTCGTGAACGTCCGGGCCGAGGTCGTAGCGCACGCGCACCTGGTCCGGGCGGAGGTGCTTGGCAGGGTCCCAGTCAGGCCAGAAGGTGATCCTGTAGGTGGTGCCGGTGTCCTGGATGTCCTGGTAGTACTGGGTGGGGTTGGTGGCAAACGGGCGCCCGCCCGGTCCGCCTTCACCGGCGCAGCCGTTGTCGCCGCACATCGGGTTGTCGTTGCCGACGTAGGACTCGAAGGGCGGCTCCGTGAAGGAAAGCGTCTTGGCCGTGGTGTTGAGATTGACCACTTTGGACTTTGGCACTTCCAGGGTGACCGGGGCGCGCAGCGCGTTGACCATGTCCCCGCTGATGCTTGCCGCCGTAGTGCGCCAGGCCCATCCGGGGAACGTGGCACTTAAGTGACCATTGGTTTCTCCGTCACCCAGCCCGGCGAGCCAGAGCGAGAGCGTCTGCGTCGTCGTGGTCTGCGGCGTGCCCGCCTCCGTCACGATGCTGGTACGCGTGTTGTTGACCGTGCGCGCGGCGATGTCGATATCGCCGTCTGCCTCGATCGTTGCCGAGCGGTTGTTGAGCACGCCGACCTGGTTGGCCAGCATGCCGGTGCCCGGGTCGCGCGTGCCGTCGCGGGCGATCTGCAGGTTGCCGGCACTGTAGATCAGCGCGCCGTCCAGGTTGGAGACGGAGTTTGAGGCATGGATCTTGAGGTCCTGCGCGGCGGCGATGACGGCGGCCGGGCCGGTATTGCTCACGTCCGCTGCCTGCACCTGCACGGTGTTGCCGATCACGGCGCCGGTGTTGGCCAGTGCGCCGCTGATGGTGTTGACGGCATTGCCTTCGATGCGTCCGGCGTTGGTGATGGTGCCGTCGGCCTGGACGGTGGTGGCCTGCGAGTTGATGCCGGCGCCGGCGGCATTGTTCACATTGGCGCCGCGCACGGCCAGGCTGCCGCCGGCCGCCAGCGTGCCGGTGTTGGTGACCGCGCCGCTGGCACGCAGTTGCAGGTCGCCGTCGGCGCGCAGCTTGTTGGCGGCGTCGTTGAGATAGTCGCCCGCTACGTTGAGCGTCAGGTTGCGCCCCGCCGTCATCTCGCCGCTGCCGCTGACGGTGCCGGCGCGGCTGGATACGCCCACGTCCTGGTTGGCGCGTACCGCGCCGCCCTGGTTTGTCATGGATGCGACGGTGAGCTGCACGTCGGTGCCGCCAAGCACGTTGCCGCCTTCATTGGCGAGCGTGGTGCTGGCCTGGTTGAGGGTCAGGCCCTTGGCGCCGTAGATCCTGCCGCTGCGATTGTCCACGCTGCGGGTCACGCCCAGCGTGAGCGCGCCGGCCGCGGCGATCTGCGCGCCGCTTGCGTTGGCGAGATCGGTGGCGGCGAGGGTCACGTCGCCGTTGCCGCCGAGCGTGCCGCTGGTGTTGTCCAGCGCGCCGGCGGCGGTGATGGTGGTGGCGCCGTCGCCCGCGTTGGCAAGCCGCCCGCCGCGGTTGTCGATGCCGGATGCGGAGACGGTGGCCTTGCCGTGCGCGCCGTTGGCGGTGAGCGTGCCGGCGGCGTTGCTCAGTGTGCCAGCGGCTGCGACCGACAAATCGCCGCTGGTCTGCGCCGTGCCGCCGGTGTTGTCCACCTGGCCCTGGCTGGTGAGCGACAGGCCGGACTGGCCGTAGAGCGTGCCCTGGCGGTTGGCCAGGTCCGCGCCCGTGGTGACACTGGCGGCGCCTTGCGCGGACAGGTTGCCCCGGGTGTTGTCCAGCGAGGCCGCCTGCACGGCGAGTGCGCCGTTGCTCTGGATGGCGCCGGCTGTATTGCCCAGCGCGCCCCGGCTCGTCAGCGCCAGGGCGCCGTCTCCGGCGTGCGCGATGCGCCCGCCGTCATTGGCCAGCGACTGCGCGTCCACCGTCAGGTTCTTGCCGTTGGTGGCCAGCGTGCCCGCGGTGTTGTCGAAGGCGCCACCCGCGTTGATGACCGTATTGGCCTTGCCGAACTGGTTGATGGCGCCGCCGTTGTTGGACAAATTGCCTGTGGTGCGGATGCCGGCCTGATCGCCTTCGATGCGGCCGGCGGCGTTGTCCAGCGACGCCGCCGACAGGTCGACGACACCACCGGACAGGGTGCCCTGGCGATTGCTGGCCGCGCCCGACACAGTGGCCGTGAGCGCTTCGCCCGCCGTGATGCTGCCCTGGCCGTTGTCCAGCGACTGTGCATCCAGGCTGGCATCGCCCTTGGCGGTGATCTGTGCATGATTGGCCAGCGTGGCGGCTGCCAGCTCCACCTTGCCGTTGCCGCCGATCCGGCCCGCATTGGCGTTGACCAAGGCTTGCTGCGCCTGGACCCGGGTCAAGCCATCGCCCGCATTGACGATGCGCCCGGCGGTGTTGTCCACGCTCGCGGCGGCAAGTGACATTGCGCTGTGCGTGCCGGCGGTTTCGATCCGGCCGGCCGCGTTGGTCACCGCGCCGGCGGCCCGCAGGTCCAGCGCGCCGTTGGTCTGGATGGTGCCCGCGGCATTGCCCAGCGCGCCACGGCTGGTCACGGCCAGCGTGCCGTCGCCCGCGTGCGCAACGCGGCCGCTGTCGTTGGACAGCGACTGCGCATCCACGGTCAGGTTCTTGCCGTTGGTGGCCAGCGTGCCCGAGGTGTTGTCCAGGACGCCACCCGCGCTGATGCGGGTGTCTGCCTTGCCGAACTGGTTGATGGCGCCGCCCCGGTTGGCCAGATCGCCCGCCGTGCGCACGCCAACCAGGTCGCCTTCGATGCGGCCCGTGGCGTTGTCGAGCGAGCCGGCCGTCAGATTGAGCGTGGCGCCTGACATCGTGCCCTGGCGATTGCTGGCCGCGCCCGCCACGGTGGCCGTGAGCGCATCACCGGCCGTCACACTGCCCCGGTTGTTGTCCAGCGACTTGGCGTCCAGGCTGGCGTTGGCCCGCGCGTTGATCTCGCCGGCATTGGCCAGCGCGCCGGCCTTCAGCCGCACATCGCCGTTTCCGCCGATCACGCCGCCCTTGGCGCCGCTGGCCGTGGTGCCGGCGGCATTGGCCAGCGTGCCTGTTGTGGTGACCGCCAGGCCGCCGGCGCCCAGCGAGGCCAGGCGGCCCGCGCTGTTGTCCAGCGAGCCGGCGTTGACGGCGAGCGCGCCGCCCGCCTGCAACTCACCTTGCTGATTGTTGACGGCGCCGGCCGATTGCAGCGTGGCTGCGTCTTGCGCCAGCATCCGCCCGCCCTGGTTGGAGACGCTGCCGGCCGTGATGGTGGTGCCACCCTGGCTGGTCAACTGTCCCCGGTCGTTGACGAGCGCCCCGCTGGCATTGGCGCTTAGCGCCCCGCCCGCCTGGCTGCTGGCGCCGCTGAGATTGATGTCGCCCGCGCTGGCGGCGAGGCTGAGGTTGCCCAGCGCCGCGTTCTGGCTGCCGGCGAGCTGCAGCGCCGTGCCCTGCAGGCTGGCATTGCCGCCCGCGAGGTGCTTGCCGCTGGCCGACAGCGTGCCGGCCGCCACCACGCTCAGGTCCGCCTGCTGGCCGATCGCGCCGTCGCCATTGACGCCCGCGCCCAACGTGCCGCTGGAGACCACGCTGCCCGCGTTGACGCGCAAGCCCTGCTGCGCCGCCAGCGTGCCGCTGTTGCCGAGCGCGCCCGCGGTATCGAGCGAGACCGCCTGCGCGCCATAGATGGTGCCGCTGTTCTCCACGCCTTCGCGCGCGGCGATGGCGAGGTTGCCGCTGGCGCTGGTCTTGCCGGCGAGTTCCAGCCGGCCCTGCGCGCTGAGCGTCAGGTCGCCGGCCTGCGCGGCCAGCACGCCGCGGTGGCTCACGCCCACGCCAGCCTCGGTGCCGACCAGCAGGATCTTGTTGGCATACATGCCGCCTAGCTGGCTTACATCGATGCCGATGCCCGGCGCGGGACCGGTCCCGGCGATGGGCGTGGCGGCCAGCGTGGCGCGGTCTACCTGGCTGGCGCCGGCGATGACGTTGAGGTTGTTGGCATAGATGGCCGCATTGGCGGTGACGCTGCGGGCGATCAGGTCGACCTGGTCGACGTTGCCAGCGTTCAGCCCGGTGCCCTGCACCGAGATCTGCCCGCCGGTGACGCGGAAGGCGTCGAGGCTGCCGGTGCCGCCGTACACGGGCACGCCGGTGGTCAGTGTGGCGCGGCTGGTGTTGATGAAGCCACCACCGTCCACCATGATGCCGTTGGGGTTGGCCACCACCACTTCAGCCCGGGCGCCGGCCACTTCCAGGTAGCCGCGCAACTGGCTGGGCAGCGCGCTGGTGACCTGGTTGACGATGATGCGCGCGTTCTGGCCCGGCAGCAGGTTGGGGTTGCCGTTGACGAAACCGGCTTGCTGGGTCGAGACGATGGTGGGCGAGTTGTTGAGGATCGCGCCGCCCTTGGGCACGTCGAACTGGGTGTAGGCGTTGGTGGACACGCCCGCGCCCGAGGGCCGCGTGATGTTGACTTGCGCCAGGCCGTTGCTGGTCTGGATCACGCCGGGGCGGTTGGCGCCGGCATTGGGGTCCGCCACGATCTGGGCCGTGGCCGGGGCAGCCAGCCCAAGCAGGGCAACCGAGGCCAACGAGGCAGTTGAGGCAAACGAGGCAAAGCGCGCGCGCGGCATGGCTGGCAGCGCGGCCGCCATCGATGCCAGCGATGCGCCAGGCGCCGGGCCTTGCCCTGCGCGGCGGCGGCGCCGTTGCGCGCGTGCGCCGCCTTGCTGTCCTGTTCCGATGCTGGCGGCCGATTCTTCAACGGCGACCAGCATCGCGCGATGCCTGCTGTAGACCAGGCGGAAACTGCCCTTGTTCATAATTGGATAGACCCTGGATTAGCGGTGCTTTTCTGATGACTGGCACCCTTGCCGGAATGACTGGCGACAACCGTCACCCTCTTTGAATGTGTGGACAATATTTAATGATGACGGCAATGCGGTCAATCGGACACGTACGAATAGAGGGGTATTGCGAGCGCACAAGAGCGGGCATTGCACACCTCTGCTCACCGCCAATCGGCGGCTGCAAGCGGCATTGCGGGAGATTTCGCAGCGCAGGGCGCGCTTTGACCTACTGAAGGGGGATTGAAAAGCAGACGCGCGGCGTGTTATTAGCGCCGGGATAAAAGGCAACGCCCAGGATTAGGACTAGGATTAGGACTAGGATTAAGACATTCCTAATCCTAGTCCTAGGCGCCTTAATCAATAGGAATTATCAGAACAGATACATTTCACTAAGAACGGAATTCAGACTATCTCCGACTACCTCCATTAACGGCAGATGTCCGCGATCCTTTAGCGCGCAAGCCGGGCGCGGCTTCAGCTACGCCCGATCTCCTGCAGGATGCGCGTGAGCAGGTACAGTCGCGGCACGATGGAATCGATCTCGATGTACTCATCGCGTGCGTGGTATCCGAAGCCCGCCAGGCCGAAGCTCTCCACGACCACCGCCTTGCCGGAGCGCCCGGCGAAGCCCGCATCGGTGGCGCCGCCGGTGCCTTCGGCCAGTGCCAGCTGGCGGCCGTCGAGCTCGGCGTAGATGGCTTGCGCGCGCTGCGCCAGTTCGCGGCCGCGCGCGTTGGCGACAAACGGCGGCCGGCCGGTTTCCATGGTCACGGTGGTTTGCGTGTCGGGGACGAGCTTGCCTTCGTCTACCTTCTTTTGCAGCGCGGCCTGCAGCTTGCCGGCGCCGTCCTTGACCGTGGTGCGCACGTCGCCGATGGCGGTGGCGTGCTCGGGGATCTGGTTGCGGACCTCGCCGGCCTGCGCGGTGGTCCAGTTGAGCTGGGTGCCGGGCACGGATTTGGCCACGTCGCGCGTTTGCTGCAGCTGGTAGGCCAGCTCGATCAGCGCATTGCGGCCCAGCTCCGGCGCGGCGCCGGCGTGGGAGGCGCGCCCCTTCACTGCCATGACGGCGGTTGCCGTGCCGCTGGCGCCCATCAGCAGGGCCTCGGTCTTGACCACGGCCTTGGCGGCGGTCGGCTCGAACGACAGCACGACGTCGTGCTGGTCGGCCAGTTTGGCGATGGTCTCGCCGGAGCCGATGGAGCCGACTTCCTCGTCGGGGTTGAAGAGCACGGTCAGTTCGGCATAGTCGTTCCAGCCGGCCGCCTTGAGGATGGCCAGTGCATGCAGGATCACCGCGATGCCGCCTTTGTCGTCGGCGATGCCGGGGCCGTACAGGCGGTTGCCGTCCTGCTTGATGGGCTGCGTTGCCAGTATGTTGGCCGGATAGACCGTATCCATATGCGCGATCAGCATGATGCGGCGCTTGCCCGTGCCGGTCAGCGTGCCTTTGACCATGAGGCCCGGGCCCTTGGTGACCGCGATGCGCTCGGTGCGGGCGCCCAGCGCCGCCAGCCGGCCTTCGGTGTAGCTGGCCATCTGCGCCAGGCCCGCCGCGTTGGCGCTGCCCGACTCGATCGACACCATCTCCTTGAGCGACTGGATCACCGCGGGCTCTGCGGTGCGGGCTGCGGCCAGCAATTGGGCGTCGGCGGCGTGGGCGGCGTAGGCGCCGCCGGTGGCAAGGATCAGGGTGGCGATGGCCGCCTGGGTCAGCCGGCGCAGGGAGGAATGCATGGTGTCTCCTGTGGAGGATTGGGTCGTTGTGAAGGCAGGCCGGGAGGCCTGCCGGGCGATGCTAGCGCGGGCGCGGGCGACTGCGCAAGGGCGCTGCCGCCCGCGCCGGAGCGCCTTAGTTGCGCCCGATTTCCTGCAGGATGCGCGACATCAGGTAGAGCCGCGGCACGATCGAGTCGATCTCGATGTATTCGTCGCGGGCGTGGTATCCGAAGCCCGCCAGGCCGAAGCTCTCCAGCACCGTGGCCTTGCCCGAGCGCACGGCGAAGCCGGCGTCGGTGCCGCCCCCGGTCTGCGGCACCAGCGTCAGCTCGCGGTCGATCTCCTTGTAGATCGCCTGGGCTTTTGCCGCCAGCGCGCGGCTGCGCGCGTCGCTCACGTAGGGTGGACGCCCGGAGATGACTTTGACCGTGGTTTCGGTGTCGGGAACCAGCTTGCTTGCGCTGACCTTGGCTTGCAACGCGGCCTGCAGCTTGTCCTGCGCGTCGGGCTGGGTCAGGCGCACGTCGCCCACGGCGCTGGCCTTTTCGGTGATCTGGTTCAGCGGGCCGTTGGTGTTGGCCTGGGTCCAGATCAGCGCGGCGCCCGGCACGTCCTTGGCCACTTCGCGCGTTTGCAGCATCTGGTACGAGAGTTCATAGAGCGCGTTGCGGCCCAGCTCCGGCGCGGCGCCCGCATGCGCGGCGCGGCCCTTCACATCCAGCGTGGCCGTGGCGACACCAGCCGCGGCCAGCAGCAGCGGCTGGCCCTTCATGACCACCGAGCCCGCGGACGGCTCGCAGGACAGCACCACGTCGTGCTGCTCCGCGAGCTTGGCAATGGTGTCGCCGGAACCCAGCGAGCCCACTTCCTCATCCGGGTTGAACAGCACGGTGATCTGCGCATAGTCCTTCCACCCGGCTGCCTGCAGGATGGCCAGCGTATGCAGGATGACCGCGATGCCGCCCTTGTCGTCGGCGATGCCGGGCCCGTACAGGCGGTTGCCGTCCAGCTTGATCGGCTGGGTGGCCAGCGTGTTGGGGCCGTAGACCGTGTCCATATGCGCGATCAGCATGATGCGGCGCTTGCCGGTGCCGGTGAGCGTGCCCTTGACCATGGTGCCGGGGCCTTGCGTCACGGCGATGCGCTCGGTGGTCGCGCCCAGCGCCTTGAGGCGTGCTTCCGTGAAGCTGGCCATTTGCGCCAGGCCGGCGGCATTGGTGCTGCCGGACTCGATCGACACCATGTCCTTGAGCGACTGGATCAACGCGGGCTCGGCCGCGCGGGCGGCGTCCAGCAATTGCGTGTCCGCGGCACGTGCGCTGCCGGCTGCCCCGAAGGCCAGCGCGAGCGCTGCCACAGCGGTATGGGTAAGTCGGCGCAGGGATGGCTGCATGAAGTCTCCTGTTGCTTGCTTCGTTATTGTGGTTAGGGCGGTGGTTCGCCGAGCGACGATGCTAGCCCTTGCGGGCGCGCCAAGGTAGGATCAATCCCGCCAATTGGAATGCCGATCCCGCCATGCCTCCCTCTTCTGCCACTACCGCCCTGCCCGAGCCACCCTCCACCAGGCGCCCCGTGCCGCTGCACGTGCGTTTGCTGTGGTTGCCCGAGGCCATGCCCGGCATGCTGTTCGGCGCGCTGGATGTACTGCGCGCCGCGGCCGGGGTGGCCCGGCTGCAACGCCCGGATGCGGACCGCGATCTGAGCTGGACCGTGATTGGCCCGTCAGGCCGCGCGCTGGCCCTGCCCGCCCTGGGGCTGGAGCCCGCGCGGCGGCGGCGCGCGACGGAAGACGGCAATGCGCTGGTGGTGGTGCCGGGCGTGCTTGCGCGCAATGCGCCGCACCTGGGCGAGATCCTGGGTGGCGCCGGCCAGGCGCTGCGCTTGCTGGAGCGGCACGCGCAGGCGGGCGGATGGATCGCGGCGGGTGCGAGCGGCATCGCCTTTCCCGCGGAGCTGGGCCTGCTGGATGGCGCGCGCATGGGCGCGCCGTGGACCTTCCAGAGCTGGATGAGCCAGCGCTATCCGCGCTGCGATTTTTCCGCGAGCGAGCCGATGGGCTTGCACCAGCGCGTGTTTGGCTGCGTGGCGCCGGCGCTGCAGACGGAGTTCATGCTGCGCGTGCTGGGGCACCTGCATGACCCGGACCTGGCGCAGACCTGTTCGCGCATGCTGCTGTACCAGGCCGAGCGCCAGCAGCTCACGCCGGAGCTGGTGTCGCAACGCTGGCTCAGCAAGACCGCCGACAGCCCCGTCTACCGCGCCATGCGCTGGCTGCAGGCCAACGTGGATGCACCGTACCGGCTCGCGCTGGTGGCCCAGGCGGCGGCCGTGAGCGAGCGGACCTTGCTGCGGCATTTCCGGCAGGTCAGCGGCATGACGCCGCTGGAATACCTGCACGGGCTGCGCGTGGAGCGTGCCAAGACCCTGCTGGAAGTGACCCTGCATGGCTCGCAGGCGGTGGCCGAAGCCTGCGGCTACAGTGACGCGGCGGCGTTCAGGCGGCTGTTCCAGCGGGCAACGGGGATGTCGATGTCGAGCTACCGGGCGCGCTTTGCGCTGCGCTCGCAGCGGCGCTACTGGCGCGTGGAGGACATGCCGCGCCCGGCGGGCACGGCATGATCCGATCCGGCGATTGAATCTGTGAACCTGCGAACTTTCGAACCTGCAAACCCGCGACGTGCTGTTGGCAGTAGTGGCGCTTAGTTGCTCAGCACGATGCGGTTGACCACGTCCTCGACACCATGCACGTACCAGGCATCGCGCTCCGCCTGGCGTTTGCCGGCCTCGGTGGTGGCGTAGCCTTCGAGCGTGACGACGCGGTCCTTGGTCTGCACGCGGATGCGGTCAGCATCGACGAACTGGTCGGTCTCCAGCACCAGCTTCAGCGCTTCCGTGACTTCGTCGTCGCGGTCGGCTTCGGCCGGGGCCACCACCAGCTCGTTGACCACGCAGCGGCAACCTCGCGACCACCACGCCAGCACACCGGCCAGGCGCATGTGCGACAGGCTGATCACGTGGCCGCGCAGGGTCACCACGCCGTCGACGACTTCGATGGCGATCTCTCCGCTGGACTCGCCAACGGCTTCGCGCACGGGTTCGATCCTCCCCTTGGCATGCGCGCAGATGCGGCAATTGCGAAAATCGATCGCCTGCAGCAACCGTACGCAGATGGCATTGCGCAGTTCGCCGTCGCCAACCGCCGCGCCGCCATCGGCAACGCGCAGGTGATCGATCACGGCGGACACACCGTCGACACGGCGTACCGACGCGGCAACGCGGCTCTTGTCGACAATATCGGGGACTTCGCCTTCGAGAATCAGCGCGCCGTCGCTCAGGCGCAGGTGGATGGTGGGATGGATGGGATGGCTGTGGAAAGGCACGTGGGCGATGGCCGCCCTAGCCTGAGTCAGGACTGCTTCACTGCTATGCATGATGTCTGCCTTATCTTGGAAGGTCTGGATATAGGAGACGCGTTCAGTCCATTGAACGCCCGCGCGGTCCCGCGCCAGGTGCGGCGCGGGACGGCGAATCTTCATTATAGGTAGCCAGGATGGCCACGCCCGACCTATTGGGCTGCTGGCCTGCTGGCCTGTTGAGATATTGACCGGACACCGGGCCTGGCACCCGCCGTGGCCGGATCAGGTTTCCACCTTGGCATCCATGGTGATCTCCGCCTTTAGCAGCTTGGACACCGGGCAGCCGGCTTTGGCCCCTTGCAGGCATTGCTCTACCGCCGCCTTGTCGGCCCCCGGGACGCGCACCGTCACGTCCAGGTGCACGGCGGTGATGGTGAAGCCGGCGCCGTCCTTGTCGAGCGTGACCGTGGCCTTGGTGGCAATGCTCTCGGCGACCATCTTGGCCTCGCCCAGGATCAGGGACAGCGCCATGGAGAAGCATCCCGCATGGGCCGCCCCGATGAGCTCCTCTGGGTTGGTGCCGGGGCCGCCTTCGAAGCGCGCCTTGAAACCGTAGGGCGCATCCTTGAGCACGCCGCTCTCTGCCGAGATGCTGCCCTGGCCGTCCTTGATGCCGCCTTGCCATTTAGCCGATCCGTACTTTTTCATGAGCGTTCTCCATCGTCGAGGGGGGAAAGGCGCGGCATTCGCCGCACCGGTAATGGGACGCTTGCGGCGCGTCCGGAAACGCTTGTGCTGCCATGGTGCGACGCTAGAATGGCCGGCCGGGTTCACGACTTGTGGCGCCCAGGGGTTCCGGACCACAGGACAAAACCGCCAAATCCCCGCCAAATCCCCGCCAAATCCAGCAAATAAACCTTCAATTCCTTTTAATTTAAGCGAATTTCAGGGAACTGAATCCCTGATGCGATTGCCTTACATGCGCGCTGCCGCCCGAGCGGATCGCTGCCGCCCCAAGCTGAACCACAATAGGACGCCAAGGGGAAAACGGCCAGCAAGCCCACTAAGGACGGCACTTTCTCGTCAGCCCGGACGCGCCTCATTAATCACAAAAAAGCTGAATCCACACATTTCATCAACAAGAAAGGGAGATCGGATGCCATTGACGTCGAATAAATTGCCTGCCTGGACCTTGTGGCTGCCGCTGGCAGCCTGGGGCATCCTCGGGGCGGGCATGGCCGCGCCCGGTCAGGCGCTGCTGCTGGTGTTGGCCGGCCTGGCGCTCGCGGGCTCGGTATTTGCAGCGGTGCACCATGCCGAGGTGGTCGCGCATAAAGTGGGCGAGCCCTTTGGCACGCTGGTACTGGCGATTGCCGTGACCGTGATCGAAGTGGCGCTGATCGTCTCGGTGATGCTGTCCGCCGGCCCCGAGAAGGCCGGGCTGGCGCGCGATACCGTGTTTGCCGCGGCCATGCTGGTGTGCAACGGCATCGTGGGGATCTGCCTGTTGGTGGGTGGCCTGCGCCATCGCGAGCAGGCTTTCCAGGCGCCGGGCGCCACCGCCGCGCTGGCTGTGCTGGCCGCGCTTGCCGTGCTCACCATGGTGTTGCCCAACTACACCAGCGCAATCCCCGGGCCAATGCTGTCGCAGTCGCAGCTGGCCTTTGCGGGCATTGCCTCGCTGGTGCTCTATGGCAGCTTTGTCTTTGTGCAGACCGTGCGCCATCGGGACTACTTCCTGGTGGAAGGCACCTCCGACGAAAGCGTGCACGCCCCGCCCCCGCCCACGAAGATCGCGCTCGCCAGCGGCGGCATGCTGCTGGTGTGCCTGGTGGCGGTGGTCGGCCTGGCCAAGCTGCTCTCACCCACGGTGGAAGCGGCGGTAGCAAGTGCCGGCGCCCCGCCGGCCGTGGTTGGCATCGTGATTGCCGCGCTGGTGCTGCTGCCCGAGGGGCTGGCCGCACTGCGCGCCGCGCGCGCCGACCGCCTGCAGACCAGCATGAACCTGGCGCTGGGCTCAGCGCTGGCCAGCATCGGGCTGACCATTCCCACCGTGGCCGCGGTATTTATCGCGGTTGGCAAGCCGCTGACGCTGGGCCTGGGCCCGACGGAAACCGTGCTGCTTGCGCTGACCTTGCTGGTCAGCACGCTCACGCTGCACTCGGGCCGCACCACCATGCTGCAAGGCGTGGTGCACCTGGTCATCCTGGCGGCGTACCTGTTCTTGTCGGTCGTGCCTTAAGCCGGGCACAGTCTCGGCGGGGGCGGCTTCTGGCTGATGGCTTCTCCCCGCCGAGCGCACACAATGCGCGCTCGCCATGAGACCAAATCGGTGCTGGTTGCGTGCAGTCCTTTTGCGCAAACTGGCGCCCATGACGCTTATTACGCCCAGGATCCCCACCAAACGCATTGTCATCGTCGGCGCCGGCGTGGCCGGCAGCATCATGGCCCGCGCGCTGGCCATGCAAGCCGGGCTGGAAGTCACCTGCCTGGAGCAGGTTGCACCGGATGACCACGCAAGTGCCGGGCTGGTGATCGGCCCCAACGCCATCAAGGCCTTGCACATGCGCGACCCGCTGCTGGCCAGCGCCATTGGCGAGGCCGGCCTGCCCTGGGATCACTGGCGTGTGTCGCTGTGCAGCGGCGAGGTGCTGCTGGACCTGCCGCTCACACGCGTGGCGGACCATGGCGGCGTGCGCATCCTGCGCGCCACGCTGTACCGCGTGCTGCGCCAGGCCGCCGGCAACACCGTGCGTTACCGTTGCAAGCTGCTGGCGTGCGGCGCCAGCCCGCAGGATCCGGCACGCAGCTACGTCGTCTGGGAACAGCATGGCCAACAACACCGGCTTGACGACATCGACCTGCTGATCGCGGCCGATGGCCGTGACTCGCCGATCCGAAGCGCGTTTGACAGCCAGCCCCGGATGCACCAGCTTGGTGCCCTGCTGTTCCGCCTCCTGGTGCCGGACGCCGGCGCCGGCCGGATCGACGATTACGAACAATGGTGCAACGGCCCTAACCGCCTGCTGGCCTTCCGCTTGCCGGACGGGCGGATCAATATCGCCGGCAGCCTGCCGCTGGCCCCCGGCGAAAAGACGCAAAAGACACCTCACGCGGGCATCGGCCCGCAGGCGCTACGCGCCGCCTACACGCCTGCACACGCCAGGCCGGGGCCGCAGGCTGGCTGGCTGATCGATACGCTTTGCGCCAATGTGGATGCCATCTGCTGGTACCGCATGCAGGCGTGCGGCATCCGCTTTGCCGAGCCGCACGCGCAGGTGATGTACCTGGGCGACAGCGCCCACGCCATGGCGCCACCGCTTGGCCAGGGCGTGGCGCAGGCCATCGAGGATGCCTGCAGCGCCGCCGAGTTGATCGCCACTTCGCTGGCCGGTGGCGAGACCAGCCCGCGCGCCTGGCTGACCACGTTTGAAGCGGCCCGGCTTGAACGCCTGCGCTTTGTGATGTCAGTGGCCCCGCACGCCGCTGGCCTCATGCTGGGCGATGCCACGGAGCAGGACCGGGCGTCGGCGCTGGGCGCGCTGCGCCAGCTCTACTGCCAGGTCGCGTTGCCCTGCCATGGCGGCGGCTCCGTCGCTGGCGCTGGCTTTGGCCATGGCGTTGGCCCTGTCACGGGGACCGGGCTGCCCGCGTAGCGTCGGCGCGTGCACGATCCTTGCTAGTGAGAGCGGATCGTTCTCACTAGCGCCCGAGCGCACGCCGCCATGCTCCACCCACCCCGCCTTTATCTCTATCTTGACGCCGTGGCCCGCGTTGGGTCGATCCGCAAGGCCGCCGAACAACTCCACGTCGCCTCCACCGCGCTCAACCGGAAGATCCTGGAGGTGGAGCAGGATATCGGCACGGCGTTGTTCGAGCGCCTGCCCCGCGGCGTGCGGCTGACCGCGGCTGGCGAGGTGTTGATCGCCACCGTGCGCCGCAGCCTCGCGGATCTGGATTCGGCCGCCGCGCAGATGGAGCAGCTGCGCGGGCTGGTGCGGGGCACCGTACGCATGGCGACGGTCGAGTCCGTCGCCACCGATTTCCTGCCTGAAGTCATTGGCCGCTACCAGTCCACCCACCGCGGCGTGCAGTTTCGCGTAGCGGTAGGCAACTCCGGCGACCTGCTGGCCGCGCTCAAGGAAGACGAGGCCGACCTGCTGCTAGCGCACGACCCGCCCCCGACAACCTTCCTGCACGAACTGGCGGTATCCGCGCAGCCCTTTTGCGCGATGATGCGCCCGGACCATCCGCTGGCGAGCCGGCGCACGTTGCGTTTATCCGATTGCCAGCCCTATCCCGTGGCCCTCGGGCCAGAGAGCTTTGGCAGCCGGCGGCTGATCGAGGCGATCTGCGCGCGCAACCGCTTGTCGCTGCGGGTGATGCTGGAAGCCACCACGGTGGAGATGCTGAAGAGCTTTGCGCGCCAGACCGGCGCGATCTGCTTCCAGTTCCAGGCTGGCACGCTGCGCGAGACGCGCCAGGGCACGCTGATTGCCGTGCCCCTGTCCGACCCCGAGCTGTGCGGCGGGCGGCTGGTGCTGGGCGCGCGCAAGGGCCGCAGCCTGCCGCCCGCGGCGGCGGCGTTTGCCGAGCATCTGAAGGCCGCGCTGACCGGCCTGCACCAGCCATTGGCCGAGGCCGCCTGATGCGTGGCCGGGGCTTGCACGGCGAGCCGGCACATGCAACAGCGAGTGCACACAAATTGCGTGCGCCATGAGAAGAAATAAGTGCTGGTTGTATGCAATCGAATTGCCGCAAACTGCATCCATCGCAGTCATGCCAGGCAGCATTACCGGGCCGCTCCGGATACCCACGAAAGCAAGATGAGAATCAACGATCCCGCCATCCTCGCCGAGGTGGAAGCCGCCTTCGACGCCTATGAACGGGCGCTGGTGGGCAACGACGTCGCCGAGCTCGACCGGCTGTTCTGGGAAAGCCCGCACACGCTGCGCTACGGCGCGGGCGAAAACCTCTACGGCATCGAGGCCATCCGCGCGTTCCGCGCGGCGCGCCCGGCAAACGGCCTCGCCCGCGAGATCACCGAGCGCAGCGTCACCACCTTCGGCGACGATTTCGCCGTCGCGAATATCGCCTTTCGCCGCACCGGCGAGCCGCGCCTGGGCCGCCAGAGCCAGAGCTGGGTGCGGCTGCCCGAAGGCTGGCAGGTGGTGGCCGCGCACGTGAGCTGGCAGCAAGCATGAGCCAGCGGCGCTAGCGTACCGGCGCCATCCCGCGCCAGCCATTTCAGGAGCACGCGTTTTTAGATAGCCGGGGCTTGCCCCCGGAGGGGTGTTGTCGTGCCCAGTGAATGCGACAGAGCCAGCAACGAGAGAAAACGGGTCAACCACGGAGGTCTTTATGCAACACAATTTCAAGCCGGTCGTGAAACTGGCAGTCATGGCAGCAGCCTTGATCTGCGGCAACGCCATGGCGCAATCCAGCGTCACGCTTTACGGGATGGTTGACGCTTATGTCGGCGCCACCAAGGCCGGCGGTGCGGACCGCGCCTACGGCGTCAACAGCGGCGGCATGCAAACCTCGTACTTCGGCATCAAGGGCACCGAGGATCTTGGCACCGGCCTGAAGGCGATCTTCGACCTGAACGGCTTCCTGCGCCCGGACACCGGCAAGCAAGGCCGCTTCGACGGCGATGCGCTGTTTACCCGCAACGCCTTTGTCGGCCTGCAGAGCGCAACGCTTGGCACGGTGAAGCTCGGGCGCAACACCACGCCCTACTTCATCTCGACCATCCTGTTCAACCCGTTGGTGGACTCCTACGTGTTCTCGCCGGCGATCTTCCACACCTACTTCTCGGCCAGCAATGGCCGCGTCTATGACCCGGGCATCATCGGCGACTCGGGCTGGAGCAACTCGCTGGTGTACTCCACGCCGAACTTTAGCGGCCTGACCGCCAACGCGATCTACTCCTTCGGCGAGCAGGCAGGCAGCGTCGGCAAGAACAAGTGGGGCGGCAACGTGCTCTACTTCAACGGCAACTTCGGCGCCACCGTAGCGTTCCAGCAGGTCAAGTTCAACAGCACCCCGGGCGATGTGACCGCGCCCACGGCGCTGGCCGGCTTCGACAAGCAGAACGCCGTGCAGGTCGGCGTGAGCTACGACTTCAAGGTGGTCAAGCTGTTCGCACAGGGCCAGTACATCAAGAGCGACGTCAACAACGCCACGGGCGACATCAAGCACACCAACGGCCAGGTTGGCGCTTCAATCCCGGTGGGCAACGGCAGCGTGCTGGTCTCCTATGCGTACGACAAGACCAAGAACAGTGTCGCGGACTTCAAGCGCAACACGGCCGGCCTCGCTTACGACTACAACCTGTCCAAGCGCACCGACGTGTATGCCGCGTACTTCTACGACAAGCTGAGCGACCAGTCGCACGGCGACAGCTTTGGCGTGGGCATGCGTCACCGCTTCTGATTGGAAGCGCCACGCGGGTGGGCCGTGCTTCGGCGCGGCCCGCTTGCGCAATCTGGAAAGGCTCCGTGGCCGCCCGGCCACCTTTTGTCGTCATTGCGCCCTCTTGCGCACCTGCCTTGTTTGGCAAACCTCGCCGAACTGCATACACTGGGCGCCATCGGCACGACTATCCCGTTCACGTTTGCCGGACATGAAGCGCGTCCTTCCCGAAACTCCCGTCACTCCCGTAGCGTCCGTCGCTGCCTGCGCCGCAAGCGATGAGGGCAAGACCGACCTCGACACCCTGCTGACCGAGGTACGCGCCTGCCGCCTGTGCGAAGCGCACCTCCCGCTTGGTCCCCGCCCGGTGGTACAAGCTGCCGCCAGCGCCCGCATCCTGATTGTCGGCCAGGCGCCAGGCACACGCGTGCATGCCAGCGGCATTCCCTGGGACGATCCCAGCGGTGACCGGCTGCGCGAGTGGATGGGCGTGGATAAGACGGTGTTCTACGATGCCGCGCGCATTGCCATCATCCCGATGGGCCTGTGCTATCCGGGCCGTGGCGCCAGCGGCGACCTGCCGCCGCGCAAGGAATGCGCGCCGTTGTGGATGGATGCGCTGCTGGCACGCCTGCCGGAGATCGAGCTGACCTTGCTGGTCGGGCAGTATGCGCAGCGGCGTTTCCTGGGAGCGGCGGCGCGCGGTGGCGTCACGCCTACCGTGGCGGGCTTTGGCGCGCATGGGCCGCGCTTTATTCCGCTGCCGCACCCATCGCCGCGCAACCAGGGCTGGTTCAAGCACAACGACTGGTTTGCGCGGGACTTGCTGCCGGTGCTGCGCCGGCGCGTGGAGGCCGTTCTATTGGCACCACCCGCTGGCTGACGCGAGCTTGGCCCGGGCCCCGGCGAGTTGCGCCTCGGCCATCCAGAGCTCTTGGTCGATGCCGCGCGAGACTTCGGTAAGCACATCAGCGGTGTCGGCATCGCCAGGCTCGTCGGCTGACTACTCTATTTAATCCCCAAAATGGGGACATAAATCCCTCTATTGAGGATTCACCAAATAATCCCTATAATAAGGACACTTGTCCCTATTTAGAGGATTCACCGTGAGCCTTGCCGACTTTCTCTTCACACCGGGCTTGCAGCGAGTGCTCGGAGCCACACTGCTGCAGCCTGACCGCAGTTTTACGCTACAGGAACTGCTGCATCTGGCAGACAGTGGGCGCGGAAGCGCTCAAAAGCAGGTGGACCGCCTAGTCGCCGCCGGCGTACTTCGGGAAGACGCCCGACGAGGCCGGCAACGAAGCATCCGGGCGAATACCGAATTCACCCTCTATCCAGAATTGCTTAGTATCGCGCGCAAATCATTTGCCGTTGTGGAGCCGCTGAAAGAAGCCCTCGCGCCTTTTGCCGACCACATCACCTCAGCGTTCGTGTTTGGCTCCGTGGCCAAGCGCACCGACGGTGGCCAGAGCGATATCGATCTGATTGTTGTCGGCAGCATCCCTCTGCTCGAGCTATCCGAGGCCTTGCACAAGGCCGAACAAGGTCTGCTGCGCCCCGTCAACTTCTCTTTGTACGAGCCTGCTGAATGGGCCGCTCTGTTAGAGTCTGACCCCATCATGGCCCAGATTGCACAAGGCCCTACGCTGAGGGTACTGTGATGCCGCGCGCAGCTGAATACGAAAACCTTATCGAGACGAAAGCCTTTGAGGCGGTCGCCCCAACGCCTGGCGCTATCGCAGGCTTCCTGCGTAATGCAGCGGACTATAGGTCCACACCCTGGCCGACATCTGCAGGTGTTTACTTTGGCCTACGAAGGCTATTTCCAGGTAGTCCAGGCCGTACTGGAGTTCTATGAGGTACGCACCAAAGAATCCGGCCGTAACCTAGCCATCCAGCGTGTGTCCACCTCGCTGGGCGTGGACTCCCAAGAATTTGCCTTCATCACGAAGGCCCACGAGCGTCGCAACGGTACCTCGTACGTTTCACCGTTTCCCCCGGTATCGAAGGCTGAGGCCGCCACCATGCTGAGCATCTTGGCTAAGTACCTTCCCGTTGCGCATACACTGGCCGGTACGCCGTGAGGCCCTAATTTGCGGAGCAGTTTTTCGCTGAGAGACAAAGTGAAAAATCCTTCGCCAACCCCAGTCGCATGGCTGGGTTTTGGCCGTCCTCACACTACAGAGCACGACGACGCAGATCCCGCTTTGTCAGCAAAAAAACTGCGCCACATGGGCGCAGTTTTCTTGCTACTAGCTTTGGCTTCGCAGCGGCCAGCGGTGCCGCCTGGCTTGGCCTTACTTGGCAGCCGTGGCGGGCATGACCTTCTCTAAGGCGTCGCGCATCGGCTTCATGGCCGTTTCGTAGGCTGCCACCCAGCTCGGCGCGCTCGCGCCGGCAGCCGGGAACGCGCCACCGGCGCTCGACATCAGGTTCTGGCCGAACGACGCCATGGCTTCCTGGGTCTGCGCGGCGTAGGTGCTCATCTGGCGCTGGGCTTCCTGCGCGAACTCTGCGCCGGTGCTGGCGAAGATCTCGTTCATGTGGCCGGCATAGGCGTTCATCTTCTGGGCAAACCCATTCGCCAGTTCCGGCTTGAGGCCGGACATGCCGGCGCCAACCGGCTGCTGGCTGGATTCGCGGACGTAGTTCGTGGTATCCGCCAGGCTGCTCTTGACGGCCTGCATGTTCAGCTCGTTGATTTTCTCCGCGCCACGGGCCAGGGGACCGACCAAGGCCAGGAACAGGTCCAGGTTAGCTTGCTGGACGCCGAAGAATTGAGCTTGGGTGGGATGTGCCATGAAATAGTCTCCTGGGGATGATCCAACGCTGTCGAAGAAGGTTCCGTGAGCGGCATCATCGTTTTGCTGCAATGCAGCAATTGGACACATCATAAGCTTATTACCCGAGGAGTCAAGCGATTCCCGGAAAGACTTCTCCGGGCATCGCCAGATGCATCCCATGCATCCCATTCCGCCCCATTCCGCCCCATTCCGCCCTATAGCTCCCTACTCAGCCGCCGCCGGGATGCATACCAGCAGCCTGTGCCTGCCATCGTCCAGCGGCACGCGCACGGCACCGTCGCCGCATGCCACCGCCAGCCCATCGAGGACGGCATGCGCGCCGCCCGCGCCTGGCGCCAGCGTCTGCACCCGGATGTCGTAGTGGCACGCCCCCAGGCACACCGTCGCCTCAAACCCAGGCCACGCCGCCGGAATGCTCGGCGCCACGATCAGCCAGCCCGCTTCGCGGCGAATCCCCAGGATGCCTTCCACCCCGGCGCGATACATCCAGCCGGCCGCGCCGGTGTACCAGGTCCAACCGCCGCGCCCGATGTGGGGCGCCACCGAATACACATCGGCCGCGATCACGTACGGCTCGACCTTGTAGCGCTGCACGCCTGCGGGCGTGCTGGCGTGGTGGATGGGGTTGAGCATCGAGAACAGGTCCACGGCCTTTGCGCCCGCGCCGAGACGGGCAAAGGCAAGCACCGACCACATCGCGGCGTGGCTGTATTGCCCGCCGTTCTCGCGCACGCCCGGGGGATAGCCTTCGATGTAGCCAGGATCGGGCGAGGCGCCATTGAAAGGCGGCGCGAACAGCAGCGCCAGGCCGTCGTTGCGCCGCACCAGGTGCTCGGCCATGGCCGCCATGGCGGTGGCAGCGCGCACGGGATCCCCGGCGCCCGACAGCACGGCCCACGACTGGGCAATGGCGTCGATCCGGCAGGCCGGGCTGGTCTTTGAACCCAGCCAGCTGCCGTCATCGAAAGTGGCACGGCGATACCATTCGCCGTCCCAGCCGTCGCGCTCCAATGCCGCGCCCAGCATTGCCCCGTGGGCACGCCAGTGCGCTGCGCGCCCGGCATCGCGCACCTCGGCAAGCGGCGCGAAGAGTCCGATCGTGCGCATCAGCAGCCAGCCAAGCCACACGCTCTCGCCCTTGCCGCCGGCCCCGACCCGGTTCATGCCGTCGTTCCAGTCGCCGCCGCCGATCAGCGGCAGGCCATGCTCGCCGGTCAAGGCAAGGCATCGCTCGATGCCGCGCGCGCAATGCTCGAACAGCGAGGCCGACGCCTCCCCGGTCATCGGCTGGAAGAAGGCGTCATGCTCATCCGCGCCGAGCACCGGCCCGTCGAGGAAGGACACCGCCTCATCCAGCACCGCCGCATCGCCAGAGCCGGCAATGTAGGTCGCCGTGGCGAAGGCCAGCCAGACGCAATCGTCGGAGATGCGCGTGCGCACGCCCTGCCCGGTGTGCGGCAGCCACCAATGCTGGACGTCGCCTTCAGCAAATTGCCTGGCCGCGGCACGCAGCAGGTGCTGGCGCGTGGCCGCCGGCTTGGCGAAGGTAAGCGCCATGGTGTCTTGCAACTGATCGCGAAAGCCATAGGCACCGCTCGCCTGGTAGAAGGCCGAGCGGGCCCAGATGCGGCAGGCCAGGGTCTGGTACAGCAGCCAGCCGTTGAGCATGATGTCCATTGCCCGGTCCGGCGTGCTGACCTGCACGGCGCCAAGCAGGCTATCCCAGTGCCCGGTCACGGCATCGAGCACGGCGTCGAGATCGGCAGCGCGATAGCGGGCGATCAGCGCCCTCGCCGCCCCGGCCGAGCCGCACTCGCCGAGAAACGCGACGATATCGAGCGTCTCGCCCGCGGCAAGCTCCACGACACACTGCACCGCGGCGCACGGATCCAGCCCCGCGCCCACCGCGCCGGACAACGGCGTGGTGCCAAGCAGGGCCGCCGGCGCCTCGGCGCCGCCGTTGTAGCCGAGGAATTCCGTGCGGTCGGCGGTCCAGGCCGTTTGCCTGCCGCCGAGATCGGCAAAGGCGACCCGGCCCGGGAAGGCGGAGCTCCAGGGATTGCGCGCCAGCATCGCGCCGGTGGCCTCGTCGCGCTCGGTCACGATGAACGGTGCCGATGCGCCGCGCGACGTGCCGAGTACCCACTCCACGTAGGCGGTGACAGACAGCCGGCGGCGCCCGGCGGTCAGGTTGCTCAGCGTCAGCCGTGAAATCTTGACCGGGTCTTCCAGCGGGACGAACTGCAGCAGCTCAGCCGCGATGCCCTTCGCGTGGTGCGCAAAGCGGCTGTAGCCATGGCCGTGGCGGGCCGTGTAGGTGCCTGCGTCGCGGATGGGCTGCGCGGTCGGGCTCCAGACTTCAAGGCTGTCTTCGTCGCGGATGTAGAACGCTTCGCCGGCCGGATCCAGCACCGGGTCGTTGGACCAGGGCGTGAGCTGGTTCTCGCGGCTGCTCTCGGCCCAGGTATAGCCGCTGCCCTGTGCCGAGGCATGGAAACCAAAGCTGGGGTTGGCGATCACGTTGATCCAAGGCGCGGGTGTGGTGGCGGCGCCGTCAAGCACGATCACATACTCCCGCCCGTCCTTGTCGAAGCCGCCGAGGCCGTTGAAGAACTCGAGCGCCGGCGTGGCTGGCGCTGGCATTGGCGCCGGCCGTGGTGGCGTGCGGCGGCGTATGGGCGCGGCGCGCTGCGGCGCCTGGGGCACCCGGCCAAGTTGTTCGGCAATGGCCCCCCTGCGCGCGGACAGCGCGACGCGGGCCACCGACAAGAGCAGCGCGCGGGCATCGCAGTGCATCAGGTCGGCGCGCAGCGTGTAGACCGAGCCCTGGGCGAGCTCATCGCCAAAGCGTGGCCGCGACTGGCTGCTGCGCACCGCGGTCTCGATGGCGTTCTGCAGGTCCTGCGTATAAGACGACGCGCGCTCGTTGACGATGACCAGGTCCACGCCAAGCCGCTTCATGCGCCAGTACTCGTGCGCGCGCAGCAACTGGCGCACCTGCGCCATATCCTCGATCTCGTCGATGCGCAGCAGCACGATCGGCAGGTCGCCGGAGATGGCGTGCGGCCAAAGCCCGGACTGCGGGCCCGCGCCGCGGGCTATGGCCTCGGAGGAACCCCGAAAGCGGGGATCGGCGTAGAGGATCGGCGCGGCCAGGCGCTGGAAATCGGCCGCTTCGTCTGCCTTGACGTCGAGATGGCGCAACTGGACCTGGGCCTGCGTCCAGGCCAGGGTCTTGGCACGCTCGAAGGCACTGCGGTCATGATGCTTGTCGATCAGATCCAGCAGCGCGGCGCGCGAGGGCGCCACCAGCGTCCAGAATGCGATGCGCGCCACGCCGCCTGGCGCGACCCGCACGCGCTGCCTGAGCGAGAAGATGGCGTCGAGCACCGTGCCCGTGGTGTTGGACAGCGCACGGCCATGCCGCACGCCGTGCGCTATCCTGCCCG
The DNA here is from genome assembly GCF_058794615.1 of Cupriavidus sp. GW823-FHT07A04. NCBI lineage: Bacteria > Pseudomonadati > Pseudomonadota > Betaproteobacteria > Burkholderiales > Burkholderiaceae > Cupriavidus > Cupriavidus sp. GW823-FHT07A04. The sequence goes on from NZ_JBXAHA010000002.1 coordinate 500,078, forward strand.
TTTGCCCCGCTTCCAGGAAGCGCGCCCGGTCGGTCTCGTACTGCGGATCCGCTACCACCTCGCCTTCGACGATGGCGAAATGGGCGGCCCATATCGTGGGCTCCGTCGGCGAGCGCGGGCGGCGCGTGGCAACCAGCGCGCCGAACTCGGGCAGGTATTCGGTTTCCACAAACAGCTTGGAGAAGGCCGGATGCGCGGCGTCGGCCGCCGGCACGGTCAGCACCAGTTCCGCATACGAGGTCAGCTCGATCTCGCGCGCGCGCCGCCCGCTGTTGGCCAGCGAGACCCGCCGCACCTCCCCGTCATCCTCGCCGGAGACCAGGATGGAGAGCGTGGTGACCAGGCTGCCATCGCGGCGGATGAACTCCGCGTGGTCTTCGGCGAAGACCACTTCGCTGCCCTGCTCGCCATCGTCCGTATCGCCGCCGGCAAATTGCGCGCCGGCCGGCCAGACGGCACGGCTTTGCGTATCGCGCAGGAAGATAAAGCTGCCAGCGTCGTCGCGGGTGGCATCCTCGCGCCAGCGCGTCACCGCCAGGTCGCGCCAGCGGCTGTAGCCCGCGCCGGCCGCGGTCAGCATCACCGCGTAGCGCCCGTTCGACAGCAGATGCGTGACGGGCGCACCGGGCGCATAGCCCGCAAGCCTGCGCACCGTGGAATCCTCGCTGCCGGACTCCATCGTGGACGCTTTCACCTCTTCGGCGCGCGGATGCGCAATGGCGACGTTGCGCGGCATGCGCTCCTGCAGCAGCAGCTCGGTGGCCTGGATCATCGGCTCGCGGTGAAAGCGCTCCCGCATCTGGCCGCCGTGCAGCGTGTTGGCGATCGCCACGATGGTCATGCCCTGATGGTGGGCCATGTAGCTGCGCACGATGGCGAACGCCTCATCCTCGGGCAGCCGGGAGCGGGTGAAATCGATGGCCTCGTAGAAGCCGAAGCGCCCCTTTGCCCCCATCCGCGCCAGACGCGCGAAGTTCTGCTGCGCGCCTTGCGGATCCACCATGGTGGCCAGCCCGCTCGCATAAGGTGCGATCACCACATTGTCGGAAAGCCCGCGTTTCAGGCCCAGGCCAGGCACGCCGAAGTTGGAGTACTGGTAGGTGAACTCCATGTCGCGCGCGTTGTAGGCGGATTCGGACACGCCCCATGGCACGCCCAGCGCGCGGCCGTAGCCTTGCTGGCGCTCCACCACCAGCCGGTTGGTCTGCTCGAGCAGGCTGCCCGCCGGCGCGCGCATGATCAGCGACGGCATCAGGTACTCGAACATCGACCCGGACCACGAGATCAGCGCCGACCCATTGCCCAGCGGCGTGGCCGTGCGCCCAAGCCGGAACCAGTGGCGTGTCGACACATCGCCCTTGGCGATGGCAAACAGGCTGGCAAGACGGGCCTCCGACGCAAGCAGGTCATAGCAGCTGACATCGAGCCGGTTGTCGTCCTGCGAGTAGCCGATCGAAAGCAGCTTGCGCTCTTCGTCAAACAGGAACGCAAAATCCATCGACAGCGCCATGTCGCGCGCAACGACGGCCAGCGCTTGCAGGCGCGCGCCGAGCAGCTCCGGCGCTTCGATCCGCTCTACCCGGTCTTGCTCGTGCTCGGCCACAGCCTTGCGCAGCGCCTGCACCCAGAAGGCCAGGTCGCCAAGGCTGTCGTCGCCGGTGGCGGGCAGGATGTCGCTGGCGATCGCGGCGGCTTTTTCCGTCAGCCGCTTGAGCGCGGGCATCAGCATGGCCATGGCCTGCGTGCCCTGCGTGCCCTGCGTGCCCTGCGTGCCGTTAAGCTGGGTTTCGACCTGTTCCAGGAGTTCGCCGAGCTTGCCGGCGCGCTCGCCGCCCGCCAGCGCCAGCCCGGCAATGGCCTCGCGCGCCAACGTGACGGTATCCATCATGCCGAGCCGGAAATCCGGCGTCACCTCGGCATGGGTCCATTCCTCACAGGCATTGGCCAGCGCAATCAGGTGGCCAGCCAGGTTGCCGCTGTCGACCGATGAAACATAGGCAGGCGTCAGGGCACGCAGATCCTGCGTGCCATACCAGTTATAGAAGTGGCCATGGCAGCGCTGCAGCTTTTGCATGGCGGCGAAGGCTGCTTCCAGCCGCGCGGCCGTGGCCGCCGTACCGCTCCAGCCGAAGTCGCGCGCGGCGATGGCCGATAGCAGGTACAGGCCGATGTTGGTAGGCGAGGTCCGGTGCGCCAGGACCGGCTTCGGGCGCTCCTGGAAATTGTCGGGCGGCAGCATGTTGTCCGCTGGCGTGACCATGGTCTCGAAAAAGCGCCAGGTGCGGCGCGCGGTCAGGCGCAGCTCGCGCGTGTCAGCATCCGACACTACCAGCCGCCGTGCCACCTTCGGTGCCCGGCTTGCCCACAGCGCCAGCATTGGCGCGGCCAGCCAGAGCCATCCAAGCGGCAGCGCGAGCGGCCAGGACGCGGGCGCGAAGGCCAGCGTGCCCGCCAGCAGCGCCAGCGTCAGCAAGACGCCGCCGGCCATCTGGCGGTAGGAGCCGGCCAGGTCAAGCCGGGGGCTGGTCATGGACTGGGCGGCCGTGGTCCACTCCAGCAGGTGGCGGCGGGTCAAGCGCAGCCGCACCAGCGTGCGCGCGATGGCGTCGCTCATGCGCCAGGCCACGTCGGGCAGGAACGCCAGCGTCAGCAGCACCTGCGCCACGGCGGCGCGCAGGTCGTCCCACAGTATCCTCACGTGGGTGCGCAGCTGGATGCCGGCACGATGGGGAATGACGGAAAACACACCCGGCAACAGGGCGGGAATCGCCATGGCCGCCAGCAACAGCAGCGTGCCGCGCAAAGCCGCGCCCGGCGGCAGCAGCCAGCACGCGCCAAAGCACAGCAGCAGCGACGGTGCTAGCACCGAGCGCCGCAGGTTGTCCAGCATCTTCCAGCGGCCGAGCATCGGCACCGCCTGGCTGCCCTTGCGGCCGCGCACGATCCAGCCAAGGAGTTGCCAGTCGCCACGCGTCCAGCGATGCTGGCGTTTGGCCGCCACGTCATAGCGCGCGGGAAAATCCTCGACGACCTCGATATCCGAGGCCAGCCCGGCACGGGCGAACATGCCCTCGAACAGGTCGTGGCTGAGCACCGCGTTCGCCGGCACGCGGCCGCGCAGCGCGGCCTCGAAGGCATCCACGTCATAGATGCCCTTGCCGGTATAGGAACCCTCACCGAAGATGTCCTGGTACACGTCCGACGCGGCCGCCGCATAGGGATCGATGCCGCCTGGCGCGGAGAATATGCGCTGATAGAACGAGCCCTCGCTCCCCACCGGCAGGGATGGCGTGACGCGTGGCTGCAGGATGGCGTAGCCGCCAATGACACGTTGCAGCGTCTCGTCGAACCTTGGCCGGTTCAGCGGGTGGGCCATCTTGCCGATCAGCCGGAGCGCCGCGTCGCGCGGCAAGCGCGTGTCGGCATCGAGCGTGATCACGTAACGCACGTCGGGCGGAACCTGGGGCGGCGCGCCATCGACAGCAACAAAGCTGGTGTCCGTGGCGCCGCGCAGCAGGCGGTTGAGTTCATGGAGCTTGCCGCGCTTGCGCTCCCAGCCCATCCACTTGCCTTCTCCGGCGTTGAACATGCGGTGCCGGTGCAGCAGCAGGAAGCGGTTGCCGGCGGGGCCCGGCCCGTAGCGGCGATTCAGCGCACCGATGGCTTCGGCCGCCACCGCCAGCAAGGCCGCGTCGCCGGGCATGACGGCCTGGTCGGCGTCGGTGCCGTCGGTGAGCAGCGCAAAGGTCAGGTCACCACCGGCGCCGGCGAGATGGTGCACCTCCAGGCGCTCGATCTGCTCGCGCAGGCTGGCTTCGCCCGATAGCAGCGTAGGCACCGCCACCAGCGTGCGCAGCGCTGGCGGCACGCCCGCCGTGAGCTCAAGCCCCGGCAGGATGGATGCGCCAAAGAGCCAGGCGATGCCGCGGTTGACCACCGCCGTTGCCACCTCGCTGGCCGGGACAAAGCCCAGGCAGCCGATCAGCGCAAGCCAGCCGCCGGAGAGCGCCGGCATGGCCGCCGCCGCAAGCAACCAGAGCGATCCACCGAGCAGCGCAAGGGTGACCAGCAGGATGGCGCCCACATAGCCACAAATGCCCAGCGCGATATTGAGGCGGGAAAACCGCAGCCGCGCCGGGGGACGAAAGCCGATTGCGCGCTCGAAGGCGCGCCGGCCCTGCGCGATCAGGTGATATCCCGGGTCCCCGATGCGCTGCGCCTGCGCCGCATCGGCGGTGCCTGCCGCCGCGGCGCGGGCCGTGGCCAGCGCTAGATCGGCAATCTCCAGCTCCGAGGCAGGCGAGCCGCGCGCGAGCTGCTCGATGGCGCTGCGGTAAAGATTGCGCGTGGGGAAGTCCATGTCGGCGTAGCCGCTGCCATCGCGCAAACGCGCGTCGACCAGGCTCACGCTCTCGAACAGTTCGGCCCAGTCGATATCCGATATCAGCCGCATGCTGGTAATGACATTGCGCACGGTCACGTTGGATGCGCCCTGGCGCTGCTGGGCGTGGCGCACCACGTCCTCGATGGATGCGCCCTGCCGGCCGAGCCGCTCTTCCAGCCAGCCCAGGGTTGGCGTGGTCCGTGGGTCCTGGTCCCGCAGGCGCTTGGCCAGTTGCGCGGCGAACAGCTCCGACAACGGCGCGGCGGCGCGCGAGGCGATATCCGTGTCGAGCGCCGAGCGGGCGCAGCCCGACTTGAGCAGTTGCCTGGACAGATCGTCCGCGTCGGCGCGGGCGATGCGCCCGGCGGTCATCTGCTCGGCCAGGCGGCGCAGGTTCTCGATCAGCACGATGCGCAGCGTGATGGCCACGGCCCACAGCTCGCCGATGGTCAGCGGCTGCACGCGCTGGTAGGCGGCAATGAAGCGCCGCAGGGTGTCCGGGTCGATATGGCTGTCGGTATGCGCGACAAAGGCCCAGGCAAGGCCAAATACGCGGGGATAGCCGGCGAAGGGACCCTCGCTGAGCTTGGGCAGCTGGCGATAGTAGCCAGGCGGCAGGTCATCGCGGATCTCGCGGATCTGCGCTTCCACCAGGTGGTAGTTGTCCAGCAGCCACTCGGCCGCGGGCACCACGGCCCTGCCGCTCTCCAGCTCCGCCGCGCTGGCCCGGTAGGCCGCGAGCAGTACTTCGGCATTGTCGTTGAGGCGGCTGCGCAGCGTGCGCACGCGCGGGGGCTTGGCGGTAACGGGCTGGGCGGCGGCAAGGCTTTGCGCATGCTGCTCCAGCCGCTCGATGCCGAACAGTTCCTCCCGGACTGGCGCCTTGCTGTCCCACGGCGAAGGGATGGATGCGTACTCGAACGTACGGCCTAGCACTGAATACATGGGCGCCTTGGTTGCCAACGGGGATCGGGAGACGGGTTCGCCTCCTTAAAAACGGCTGGCCGGCAAGCCTGAAGCTTGCCGGCCATCACGCGATCGCTTCGCGGACTGTTGCGCCAAGGCGAGCTTTCTCGCCTCTTTCTCGCCTATAGGCGGCCCATCAGCACCAGCACAAGCACCACGATCAGCAGCAGGCCCAGCACGCCGCTGGGCATGTAGCCCCAGGAACGGCTATGCGGCCAGGTCGGCATGGCACCGAGCAAGACAAGCACCAGCACGACCAGTAATACGGTTCCTAGCATGGAACGCTCCTTTCCCGACTCCGCGTGATGGGCCAGGCCGCCGCCGATACCTCGCCAGGGGACCGGAATCTTCGAGCCCGATGCGAATGTAGCCGCGCCGTTTGGCATGGACCTGACCGCTACGGGCACGTTGCCATGGATGGCGTGCGGTGTCGGTACGATGACGGACAATTGGCGCCCGCTACCGGGGCTGAGGCTTGGGGGGTTGGGCCTTGGCGGTTGGACGGCGCAGGGGTGAGAGCGAGCGGAAAACACGACGGGCATGACCGCCGTGTGGTGGCCTTGAGGCCAGCGGGAAGGCAGCATGCTTCGGGAAAGAACTGAACCAGGGGCAAGGCCGCAGGCGGAAAGTCGTGGGTGCGACTGGGGTCAGGTCCAGACAGCCGGCCGCGCGTATTCGCAGCGCCGCTGTGCGCGCATCTTCGCATACTCCAGCCCGGAACCCTTCTTATATTTCCGGCGGCGGCGTTTCTGCGCCCCGCGAGCACGCCAGGCCGCGCTTGCTCGCTCGCCATGTGTCACAAGAGACACATGGACACCCTGGCCGCCTATCCCGACGCTGGATTTTCTGCACGCCACCAAACCGTGCGCCGCGCCCCATTCCCGCTCGCCAATCCCGAAACCCTGCTGCCGGTGCCCATTTTTTGCGCATGGCACCATTCCCCCGGCAAGCCGCCGAAGCCGCCCGGCAGCCCGCCATCCACGCCAAGGCAAGCCCGCATTCCCTTGAAAATCAACGCCTTGCATCTCGCACTGCAACATATGCGGCTGCAAATTGAACACGTGGCCTGAACTTTGCGTAATCGGTATAAGTGCCAACTGTCGACAGCTGACCATCGACCTACAGTGACCTAATCGCCAATCCAAGGAAACACAAACATGGGCAACAACGTCTCTTCCCGCCTGGTTCCCGCCATCTCCGAGGCCGAGCAACAGGTGCGTGAGGATCTCGCCGCCGCATACCGCCTGGTCGCCCTGTACGGCATGGACGACAGCATCTACACCCATATCTCGGCCCGGGTGCCGGGCACCGAGGACCGCTTCCTGATCAACCCGTTCGGGATGCTGTTCCGGGATATCACCGCGTCTTCGCTGGTGTGCATCGACCTGGATGGGAACATCATCAGCGGCCCGCCGGGGCAAGACGTGAACCCGGCGGGCTTCACCATCCACAGCGCCGTGCATGCCGCCCGGCATGACGCGGTCTGCGTGCTGCATACGCATACCGTGGCGGGCGTGGCCGTATCGTCACTGGCGTGTGGCCTGCAGCCCTCCAACCAGTGGGCGCTGCAATTCCATGACCGCGTGTCGTACCACGACTTCGAAGGCATTGCGCTGGACCACGAGGAGCGCGTGCGCCTGGTGGCCGATCTCGGCCCGGACAAGCGCGCCCTGATCCTGCGCAATCACGGCCTGGTGACGCTGGGCCGCAGCGTGGCGGAGGCCTTCATCCTGATGCACAACCTGGAGCGCGCCTGCCGCGTGCAGGTGGCGATCCAGTCCAGCGGCCAGCGCGTCAATCCGGTGCCGCCAGCCATTTGCGAGAAGACCGCGCGCCAGTACGAGAGCGGCGACACCAACCGCCTGCCCGGCGCGGCCGATCCGTACGCGCGGGAATGGCGCGCCTTGCGGGAGCGGCTGGAGCCGGCCGCTGCCACGTCGTTCCGCGACTAGCGCCCTGCCTGCCCTGCCCGCCCCGCGCGCTTTCGCCATTTTGTGTTGCCAGTTCCGTCTTGCCAGTTACCCATCCCTAGCCCCCAGGAGAGTTCCGCAATGAATCGTCGCCAACTGATCAAAATGGGTGTTGCCACCACCGGGCTGTCGCTCGCCGGTGTGCCTTTCCACGTCCTCGCGGCCGGCAAGAAGGGCGGCGTGATCAACGCGCTCGTCCAGCCTGAGCCTTCCGGCCTGATGATCGGCATTACCCAGAACGGCCCCACCCAGCTGATCTCCGGCAACATCTATGAGGGCTTGCTGCGCTACGACGAAAAGCTGGAACCGCAGCCAGCGCTGGCGACCTCCTGGACGGTAAACCCGGCTGGCACCGTGTACACGTTCAAGCTCAAGCCCAAGGTCACCTGGCATGACGGCAAGCCGTTTTCCGCGGCCGACGTGGTGTTCTCCGCCGACGTGTTCCTGCGCAAGACCCACGCCCGGCTGCGCGCCAACCTGGCGGCGGTGGAGAGCATCCGCGCGGTGGACCCGCTCACGGTGGAGTTCAAGCTGAAGTACCCGTTCAGCCCGTTCCTCGGCATCTTCGAAGTGGGCACCATGCCCATGGTGCCCAAGCATATCTACGAGGGCACGGATTTCCTGACCAACCCGGCCAACGCCAAGCCCATCGGCACCGGCCCGCTGAAGTTCAAGGAATGGGTGCGCGGCTCGTACATCCAGCTGGTGCGCAATGACGCGTATCACCAGCCCGACGTGCCGCTGGTCGACAGCGTGTACTTCCACGTGATCCCCGATGCCTCGGCGCGCGCCGCGGCGTTCGAGTCCGGCAAGGTCGACCTGGTGCCCGGCGGCGCGGTGGAGTACTTCGACGTGGCGCGCCTGAGCAAGCTGCCCGGCGTGCAGGTCACCACCAAGGGCTGGGAGTTCTTCGCGCCGCACTCGTGGCTGTGGGTCAACAACCGCAAGGCGCCGATGGACAACATCAAGTTCCGCCAGGCGCTGGCCTTTGCCATCGACCGCGACGCGATCGCCAAGGTGGCATGGCAAGGCTATGCCAAGAGCGCCACCGGCCCCTTCAACAGCCATATCAAATACGCCAGCACCGACGTGGCCAAGTATCCGCGCGACCTGGCCCGCGCCAAGCAGTTGCTGACCGAATCCGGCTACAAGGGCGAAACCCTGCGTCTGCTGCCCCTGCCCTACGGCGAGACCTGGACCCGCTCCGCCGAGATCGTTCGGCAGAACCTGCAGCAGGCCGGCGTAAAGATCGAGATGACCCCCACCGACGTGGCGGGCTGGGGCGAGCGGCTGAACAAATGGGACTACGACCTGGCCTTCACCTATGTCTACCAGTACGGTGACCCGGCGCTGGGCGTGGCGCGCAACTACACTTCGGACAACATCGCGCAAGGCTCGCCCTTCAACAATGTGGAGGGCTATCGCAACGCCAAGGTCGACGAGTTGTTCCAGGCTGGCGCGCGCGAGATCGACCCCGCCAAGCGCGCAGCGATCTACCACGAAGTGCAGAAGATCCTGGTGGACGAGATGCCGGTGGTGTGGCTGCACGAGCTCAACTTCCCCACGCTGTACCGCAGCCGCATCAACAATCCCATCAGTTCCGGCATCGGCCTGAACGACGGCATCGGCCGCGCCTGGCTGGCGTGATGGCAGTCATCTTTATCTCTGGGGCAAAGCCATGAGTCGTACGCAGCGCATGCTAGGCCGGGTGGTACAGGGCGTGATCGCGATCCTGGTCATCGCGACCGTCAACTTCCTGCTGATCCGGGCCGCGCCGGGAGACCCTGTCTCGGTGATGGCTGGCGAGGCCGGGGCCTCCGACCCGCAGTTCGTGGCGCAGTTGCGCACGCAGTTCGGGCTGGACAAACCGGTGCCGGAGCAGCTTGCCACTTACCTCGGCCATGTGGTGCACCTGGACCTGGGCTACTCCTACCGCCAGCAGCAGCCGGTGCTGGACCTGATCCTGCAGCGCCTGCCTGCCACGCTGATCCTGACCGGCAGCGCCTTCTTGCTCTCCGTGCTGTTCGGCGTGGTGCTGGGGGCGTGGGCTAGCCGGCGCGCGGGGAGCTGGGTGGACAACGCCATCACCCTGTTCGCCCTGGTGTTCTACGCAACGCCCTTGTACTGGCTGGCGATGATGGCGGTGCTGCTGTTCTCGGTCAAGCTCGACTGGCTGCCCGGCTTTGGCTACTTCACCGTGGGGGCGGACCTGCATGGCCTGGCGCTGGTGTTCGACATTGCCACGCACCTGGTGCTGCCCGCGCTCACGCTGGCGCTGTTCTACATGGCGGTGTATGCGCGCATGACGCGGGCCTCGATGTTGGAGGTGGCGCAGATGGATTTCGTCAAGACCGCACGCGCCAAGGGTGTGCGGCCCGGGCGCATCCAGCGCGCCCACATCCTGCGCAACGCCCTGCTGCCGGTGGTGACGCTGGCCGGCATCCAGGCCGGCGGCATGATCGGCGGCGCGGTGCTGACCGAGACGGTGTTCGCCTGGCCGGGCATTGGCCGCCTGATGTTCGACGCCCTGCTGCAGCGTGACTACAACCTGCTGCTGGGCTGCTTCCTGGTCACCGCGGCCATGGCCGTGTTGTTCAACCTGTTGACCGACTTTGTCTACACGCTGGTCGACCCGCGGATCGAGATGCAATGAAAAACACTTTCTGGCGGCGGTTCTGCCGCAACAAGGCAGCCGTGCTCGGCATGGTGGTACTGGTGGGCTTTGCCGTGCTCGCGCTGTTCGGGCCGTGGATGGCCGGGCATGATCCCTGGGACATGGTGCAGCAGCCGTTCCTGCAACCGATGCAGGAACCCGGCTTTGCCATGGGCACCGACACCATGGGGCGCGACATCCTGGCGGGCGTGATCCACGGCGCGCGCATCTCGCTGCTGATCGGCGTGGTGTCCACGGTGGTCTCGCTCTTGATCGGCGTGACGCTGGGCGCCATTTCCGGCTACTTCGGCGGGTGGATCGATGCGGCGCTGATGCGCTTCACCGAGCTGTTCCAGGCGGTGCCGAGCTTTGCGCTGGCGCTGGTGCTGGTGGCGATCTTCGAGCCGTCCATCGGCTCCATCGTGGCAGCGATCGCCATCGTGTCCTGGCCGCCGGTGGCGCGCCTGGTGCGCAGCGAGTTCCTCACGCTGCGCCAGCGCGACTTTGTGCAAGCCGCGAAGCTGGCCGGGCAATCGACACCGCGCATCATCCTGTCGCAGATCCTGCCTAATGCCAGCTCGCCCATCGTCGTGATGGCCTCGCTGATGGTGGCGACCGCCATCCTGCTGGAATCCAGCCTGAGCTTCCTGGGTCTCGGCGACCCGAACCACATGAGCTGGGGCTATATGGTGGGCTCGGCGCGCACCGTGCTGCGCCAGGCCTGGTGGATGGCGGTGTTCCCCGGCACGGCCATCCTGCTGACGGTGCTCGCGCTCAATATGGTGGGCGAAGGCCTGAACGACGCGCTCAATGCGCGCCTTGGCGGGAGTGGACGATGAGCACACCGGTACTAGATATCCAGGACCTGAGCATCCGCCTGCCTGCTGGCGGCGACCGCGCGCTGGCGGTGCAGGCAGCCTCGCTGACGCTGGAAGCGGGCCAGACGCTGTGCGTGGTGGGCGAGTCCGGCTCCGGCAAGTCCATGATCGCCAATGCGGTGATGGGCCTGCTGCCGCGGCCCCATGTGGAGCCGGTGGCCGGGCGCATCCTGTTCGAGGGCCAGGACCTGCTGCAGCTGGATGACGACGCCATGCGCGAGCTGCGCGGGCAGAAGATCGGCATGGTGTTCCAGGAACCCATGACGGCGCTCAACCCGGTCATGCGCATCGGCGACCAGATCGCCGAAGTGTTCGACGCGCACCAGCGGCTGGGCGCGGCCGAGAAGCGCAAGCGCATCGTGGCGGCGCTGGCCGACGTGGGCCTGCCCGATCCGGAGCTGCTGTATGACAGCTACCCCTTCCGCTTGTCGGGCGGGCAACGCCAGCGCGTGATGATCGCGTGCGCCATGGCGCTGGAGCCGCGCCTGCTGATCGCCGACGAGCCCACCACCGCGCTCGACGTCACCACGCAAGCGCAGATCCTGCAACTGATCCGCGAGCTGCAAAAGCGGCGCGGCATGGCCGTGCTGTTCATCACGCACGATTTCGGCGTGGTGTCGGAGATCGCCGACCAGGTGGTGGTGATGCAGACCGGCACCATCGTCGAGACCGGGCCGGCCGCGCGCGTGCTGACCGATCCGCAGCATTCCTATACCCGCAAGCTGATCAGCGCCATTCCCGGCGGGCACCTGCGCCAGCCGCCCGTGCAGGTGGAGGTCAACCGCGTGCTGCAGGTGCAGGACCTGTGCAAGACCTACCGCACCGGTGGCGGCCTGCTGCGGCGCGGGCGCGAGGTGCAAGCCGCGCGCAACGTGAACTTTGAGCTGCTGCGCGGGCAAACGCTCGGGCTGGTGGGTGAATCGGGCTCCGGCAAATCGACGGTGGGCCGCTGCATCGTGGGCCTGGCGCCGTTCGACAGCGGCCGCATCGTGATCAACGGGCGCAACCTGTCCCAAGGCGGCGGGCTGCTGCAGCGCGCGGGCGGCAAGCTGCAGATGGTGTTCCAGGACCCTTATGCCTCGCTCAATCCCCGGCATCGGATCGGTGCGGCCATCGCTGCCGGCCCCATCGCGCAGGGCGTATCGCGCCAGGAGGCACAGGCGCGCACGCTGGAGCTGCTCGGGCTGGTCGGGCTGGGGCCGGAGGCGGCCGAGCGCTACCCGCATGAGTTTTCCGGCGGGCAGCGCCAGCGCATCGGCATTGCCCGGGCGCTAGCGATGCAGCCGGAATTGCTGGTGGCGGACGAGCCCGTCTCCGCGCTGGATGTGTCGGTGCAGGCGCAGGTGCTGGAGCTGTTCGCCAAAGTGCGCGAGCAGTTCAAGCTGGCTATGGTCTTTATCACCCACGACCTGCGCGTGGCCGCGCAGATGTGCGACAAGATCGCCGTCATGCAGCGCGGCGAGGTGGTCGAGTACGGCGAGACGGCTCGCGTGCTGAGCGCACCCGAGCATGCCTACACGCGCAAGCTGATCGAAGCCATCCCGCGCCTGACCCGGGTGCAGGAGGCAGCGCAGGCACCCGAGACACCAGAAACACCAGAGCCAGCCCGCCTGCAAGCGGTCGGGGGCTACGCATGACCCGCACCGACCTCGACAATCTGGCCGGAACACGCAACAAGATGGACATGACGACAACCAAGCCTCCCTGTGTGGCACTGCTCAGCAGCGTGCTCGACATGCACTACCTGGTACCCGCCTTCCGCGCGGCGGCGCCCGGGCTGGACCTGCGCGTGGGCGCCGACCTGGGCACGCTTGACGACATCGATGCCGCGGTCTGCTGGGCGCCCCCGCCCGGCTTGCTGGCGGCCATGCCCAAGCTGAGCCTGGTGCAGTCGCTGGGCGCGGGCATCGACCACCTGCGCAGCGATCCGGACCTGCCGCCAGGGCCAACCGTCTGCCGCATCGTGGATACCGCCATGGCGGGCACCATGACGGCCTACGTGACGTGGGCCGTGATCCAGCACCAGCGCAGCATGGGCGCCTATCTGGCCAGCGCGGCGGCCGGGCAGTGGCAAGAGCAGCCCATCGTGGCGCCGTCGCGGCACCGGGTGGGCATTGCGGGGCTGGGCACGCTGGGCATTGCCAGCGCCCGCGCGCTGCAGGCGGTGGGCTATGCGGTGCGCGGCTGGAGCCGCAGCCCCAAGGCGGACCTGCCCGAGGGCGTGGAAGCCTTCCACGGCCAGGACGGCCTGGATGCCTTCCTGGCGGGCTGCGACGCGCTGGTTTGCCTGCTGCCGCTCACCGCGCAGACGCAGGGTTTCCTGTGCGCGGACCTGTTCGCCCGCCTGCCGCGCGGCGCGCACTTGATCAACGTAGGCCGGGGCGGCCACCTGGTCGAGGCCGACCTGCTGCGCGCGCTGGACGACGGTACGCTGGGCGCGGCCACGCTGGATGCCTTCCAGCACGAGCCGCTGCCATCCGGGCATCCGTTCTGGCGGCATCCGCGCATCAACGTCACGCCGCATGTGGCGGCCCGCACCGATCCGGCGACGATCGCGCGCCAGACGCTGGATAATCTGGCCCAGCTGCGCCGCGGGCAGCGACCTGCCGTGGCAGTCGACCCGGCACAGGGATATTGATATTGACGCGTTTGACCTTGGCATGCCGCTGCCCCAGCACTCCGACACACCCGATACCAACAACAGGACGTCACTGACATGACCGTCGCCTTGCCCTCCCACGCCGCCCTTGCCGCAGACGATATCGCGGCCCATCTGCATCCCTTTACCAACCTGGCCGCCCACCCCGGCGTCGGCCCGCTCGTCATCACCAAAGGCGACGGCATCTATGTGGAGGACGACCAGGGCAAGCGCTACCTGGAGGGGATGTCCGGCCTGTGGTGCAGCTCGCTCGGATTCAGCCATGCGCGCGTGATCGAGGCCGGCGTGCAGGCCATGCGCACGCTGCCCTACTATCACACGTTCAACCATCGCTCCAACCCGGCGGCCATCATGCTGGCCGAGAAGCTGGTGGCGATGGCGCCGGTACCGATGTCCAAGGTGTTCTTCGCCAACTCCGGCTCGGAGGCCAATGACACCGCCGTGAAGCTGGTCTGGTATTACCACAACGCCATCGGCAAACCGGACAAGAAAAAGATCATCGCGCGCACCAACGCCTATCACGGCGTCACCGTGGCAGCGGCGAGCCTGAGCGGCCTGCAGGCCAATCACCGCGATTTCGACCTGCCCATCGACCGCATCCTGCGCGCTGGCTGCCCGCACCACTACCGCTACGGCGCGCCGGGCGAGAGCGAGGCGGCGTTCGCCAGCCGCCTGGCGCAGGAGCTCGAAGCACTGATCCAGGCGGGGGGCCCGGACACCATCGGCGCCTTCATCGCCGAGCCAGTGATGGGCGCGGGCGGCGTGATCGTGCCGCCAGCCACCTACTTTGCCGAGATCCAGGCCGTGCTGCGCCGCCATGACATCCTGCTGATCGCCGACGAGGTGATCTGCGGCTTTGGCCGGACCGGCGCGATGTTTGGCTCCACCACCTACGGCATGCGGCCCGACATCCTCACCTGCGCCAAGGCGCTGTCCTCCGGCTACATGCCGATCTCGGCGGTGATGGTGTCGGAGAAGGTGCATGCGGCCATTGCCGCCAACAGCGGCAAGATCGGCACCTTCGGCCATGGCTTCACCTACTCGGGCCATCCGGTCACTACGGCGGTGGCGCTGGAGACGCTGCGCGTCTATGAGGATGACCACATCCTCGATCACGTGAACGCCATCGCGCCCCACTTCCAGCAAGCGCTGCGGGCCTATGCCGGGCGAGCGCTGGTGGGCGAGGTGCGCGGGGTCGGCCTGCTGGGCGCGGTCGAACTGGCGGCGGATCCGGCGGCGCGGCGCGCCTTCGACCCGGCCCTGAAGGCTGGCCCGCGCCTGGCTCAGCTGGCGCAGGAGCACGGCCTGATCGTGCGCGCCATGGGCGACACCATTGCGTTCTGCCCGCCGCTGATCATCACCGAGGCGCAGATCGACGAGCTGTTCGCGCGGTTCGAGCGCGCCATGGTGGCGCTGGAGCGTGAGCTCCCGGCCGGCAGCAAGGGAAGCAATAGCGGCCATGGTGGCAACAAGGCTGCAGCCTGATGACCGGCCCGGCCAATCCTTCGCTACGGCTCACCACGGCGAGTGCGCGCCGCGATGGCATCGCGCTGTTCTTCTGCGCGCTGGTGGCGTTTGCCAGCTACGACGCCTTCTGCAAATGGATGCTGCGCGACCACTCGGCGCCCATGATGAACCTCACCCGCTATGTGTCGGTAAGCGTCATCGCGCTGGTGTGGCTGGTGCGCGAAGGCGACCTGAAGCTGTGGCGCACGCCCTGCAAGTGGCTGCTGCTGGCGCGCGGGCTGGCGCTTGGGATCGTGGCGAGCTGCTTCATGGCCGCGCTGGTGCACATGCCTCTGGCAGAGGCCACCGCCATCTACTTCACCGCGCCGCTGATCATGGTGGCACTGTCGCCGGCGGTGCTGGGCGAACGGGTGGGGCGCGCGCAGTGGGCGGCGGTGCTGGCCGGCTTTGGCGGCATGCTGCTGATCGTGCGGCCCGGCGGCGACCTGCCGCTCGTGGGCACGGTGCTGATGATGGTCTCGGCCGTATGCTACGCCGCCTTCCAGCTGCTGACGCGCCGGCTGGCCGGCGTGGTCGCCGGGCCGGTGCTCTATGCCTGGACCGCGCTGATCTGCCTGGTGGTGACCGGCGTGCCGGCGCTGGCGACGCTGCCTGAGGTCATGCCGCCCGCGCCCGACATCTTGCTGATGATGACCGGTGGCGCCTGCAGCGGCCTGGCCCAGTTGCTGCTGCTGGCCGCCTTCCGGCGCGTTGCCGCCTCCACGCTCGCGCCGCTCAATTACTTTCAACTGCTGCTCGCCGTGCTGATCAGTACCTTTGTCTTCCAGCGCCCGCCCGATGGCATCGCGCTGGCGGGCATCGTGCTGATCATGCTGTCGGGCGGCTACCTCGCATTGGGGGGGGGGGAGGGGGCGGTGGGGGGGGGGGAGGGGGG